>NZ_JBHWDV010000018.1:0-60994 GCF_042734445.1 Streptomyces sp. NPDC059649
GTGCCCGCCAGTGGTGACTGGCGGGCACGGCCGTGAAGTCTGTGCGGTTCTGCGGGGTCCGGCCGGACGTCGATCAGACGTTGAAGCCCAGCGCGCGAAGCTGCTCGCGGCCGTCGTCGGTGATCTTGTCAGGGCCCCACGGGGGCATCCAGACCCAGTTGATCTTCAGCTCGCTGACGATGCCGTCCGTGGCGGACTTCGCCTGGTCCTCGATGACGTCGGTCAGCGGGCAGGCCGCCGAGGTCAGCGTCATGTCGATGGTGGCGATGTTGGCGTCGTCGATGTGGATGCCGTAGATCAGCCCGAGGTTGACGACGTCGATGCCCAGCTCGGGGTCGACGACGTCGTACAGCGCCTCGCGGACCTCTTCCTCCGAGGCCGGCTTGGTGGTGGTCGGGGTGTCGGTCATGCGGTCTTCGCCTCCTCGGAGAGGGCCTTGGCCGTGGCGTCCTTCCAGGCCATCCAGCTCAGCAGCGCGCACTTCACACGCGCCGGGTACTTGGAGACACCGGCGAACGCCACCGCGTCCTCCAGCACCTCCTCCATGGCATCATCCGGTTCCACCTGGCCCTTGGACTGCATCAGCTCCAGGAACATCTCCTGGATCTTCTGCGCCTCGCCGAGCTCCTTGCCCACCAGGAGGTCATTGAGCACCGACGCGCTGGCCTGGCTGATGGAACAGCCCTGCCCCTCGTAGGACACGTCCTCGATCGTCGCGCCGTCGAGCCGGACCCGCAGCGTGATCTCGTCGCCGCAGGTCGGGTTGACGTGGTGCACCTCGGCGTCGCCGTCCCGCAGACCGCGCCCATGGGGGTGCTTGTAGTGGTCCAGGATGACGTCCTGGTACATCGAATCCAGCTTCACGGCTCAGTCAGTCCTCGTCCTCATCCGCTGTGCGTGATCATCCGAAAAAGTTCCGCACGTGCTCCAGACCCTCGACCAGGACATCGACCTCGGCCGGCGTGGAGTACAGATAGAACGACGCTCGCGTGGTCGCAGGAATTCCGTAGCGCAGGCACACCGGCCGTGCGCAGTGGTGGCCCACCCGGACCGCGATGCCCTGCTCGTCGAGCACCTGACCCACGTCGTGCGGATGGATGTCGCCGAGCGTGAAGGAGATCGTCGCCCCGCGGTCCTCGGCCGAGCTCGGGCCGATGATCCGCAGGTCCGGGACCTCCAGCAGCCGCTTGACGGCGTACTCGGTGATCACGTGCTCATGAGCGGCGATCTTGTCCATGCCGATCGAGGTGAGGTAGTCCACGGCCGCGCCGAGGCCGACGGCCTGGGCGATCGGGGGCGTACCGGCCTCGAACTTGTGCGGCGCCGGCGCGTACGTCGAGGAGTGCATGGACACCGTCTCGATCATTTCGCCGCCGCCCAGGAACGGGGGCAGGTCCTCCAGCAGCTCCTGGCGGCCCCACAGGACGCCGATGCCGGTCGGGCCGCACATCTTGTGGCCGGTGAAGGCCACGAAGTCGGCCTGCAGCGCCTGCACGTCCAGCACCATGTGCGGGGCGGCCTGCGAGGCGTCGATGCAGACCAGCGCGCCGACCTCCTGGGCCCGCCGGATGATCGTCTCGACCGGGTTGAAGGTGCCCATGAGGTTGGAGACCAGCGTGAACGAGACGATCTTCGTCCGCTCGGTGATGACCTCTTCGATGTTCGAAAGGTCCAGGCGGCCGTCGTCGGTCAGGCCGAACCACTTCAGCTGCGCACCCGTGCGCTGCGAGAGCAGCTGCCACGGGACGATGTTGGAGTGGTGCTCCATCTCCGTGATGACGATCTCGGTCTCGCGGTCCACGCGGTAGGGCTCGTCGGCCCAGCCGAGCATGTTCGCCACGAGGTTGAGCGACTCCGAGGCGTTCTTGGTGAAGATCACCTCGTTGCGGCTCGGCGCGTTGATGAAGGCGGCGACCTTGTCACGGGCGCCTTCGTACAGCGCCGTGGCCTCCTCGGCGAGCACATGCACGCCGCGGTGGACGTTGGCGTTGTGACGTTCGTAGTAGGCGTTCAGGGCATCGAGGACCTGGCGCGGCTTCTGCGAGGTCGCCGCGTTGTCCAGGTACACGATCTTCCGGCCGTCGTGGACCTGGCGGTCCAGGAGGGGGAAGTCCTTACGGATCGCCTCTGTGTCGAGGAGGCCCGGCAGCTGTGTCACGCGGTCGTACCACCCTTCACGTATGCCTCGTAGCCCTCGGCCTCCAGCTTGTCCGCCAGCTCCGGGCCGCCGGACTCGGCGATCCGCCCGTTGGCGAAGACGTGGACGTGGTCGGGCTTGATGTAGCGCAGGATGCGCGTGTAGTGAGTGATCAGCAGGGTGCCGACCTGGCCGGTCTCGCGGACGCGGTTGACGCCCTCGGAGACGATGCGCAGCGCGTCGACGTCCAGACCGGAGTCGGTCTCGTCGAGGATCGCGATGGCCGGCTTGAGCAGCTCCAGCTGGAGGATCTCGTGGCGCTTCTTCTCACCGCCGGAGAAGCCCTCGTTGACGTTCCGCTCCGCGAAGGCGGGGTCCATGTTCAGGCGCTCCATGGCCTCCTTGACCTCCTTGACCCACAGCCGCAGCTTGGGGGCCTCACCGCGGATCGCGGTGGCGGAGGTGCGCAGGAAGTTCGAGACGGAGACGCCGGGGACCTCGACCGGGTACTGCATGGCGAGGAAGACGCCGGCCCGGGCGCGCTCGTCGACGGACATCGCAAGGACGTCCTCGCCGTCGAGGGTGACGGTGCCGCTGGTGATCGTGTACTTGGGGTGACCCGCGAGGGAGTAGGCGAGCGTCGACTTGCCGGAGCCGTTGGGGCCCATGATGGCGTGCGTCTCGCCCTGCTTCACGGTCAGGTCGACGCCCTTCAGGATCTCGCGCTGGCCGTTCTCGGCCTCGACGGAGACGTGCAGGTCGTGGATCTCAAGCGTTGCCATGGGTGACTCAGGACTCCTGGGTGACGGAGACGAGCACGTCGTCCCCTTCGATCTTTACGGGGTATACGGGGACGGGGCGCGTCGCGGGGAGGCCGGACGGCTTTCCGGTGCGCAGGTCGAAGCTCGAACCGTGCAGCCAGCACTCGATCGAGCAGTCCTCGACCTCGCCCTCGGAGAGGGAGACGTTCGCGTGCGAGCAGATGTCGTTGATCGCGAACACCTCGCCCTCGGTGCGGACCAGCGAGATGGGCGTGCCGTCGATCTCCACCCGCTTCGGGGTGTCCTCCTCCAGCTCGCTCAGCGCCGCTGCGCGTACGTAGCTCATACCGCGGACGCTTCCAGCTCGGCCTCGATCTTGCTCATCAGGCGCTCCTCGACGTCCGGCAGACCGATCTGCTGGACCAGCTCGGCGAAGAAGCCGCGCACGACCAGCCGGCGGGCCTCCTCGGCGGGAATGCCGCGGGCCATCAGGTAGAAGAGCTGCTCGTCGTCGAAGCGGCCGGTCGCCGAGGCGTGGCCGGCGCCGACGATCTCACCGGTCTCGATCTCCAGGTTGGGCACCGAGTCGACCCGCGCGCCGTCGGTGAGGACGAGGTTGCGGTTGAGCTCGTAGGTGTCCGTGCCGGTGGCCGAGGCGCGGATCAGGACGTCGCCGATCCACACGGCGTGCGCGTCCTCGCCCTGCAGCGCGCCCTTGTAGGTCACGTGCGAGCGGCAGTTGGACGCCTCGTGGTCGACGAAGAGGCGGTGCTCGTGGTGCTGGCCCTGCTCGGTGAAGTACAGGCCGTAGAACTCGGCCTCACCGCCGGGGCCGGCGTACGTGACGCGCGGGTGCAGCCGGACCAGGTCGCCGCCGAAGGTGACGACCACGGACTTGAAGGTGGCGTCCCGGCCGACCAGGGCGTTGTGCTGGCCGGTGTGGACGGCCGACTCGTCCCAGTCCTGGACGGAGACGACGGTCAGCTTGGCGCCGTCACCGAGGAGGTAGTCGACGTTGGCGGCGAGCACCGCGTCACCGGTGTGGTCGATGACCACGACCGCCTCGGCGAACGCACCGAGCTCGATGACCTGGTGGCCGAAGGCGGTGCCGCCCTCGCCGTGCACGGAGATCCGGATCGGCTCGCTGAGCACGGTCTCCTTGGGGACCGTGACCACCGAGGCCTTCTCGAACGAGCTGTACGCCTGGGCGGCGACCCGGTCGACGGGCTTGCCGGCCTTGCCGACCCGCGGGTCGGCGCGGTCGACCAGCTCGTGCGTGACGCCCTCGGGCGCGGTGATGTCGATCTTCAAGTCCGGACCGCCGGCCACGGCGGAGCCGTCCTGCAGGCCCTTCAGGCGCGCGAGGGGCGTGAACCGCCACTCCTCCTCGCGGCCGTGCGGCACCGGGAAGTCCGCCACGTCGTAGGACGGCGGGGCGCTCATCCGGGTGGCGACGGTGGACTCCGCGGCCACCGCGATGGAGCCGGTGGTCGTGGAACCCGCCGGGATGTTCTGAGCCTCAGCCATGGCTGTCGTCTAGCTCGCTTTCTGCGTTCTCAGGGAGTCAGTCGCTGCGTGGAGGCCCGGGTCAGCCGACCGCGCCTTCCATCTGCAGCTCGATCAGCCGGTTCAGCTCCAGTGCGTACTCCATCGGCAGCTCACGGGCGATCGGCTCGACGAAGCCGCGCACGATCATCGCCATGGCCTCGTCCTCGGACAGACCGCGGGCCATCAGGTAGAACAGCTGGTCCTCGCTGACCTTGGAGACGGTCGCCTCGTGGCCCATGGAGACGTCGTCCTCGCGGACGTCGACGTAGGGGTAGGTGTCCGACCGGGAGATGGTGTCCACCAGCAGGGCGTCACACAGCACGTTGGACTTGGAGCCCGCGGCGCCCTCGCCGATCTCGACCAGACCGCGGTAGGAGGTCCGGCCGCCACCGCGCGCCACCGACTTGGAGACGATGTTGGACGAGGTGTTCGGCGCCATGTGGACCATCTTGGAACCGGCGTCCTGGTGCTGGCCCTCGCCGGCGAAGGCGATGGACAGGGTCTCGCCCTTGGCGTGCTCGCCCATGAGGTAGACCGCCGGGTACTTCATCGTCACCTTGGAGCCGAGGTTGCCGTCGACCCACTCCATGGTCGCGCCCTCGTAGGCGACGGCGCGCTTGGTGACCAGGTTGTAGACGTTGTTCGACCAGTTCTGGATGGTCGTGTAGCGGCAGCGGCCGCCCTTCTTGACGATGATCTCGACCACGGCGGAGTGCAGCGAGTCCGACTTGTAGATCGGCGCGGTGCAGCCCTCGACGTAGTGGACGTAGGCGTCCTCGTCGACGATGATCAGCGTCCGCTCGAACTGGCCCATGTTCTCGGTGTTGATCCGGAAGTAGGCCTGCAGCGGGATGTCGACGTGGACACCCTTGGGGACGTAGATGAACGAGCCGCCGGACCACACCGCGGTGTTCAGCGACGCGAACTTGTTGTCACCGACCGGGATGACCGTGCCGAAGTACTCCTGGAACAGCTCCGGGTGCTCCTTGAGCGCCGTGTCGGTGTCCAGGAAGATGACGCCCTGCGCCTCCAGGTCCTCGCGGATCTGGTGGTAGACCACCTCGGACTCGTACTGGGCGGCGACACCGGCGACCAGGCGCTGCTTCTCCGCCTCGGGGATGCCGAGCTTGTCGTAGGTGTTCTTGATGTCCTCGGGCAGGTCCTCCCAGGAGGCGGCCTGCTGCTCGGTGGAGCGGACGAAGTACTTGATGTTGTCGAAGTCGATGCCCGACAGGTCCGAGCCCCAGTTGGGCATCGGCTTCTTGTCGAACAGCTTCAGCCCCTTGAGGCGGAGCTTGAGCATCCACTCCGGCTCGTTCTTCTTCGCCGAGATGTCGCGGACGACCTCCTCGGAGAGACCGCGCTTCGCCGAAGCGCCGGCCACGTCGGAGTCGGCCCAGCCGTATTCGTAGTTGCCCAGACCCTCGAGTTCGGGGTGAGCAGTCTCCGTGGGGAGCGTCATGCGGGGTTCCTCCCGGCCGTGCTTGCAGATGGTGTCGTGGTCTTGTGGGGGCGCCCACCGGGGCGGTGGGCCGCCTTGCCGGCCCCGGCCTTCGGGACGAAGGTCGTGCACACCCCGTCGCCGTGGGCGATGGTGGCAAGGCGCTGTACGTGGGTCCCGAGCAATCGGGAGAAGACCTCGGTCTCCGCCTCGCACAGCTGCGGGTACTGCTCGGCGACGTGGGCGACCGGGCAGTGGTGCTGGCAGAGCTGTTCACCGAGCTGGGGGTTGGGGGCGCTGCGCGCCGTAGCAGCGTACCCGTCCGCGGTCAACGCCTTCGCCAGGGCCTGGGTGCGGGCCTCCGGGTCGGCGCTCTCGACCGCCTCGCGGTAGCCCTCGGCCTGGGCGGCCAGCCGGGCCCGGGCGAACGCGGCGACCGCCGCCTCGCCCTTCTCGCCGCCGCCCGCGCTCTGCGCGATCCAGCGCAGCGCGTCGGAGGCGAGCTGGTCGTAGGCCTGGTCGAAGGCGTCCCGCCCGCAGTCGGTGAGGGCGAAGGCCTTGGCCGGGCGGCCGCGGCCGCGGCTGCCGTAGACCCGCTGCTCGCGGGGCTCGACGACGCCCTCGGCGACCAGCGCGTCCAGGTGCCGGCGGACGGCGGCCTGGGTCAGCTCCAGCCGGAGGGCGAGCTCGGCGGCGGTGGACGGACCGTGGTCGAGGATGGAACGGGCGACCCTGTTACGGGTGCCCCGCTGTTCGTCGTGTGACACGGGGGCGGTCTGCGGGGCCGGCATCGTCCGGGCGTCCCCTCCGGGCGCGGAGGCGGCCGGCCCGGCGGTCTGGCCGACCCCGGGCTCTCGCTGATCCTCGCTCGCGTATTTCACAACGCCATTGTTGCGTAATTCGTCAAAGCGATTCAAGCGCGGTCCGGATCGCGGGATGGTGGCCTCTATCACTTAGGTTCACCTCATTTCAACCCCGCCCCTTGGCCGGCGATCACCCGGCCGACCTGCACGGACGCGCCATGATCGGGGCCGCGCCCCCACTGACGGCGGTGCGGCCCTTCTTCGTAGACTGCGCGGCATGCGCAGCACCTCCCCGGGGAGCACTCCCCGGTCCCCCGGACGGGCGCCGGCCGTCGAGGTCACCGGCCTGGTCAAGCGGTACGGGACGAAGACCGCGGTGGACGGCCTGGACCTGACCGTGGCCCACGGCACGGTCACCGCCGTGCTCGGGCCCAACGGCGCCGGCAAGACCACCACCGTCGAAACCTGCGAGGGATACCGCCGTCCGGACGACGGCACGGTCCGCGTGCTGGGCCTGGACCCGGTCGCCGACGCCGCCGCGCTGCGACCCCGGATCGGCGTGATGCTCCAATCGGGTGGCGTCTACGCGGGCGCCCGCGCCGAGGAGATGCTGCGGCACACCGCCACCCTGCACGCCCACCCGCTCGACGTCGGCATGCTCATCGACCGGCTGGGCCTGGGCACCTGCGGCCGCACCCCCTACCGACGGCTCTCCGGCGGCCAGCAGCAGCGGCTGGCGCTCGCGATGGCCGTGGTCGGCCGCCCGGAGCTGGTCTTCCTCGACGAGCCGACGGCCGGCCTCGACCCGCAGGCCCGGCGCGCCACCTGGGACCTCGTACGCGAACTCCGCGCCGACGGCGTGAGCTGCGTGCTCACCACCCACTTCATGGACGAGGCCGAACAGCTCGCCGACGACGTCGCGATCATCGACGGCGGCCGGGTGATCGCCCAGGGCAGCCCCGACGAGCTGTGCCGCGGTGGCGCCGAGAACAGCCTGCGCTTCACCGGCCGGCCCGGCCTCGACCTCGCCTCCCTCCTCAAGGCACTGCCCGCCGACAGCTCCGCCTCGGAGCCCGCCACCGGCATCTACCGCGTCCACGGCAAGATCAACCCGCAGCTGCTGGCCACGGTCGCCTCGTGGTGCGCCCAGAACGGCGTGATGCCGGACGCGATAGCCGTCGAACGGCACACCCTGGAGGACGTATTCCTCGAGCTGACGGGTAAGGAGCTGCGCGCATGACCGCCACCGAGGCCGGAACCGCCACCGGAACGGGCACGTTCGCCCCGCGGCCCGGCGCCGCGCCGCTGCCCCGGATGATCCGGGCCCAGGCGGCCCTGGAGACCCGGATGCTGCTGCGCAACGGCGAGCAGCTGCTGCTCACCGTCATCATCCCGACGCTGCTGCTGGTGCTCTTCTCCGCCGTCGACATCGTCGACACCGGCGCGGGCAAGGCGGTGGACTTCCTGGCGCCGGGCATCCTCGCGCTGGCCGTGCTGTCCACCGCGTTCACCGGCCAGGCCATCGCCACCGGCTTCGAACGCCGCTACGGCGTCCTCAAGCGGCTCGCCGTCTCGCCGCTGCCGCGCTGGGGGCTGATGACCGCCAAGACCTGCGCGGTGCTGGTCACCGAGGTCCTGCAGATCGTGCTGCTGACCGTGGTGGCCCTCGCGCTGGGCTGGTCCCCGCACGGCAACCCGCTCACGGTGCTGCTGCTCCTCCTGCTCGGGACGGCCGCGTTCTCGGGGCTGGGCCTGCTGATGGCCGGGACCCTGAAGGCCGAGGCGACACTGGCCGCGGCCAACCTCGTCTTCCTGCTGCTCCTGGTCGGCGGCGGGGTGATCGTCCCGCTCGGCAAGTTCCCGGAGGCCGCCCAGAGCGTGCTGCACCTGCTGCCGATCTCGGCCCTCTCGGACGGGCTGCGCGAGGTGCTCCGGCACGGCGCGGCGGTGCCGTGGTCCGACCTGGGCATCCTCGCCGGATGGGCCGTCCTGGGGCTGGGCGCCGCGGCGAAGTTCTTCCGCTGGGAGTAGCGGCAGGTGGGGTGGGTCCTCCCCCGGGAGGACCCACAAACCAGGCCACCACCCCTTCGTACCGCCCACCCCGGGGAGACGAGGCCGCCGCCCCGTACCCCTCGTGAAAACTTGCACAAGGCCCGGCCTACGATGGTTCCCGTGCCGAATTCGCTGAATCCCCTTGAGCTGATCGCCCGCCGCTGGCAGCCGTCCGCGGCCTTCGTGCGGCGGGCCGCGCTGGCGACCGTCGTGATGGCCGTGATCATCGTCGTGACCGGCGGTGCGGTCCGGCTCACGCAGTCCGGACTGGGCTGCACGACCTGGCCGAAGTGCACGCCGGAGAGCCTCACGCCGACCCACGCGATGGGCATCAACGGCCTCATCGAGTTCGGCAACCGCATGCTGACGTACGTGCTGTGCGCGTTCGTCGGGATGTTCATCATCGCCGCCCGCGCCCGGCACCCCCGGCGCCGCTCGCTCACCCGCCTCGGCTGGGCCCAGTTCTGGGTCGTGATGGGTAATGCCGTCTGGGGCGGCATCGTGGTCCTGACCGGCCTCAACCCGTACCTCGTCGCCGCGCACTTCCTGCTGACCACGGCCCTGCTCACGGTCGCCGTGCTGAGCTGGCAGCGGGCCGGCGAGGGCGACGAGGAGCCCCGCGACGTGGTCGCCCGCCCCGTCCGGCAGCTGGCCTGGCTGCTGGTGGCGATGACCGGCGCGCTGACCGTCATCGGCACGGTCGTCACCGGCGCCGGCCCGCACGCCGGCGATGCGCACAAGGTCCACCGCATCCCGCTGAACTGGCAGGAGATCACCCAGCTCCACGTCGACTTCGTCTACATCGTGGTCGGCCTGAGCGTCGCCCTGTGGTTCGCGCTGCGCGCCGTCAAGGCGCCGGCCGCCGCCCGCCGGACCGTTCTGGAGCTGTTCGGCTGCCTCGCGCTGCAGGGCGTCATCGGCTACGTCCAGTACTTCCTGGGCCTGCCCGAGATCGTCATCGGGCTGCACATGCTGGGGTCGACGCTGGTGTGGATCGCCGTGCTGCGGGTGGCGCTGTCGCTGCGCGACCGCGGCCCGCTCCCGGAGGACGCCCCCGAGGGCGGCGACGCGCCGGCCGCCACGGACGAGGAGCCCGCGGCGCCTCAGGTGGCCTCCGCGCCGAGCCGGTAGACCCGGCGGGCCGTCCCCGACGCGATCATCTCGGTGATCCGCCGCCCGTCCTCCGCCCCGCACCACCCCTCGACGGTCCACTCCCGTACGAGGCGGTCCATGGCACGCAGGAAGAACCGGGCGCCGGTCACATACAGCTCGGGCAGCCCGCGGGCACCGGAGGAGAACAGCAGCTTGCCGAACGGCGCGTGCGGCAGGGTCTCCTCGGGGCGGGGCCCGGTGTCGGCGTACACATGGGCGTGCGCGGCGGCGAGCTGGGCGGCCCGGCGGTGGTGCGGGGCCGCGGGCAGCAGGACCAGGTCCGCGCCGATCCCGGTGGTGGCCCGCAGGAACCCGGCCAGCGGCCGCGGGTCGGGGCCGTGCAGCTGCACCGGCAGACCGGTGGCGACCGCGCTCCACAGCAGATGCCGTACGAGGGCCGGTTCGGTGAGCCGGTCGCCGGGGCGGCGGGCGCGCAGCCAGCGGTCCGCGGCGCGCCGCACCTCACCGGCCTCGGGGGCGTGTCCGTCGCAGTAAGTGGCGCCGGAGGCGAAGGCGGTGGCGTGCTGGGCCGCCGCGTAGAGGGCCTCGGCGGTGTAGCCGATGAAGGAGTCGACGCTGCCGGAGGTGTCGGCGACCTGCTCGGCGAGCGGTTCGAGCCGTACCACCTCGTGGGCGCGGGCCTCGGCGGCGGTGGCGATCTCGGCGGCCGAGGTGAGCTCGCTGGGGGTGCCGGCCTCCAGCAGGAAGGTGCCGATGCCGGATCCGCGGAGCAGCATCCGGCCGGCCGTATAGGCGCCCATCTCGCGTCTGCGGGCCAGGTAGCGGGCCGGCGGACAGTGCGGCTCCAGGCCGAGCAGCGGGGGGCACCAGCGGCGTATCGCGAGGCCGGTGAAGCTGTCGAAGTAGCTCGTGCCGGCGGGGGCCGGGCCATGGGCGCCGACCGCGGCGGCCAGATGGGTCTCGAAGGAGCCGAGGCCGAGTTCGCCGTGCACCGCGCCGTGGCTGTACTGATCGATGAGCGGTGGCTGATCCGCCAGGAAGGGAAGGCCGTCCATCCGCTCCTCCTCGCCGAGAGCCCGCCGGGCGTGGCAGAAGCGCCGCGCCCGGTGGGCCTAACGGACGAGGGGGTGGTGAGGTAGCGGGCTCCGCTTACGGCGCGCGCCCCGGCGCGCCGCCACCACCGTCGTCGTCAGGCGTTGGCCGGGCCGCCCAGCTGGAGGCCCGCCATCCGCGACCACTCGTATCGGCCGGTGCGGACCTTGGCGGCGAGCTCGCCGTCGAAGTCGTCGTGGAGGGTGAGGCCGGCCCGGGCCGCGGCGTCCTTGGCCTCGTCGTAGCTACCGGCGACGAGGTTGCCCCACTCGCCGTTGGCCCCGACGAGGGCGATCCGGACGCTGCCCCGGGCGATGTGCGCGAGCTGGCCCTCGGCGCTGCCGCCGTGGGAGTCGGCGAAGGCGCGGATCTGCCGGGCGAGCCGCGCGGCGCGCTTGCCGGCCCGCTTCTCGTCCTTGGTGGCGGTCGCCGCGCCGACCGTCGTCTCCGCCTGCTCGTCCGCCTGCTGGGTGTCTGCCATGGACAGCATGCTACCCACGAGTAATCACCTAAGGAAGGGATCCACGGCGACGGCGACGAACAGCAGCGACACATAGGTGATGGACCAGTGGAACAGCCGCATCTCCTTGAGCTTGGGCCCGGTGATCCCGGCCTTGGCGCGGGACTGCAGACCGTGCGCCTCCTTCAGCCAGAACGCGCCGCAGGCGAGCGCGACCGCGGTGTAGAACCAGCCGGTGTAGCCCAGCGGCTGCAGCAGCAGCGAGACCAGGACCATCACCCAGCTGTAGGCGACGATCTGCCGCGCCACGGCCTTGTTGCCCGCGATCACCGGCAGCATCGGCACGCCGACGCGCTCGTAGTCGTCCTTGGCCTTCATCGACAGCGGCCAGTAGTGCGGCGGCGTCCAGAAGAAGATGACGAGGAAGAGGACCAGCGCGGCCCAGGAGACCGAATTGGTCACCGCGGACCAGCCGATGAAGACCGGCATACAGCCCGCGATACCGCCCCAGACGATGTTCTGCGAGGTGCGGCGCTTGAGGATCATCGTGTAGACGACGACGTAGAAAAGCAGCGCCCCGAGCGACAGCATCGCCGACAGCGGGTTGACGAAGACCCAGAACAGGGCGGTCGAACCGACCGCGAGGGCGGTCGCGAAGACCAGGCATTCGCGCGGCGAGACCATGCCGGTGACCAGCGGCCGCTGGGAGGTGCGGTCCATCAGGGCGTCGATGTCGCGGTCGATGTACATGTTGTAGGCGGCCGCACCGCCGGCGGAGAGGTACCCGCCGACGCAGGTCGCCAGAACCAGCCACAGGTCGGGGACACCGCCCGCCGCCAGGAACATCACGGGGATCGTCGTCATCAGCAGAAGCTCGATGACCCGCGGCTTGGTCAGCGCCACGAACGCCTTCACTCGGGCCCCGAACGGACGGTGACCCGGACCCCCCGGGCTCTCGGAGAGCACCCCCGCAGGACGGGATTCGACGGCCGTCACGCACACCCCTGGAAGTAACATCAGCGGCTCCCGCCGCGGATGGAAATAAGGCTCGCAAGCCTTACGGCCCCGTGAACCGGGTAAAAGCTTGCGCGTACCACGCCACTTTAGACGTTGGCCATACGGCGATCTTCGCGGGGGTGGGGTCGTGTTGGGGCCCGCCCGGCGGGATGGGGGCGGCAGCTTTCCCCGGTCGTTCGCCCGTTGTTCAGGAGGCGGGCGGGACCGTCGCCCGGCAGTCTGGTCGTATGGCCGTGGCCGCCGGACCGGAATGTCCGGCCCGGCGAGGTGATGGCCCGAAGCGACGAACCCCCGTGACGGCCACGCTGCGACTGAGCACGGAAAACACCGAATGAGCGTCGAAAAGACGCCCGCCCTTACGGGGGTAGGCTCGACACCGCCCGGCGGACATACCCGTCCGTGGCATTCGACATGTGGAGAGGAGCCCTGACTCAGGGTGAGCACCAAGCCGACCACCACAGAATTCGAGTGGACCGAACTGGACCAGCGGGCGGTGGACACCGTCCGGGTCCTGGCCATGGACTCCGTGCAGAAGGTCGGTAACGGCCATCCGGGTACGGCCATGAGCCTGGCTCCCGCCGCCTATGTGCTGTTCCAGAAGCTCATGCGGCACGACCCCGCGGACGCCGACTGGACCGGCCGGGACCGGTTCGTCCTCTCCGCCGGCCACTCCAGCCTGACCCTCTACATCCAGCTCTACCTGGCCGGCTACGGCCTGGAGCTGGACGACCTCAAGGCCTTCCGCACCTGGGGCTCGAAGACCCCCGGCCACCCGGAGTACGGCCACACCACCGGCGTGGAGACCACCACCGGCCCGCTGGGCCAGGGCGTCGCCAACGCGGTGGGCATGGCGATGGCGGCCCGCTACGAGCGCGGCCTGTTCGACCCGGACGCGGCCCAGGGCTCCTCGCCCTTCGACCACTACATCTACGCGATCGCCGGCGACGGCTGCCTCCAGGAGGGCATCTCCGCCGAGGCGTCCTCGCTGGCCGGCCACCAGAAGCTCGGCAACCTCATCATGCTGTGGGACGACAACCACATCTCGATCGAGGGCGACACCGAGACCGCCATCTCCGAAGACACCGTGAAGCGGTACGAGGCCTACGGCTGGCACGTACAGCGCGTGGAGCCGAAGGAGAACGGCGACCTCGACCCCGAGGCACTGTTCCGCGCCATCGAGGCCGCGAAGGCGGTGACCGACAAGCCGTCGTTCATCGCGATGCGCTCGATCATCGCCTGGCCGGCCCCGCACGCCCAGAACACCGAGGCCGCGCACGGCTCGGCGCTGGGCGAGGAGGAGGTCGCGGCCACCAAGCGGGTCCTGGGCTTCGACCCGGAGCAGCACTTCGAGGTCACCGACGAGGTGCTCGCGCACACCCGCGGCGCCCTCGACCGCGGCCGGGACGCCAAGAAGGAGTGGGAGAAGTCCTTCGCCGCCTGGCGCACCGCCAACGCGGAGCGCGCCGCGGAGTTCGACCGGATCGCCGCCACCGAGCTGCCCGAGGGCTGGGAGGACCACCTCCCCGTCTTCGAGACCGGCAAGCCGGTCGCCACCCGCGCCGCGTCCGGCAAGGTGCTGCACGCGCTGGGCGCGGTCATCCCCGAGCTGTGGGGCGGCTCCGCGGACCTCGCGGGCTCCAACAACACCACGATCGACAAGACGTCGTCGTTCCTGCCCGAGGGCAACCCGCTGCCGGAGGCCGACCCGTACGGCCGCACCATCCACTTCGGCATCCGCGAGCACTCCATGGCCGCGGAGATGAACGGCATCGCGCTGCACGGCAACACCCGCATCTACGGCGGCACCTTCCTGGTGTTCTCCGACTACATGCGCAACGCCGTCCGGCTGTCGGCCCTGATGCACCTGCCGGTGACGTACGTGTGGACGCACGACTCCATCGGCCTGGGCGAGGACGGCCCGACCCACCAGCCGGTCGAGCACCTGGCCTCGCTGCGCGCCATCCCGGGCCTGAACATCGTGCGCCCGGCCGACGCCAACGAGACCGCCCTCGCCTGGCGCGAGATCCTCCGGCGCTACACCAAGAAGTACGGCGTGGGCGCCCCGCACGGCCTCGCGCTGACCCGCCAGGGCGTTCCCACGTACCCGGCCAACGAGGGCACCGCCAAGGGCGGTTACGTCCTCTTCGAGGCCGAGGGCGGGGAACCGCAGGTCGTGCTGATCGGCACCGGCTCCGAGGTGCAGCTCGCCGTCGAGGCGCGCGAGCAGCTGCAGGCCGCGGGCATCCCGACCCGCGTGGTGTCGATGCCGTCGGTCGAGTGGTTCGAGGAGCAGGACCAGGCCTACCGCGACAGCGTGCTGCCGCCGTCGGTCAAGGCGCGGGTCGCCGTCGAGGCGGGCATCGGCCTGACCTGGCACCGCTTCGTGGGCGACGCCGGACGCATCGTGTCGCTGGAGCACTTCGGCGCCTCGGCCGACGGCAAGGTCCTCTTCCGCGAGTTCGGCTTCACCGCCGACGCGGTCGCCGCCGCCGCCCGGGAATCGCTCGAAGCCGCCGCGCGCTGACGCACGTACACGACGAGTAGGAGATGCAGAACCCATGACAGACGCACTCAAGCGCCTCTCGGACGAAGGCGTCGCGATCTGGCTGGACGACCTGTCGCGCAAGCGCATCACGTCCGGCAATCTCGCCGAGCTGATCGACCAGCAGCACGTCGTCGGCGTCACGACCAACCCGTCGATCTTCCAGAAGGCGATCTCCTCGGGCGACGGCTACCAGCAGCAGGTCGCCGACCTCGCCGCCCGTAAGGTCACCGTCGAGGAAGCCATCCGCATGATCACGACGGCGGACGTCCGGGACGCCGCCGACGTCCTGCGGCCGGTCTTCGACGCCACCGGCGGCCAGGACGGCCGGGTCTCCATCGAGGTCGACCCGCGCCTGGCGCACAACACCGCGGCCACCATCGCCGAGGCCAAGCAGCTGGCGTGGCTGGTGGACCGGCCGAACACGCTGATCAAGATCCCGGCCACCAAGGCGGGCCTGCCGGCGATCACCGAGGTCATCGGCCTGGGCATCAGCGTCAACGTCACGCTGATCTTCTCGCTGGAGCGCTACCGCGAGGTCATGGACGCCTACCTCGCGGGCCTGGAGAAGGCCAAGGCCGCGGGCCTGGACCTGTCCCTGATCCGCTCGGTGGCCTCGTTCTTCGTGTCCCGGGTGGACACCGAGATCGACAAGCGGCTGGACAAGAACGGCACCGACGAGGCCAAGGCCCTCAAGGGCAAGGCCGCGCTGGCCAACGCCCGGCTGGCCTTCCAGGCGTACGAGGAGGTCTTCTCCTCCGACCGCTGGGCCGCCCTGGACAAGGCCGGCGCCAACAAGCAGCGTCCGCTGTGGGCCTCGACCGGCGTCAAGGACCCGGCCTACAAGGACACGCTGTACGTGGACGAGCTGGTCGCCCCGGGCACGGTCAACACCATGCCGGAGGCCACCCTGGAGGCCACCGCGGCCCGCGGTGAGATCACCGGCAACACCATCGCCGGCACCTACGAGGCGGCCCAGGCCGACCTCGACGCGCTCGACGCGCTCGGGATCTCGTACGACGACGTCGTGCAGCTCCTGGAGGACGAGGGCGTGGAGAAGTTCGAGGCCGCCTGGAACGACCTGCTCAAGTCGACCGAGGCGGAGCTCAAGCGCCTCGCTCCCTCGGAGGGCTGATCCCCTTGACCGCTGTTCATGGAGCGAACCCGCTTCGTGACGCCGCGGACCGACGGCTCCCGCGCATCGCGGGGCCGTCGGGCCTGGTCATTTTCGGCGTCACGGGCGATTTGTCCCGCAAAAAGCTGATGCCTGCCGTCTATGACCTGGCGAACCGCGGCCTGCTTCCGCCGGGCTTCTCCCTCGTCGGATTCGCCCGCAGGGAATGGGAAAACGAGGACTTCGCGCAGGAGGTGTACTCGGCGGTCAAGGAGCACGCCCGTACGCCGTTCCGCGAGGAGGTCTGGCAGCAGCTGGTACAGGGCTGCCGCTTCGTCCAGGGCAACTTCGACGACGACGAGGCGTTCGAGACCCTCAAGAGCACCATCAACGAGCTCGACAAGGCACAGGGCACCGGCGGCAACTTCGCCTTCTACCTGTCCGTGCCGCCGAAGTTCTTCCCCAAGGTCGTCCAGCAGCTCAAGAAGCACGGACTGGCCGACCAGAAGGAGGACTCCTGGCGCCGCGCGGTCATCGAGAAGCCGTTCGGGCACAACCTCGAAAGCGCCCAGGAGCTCAACCGGATCGTCCACGAGGTCTTCCCGCCCAACGAGGTCTTCCGGATCGACCACTACCTGGGCAAGGAGACCGTCCAGAACATCCTGGCGCTGCGCTTCGCCAACACGATGTTCGAACCGCTGTGGAACCGCAGCTACGTCGACCACGTCCAGATCACGATGGCCGAGGACATCGGCATCGGCGGCCGGGCCGGCTACTACGACGGCATCGGCGCGGCCCGTGACGTCATCCAGAACCACCTCCTCCAGCTGCTCGCGCTGACCGCCATGGAGGAGCCCGCCTCCTTCGAGGCCGACGCCCTGGTCGCGGAGAAGACCAAGGTGCTCGGCGCGGTCCGGCTGCCCAAGGACCTGGGCAAGGAGACCGTGCGCGGGCAGTACGCGGCGGGCTGGCAGGGCGGCGAGAAGGCCGTCGGCTACCTCCAGGAAGACGGCATCGACCCGAACTCCAAGACCGACACCTACGCCGCGATAAAGCTGTCGATCGACAACCGCCGCTGGGCGGGCGTCCCCTTCTACCTGCGCACCGGCAAGCGGCTGGGACGCCGGGTCACCGAGATCGCGGTCGTCTTCCAGCGCGCCCCGCACTCCCCCTTCGACCAGACCGCCACCGAGGAACTCGGGCAGAACGCCCTGGTCATCCGCGTCCAGCCGGACGAGGGCGTGACCGTGCGGTTCGGCTCCAAGGTGCCCGGCACGTCGATGGAGGTCCGGGACGTCTCGATGGACTTCGCCTACGGCGAGTCCTTCACCGAGTCCAGCCCCGAGGCGTACGAGCGCCTGATCCTCGACGTCCTCCTGGGCGACGCCAACCTCTTCCCGCGACTGGAGGAGGTCGAGCAGTCCTGGCGCATCCTCGACCCGATCGAGGAGTACTGGGACCAGCACGGCAAGCCCGCGCAGTACCCGGCGGGCACCTGGGGGCCCGTCGAGGCGGACGAAATGCTCGCACGAGACGGACGGAGCTGGCGTCGGCCATGAAGATCGATCTCACGGAGACCACGGCCAGCAAGATCAACAAGGCACTGGTCCAGGGCCGCAGGGCCATCGGCACCCCCGCCGTCGGCATGGTGCTCACCCTCGTCATCGTCACCGACGAGGAGAACGCCTACGACGCCCTCAAGGCGGCCAACGAGGCGTCCCGGGAGCACCCCTCACGCACCCTCGTCGTCATCAAGCGGGTCAGCCGGTCGCCGCGCGACCGCGCCAAGGCCCGCCTGGACGCCGAGGTGCGGGTCGGCACCGAGGCCGGCACCGGCGAGACGGTCGTGCTGCGGCTCTACGGCGAGGCGATCGACCACGCCCAGTCCGTGGTGCTGCCGCTGCTGCTGCCGGACGCCCCGGTGGTGGTCTGGTGGGCGGTCAACGCTCCGCTGGACCCGGCCAAGGACCCGCTCGGCGCGCTCGCCCAGCGCCGGGTGACCGACGCATACGCCTCCGAGCGCCCGGTGCAGGAGCTCTCCGCGCGTGCAGAAACGTACACGCCGGGTGACACCGACCTGTCCTGGACCCGGATCACGCCCTGGCGCTCCATGCTGGCGGCGGCGCTCGACCAGGCCCCGTGCACGGTCACCTCGGCCGCGGTCGAGGGCGAGGAGTTCAACCCCAGCTGCGAACTGCTCGCCATGTGGCTCGCCAGCCGGCTGGACGTCCCGGTCTCCCGCAAGGTCTCGGCCGGCCCCGGCCTGACGGCCGTACGCCTGGAGTCCAGCGGCGGCCCCATCGTGCTCGACCGCCCGGAAGCCTCGCTGGCCACGCTCTCCATGCCCGGCCAGCCGGACCGCTCGGTGGCACTCAAGCGCCGCGAGACCTCGGAACTCCTCGCCGAGGAACTCCGCCGGCTCGACCCGGACGACATCTACGCCGCCGCCCTGAAATTCGGCGTCGACCGCCTCGGCGACGGGCCCAACGGCCAGGCGGCCGAAGCCGGCGGCGGGGAGGCTACGGGCGGCACGTCTGAGGGTGGAGCGTCCGAGGGCGGAGCGTCCCCGGATGGCCCGGCGGGGTCGTCCGACGACACCCCGGCCAAGGCCCAGTCCGCGTCCTCGGGGAAGAAGGCGCCCGCCAAGAAGTCAGCCGGCACGAAGGCGGCCGGCAAGTGAGTGCTCCCGAAGTCGTCGTCCACCGCGACAAGGAGCTGATGGCGAAGGCCGCGGCGGCCCGGCTGATCACGAAGATCGTGGACGCCCAGGCCGCCCGCGGCTCCGCCGCCATCGTGCTGACCGGCGGGCGCAACGGCAACGGGCTGCTCGCAGCCCTCGCCGAGGCGCCCGCCCGGGACGCCGTGGACTGGTCCCGGCTCGACCTGTGGTGGGGCGACGAGCGCTTCCTGCCCGCGGGCGACCCGGAGCGCAACGACACCCAGGCCCGCGCGGCACTGCTCGACAGCGTCCCGCTCGACCCGGCCCGGGTGCACCCGATGCCCGCCTCGGACGGCCCGTACGGCAACGACCCGGACGCCGCCGCCGAGGCGTACGCCGCCGAACTCGCCGCCGCAGCAGGCCCGGAGGACCACGGCCCGGTCCCCTCCTTCGACGTCCTGCTGCTCGGCGTCGGCCCGGACACCCACGTCGCGTCGCTCTTCCCCGAGCTGCCCGGCGTACGGGAGACCGAGCGCACGGTGGTCGGGGTGCACGGCGCGCCCAAGCCGCCGCCCACCCGGATCTCCCTGACCCTGCCCGCGATCCGGGCAGCACGGCAGGTCTGGCTGCTGGCGGCCGGCGAGGACAAGGCCAACGCGGCCGCCATCGCGCTCTCCGGCGCGGGCGAGATACAGGCCCCGGCGGCCGGCGCGCGCGGCCGCAGCCGCACGCTCTGGCTCCTCGACGAGCCCGCCGCGGCCCAACTGCCACGCAGCCTGTACCCACCGGCGTCGGCCTGAGTTGGTGTTGGCGGCTTGAGTCGGTGTTGGCGGCTTGAGCCAGCGGCACCGGCCTGAGCCGGCGTTGTCGGTGTCGGCTTGAGCCGGCGGTGTTGGCGTGAGTCGGCGGCGTCCGTCTGAGCTGACGGTGTCGGCTTTAGTCGGCGGCTTTCGCGGCCGACCTTCCTGCGCCACGGGCCCCGTCCTCCTTGAGGGCGGGGCCCGTGGCTGTTTGGCGGGGCGGGACCGGCCGCGTTGGGGTGGGGACTTGGTCGTGGTTGGTGGGGACCTGGTTGGGCTGGGGCGGGGGCGGGGCCCGGCGCGGCTTGGTCACGAGGTTGGTCGCGAGGGTGCTTGGCTGGGCGTGATTGCTTGGCCGGGGTTGTCTGCTTGGCTGGCGTGTTTGCTTGGCGGCTTGTTTGTGAGTCGGCCACCGCCCTAGTCGCGTCTGCTCAGTGCTTGTTTGCGGGGGGGAGAGAGAGATAGCTGCGGGCGGCTCACGCTCATTCGTCTGCGCCTGGTGGGGTGCTTGTTCGTGCCTGCCTGGGGTGCCTTGCGTATGCCTCCTTGCTCCGGCAACGATTACGGAGAGTGATTAGTTCCTGTATCGCTACGGACAGTGAGGAAATCCTGCGCAGGGTGAGCGGATTGTATGCGTCGTCGGCGCTGGTTACTCAGCTCGTTCCGTGCGGAGGGCCGAGGGTGGAGGGCGGGGTGTGAAGTGTGGAGTAAGGAGCGAGGCGGCGTGTAGCAAAAAGGCCCAAGGGGCCGCGGCGGTGTGATGGCGCGGCCCCTTGGTGGGGTGGTGGGTGGTGTGGGGTTGGGGGTCAGCGGGCGCGGAGGGCGCGGTACTTGGCGACCAGGGCGATGGTGGAGGGGTCGAGGCCCGGGACGGGGGTGCCTTCGGTGAGGGCGGGTTCGACGCGCTTGGCGAGGACCTTGCCGAGTTCGACGCCCCACTGGTCGAAGGAGTCGATGTTCCAGATCGCGCCCTGGACGAAGACCTTGTGCTCGTACAGGGCGACCAACTGGCCGAGTACGGACGGGCTGAGTTCCTTGGCGAGGATCGTGGTGGTGGGGCGGTTGCCCTGGAAGGTCTTGTGCGGGACCAGTTCCTCGGCGACGCCCTCGGCGCGCACCTCGTCGGGCGTCTTGCCGAAGGCCAGCGCCTGGCCCTGGGCGAAGAGATTGGCCATCAGCAGGTCGTGCTGGGCGACGAGTCCGGGCTGCAGGTCGGCGACCGGTTCGGCGAAGCCGATGAGGTCGGCCGGGATCATCTTCGTGCCCTGGTGGAGCAGTTGGTAGTAGGCGTGCTGCCCGTTGGTGCCGGGCGTGCCCCAGACGACCGGGCCGGTCTGCCAGTTCACCCGGTGGCCCTCGCGGTCCACGGACTTGCCGTTGGACTCCATGTCCAGCTGCTGGAGGTAGGCGGTGAACTTGGAGAGGTAGTGGCTGTAGGGCAGTACCGCGTGCGACTGGGCGTCCCAGAAGTTGCCGTACCAGACACCGAGGAGGCCCAGCAGGAACGGGGCGTTCTCCTGCGGCGGGGCGCAGCGGAAGTGCTCGTCGACGAGGTGGAAGCCGGCCAGCATCTCGCGGAAGTGTTCCTTGCCGATGGCGATCATCAGCGAGAGGCCGATTGCGGAGTCGTAGGAGTAGCGGCCGCCGACCCAGTCCCAGAACTCGAACATGTTGTCCGGGTTGATGCCGAACTCTGCCACCTTCTCGGTGTTGGTGGAGAGGGCGACGAAGTGCTTGGCGACGGCTTCCCCGCCGGCCCGGAGGCCGGTGAGCAGCCAGTTGCGGGCCGAGGTGGCGTTGGTGATCGTCTCGATGGTGGTGAAGGTCTTCGAGGCGATGATGAAGAGCGTCTCGGCCGGGTCCAGGTCACGGACGGCCTCGTGCAGGTCGGCGCCGTCCACGTTGGAGACGAAGCGGAACTGCATGTCCCGGTGGGTGTAGGCGCGCAGCGCCTCGTACGCCATGGCGGGGCCGAGGTCCGAGCCGCCGATGCCGATGTTGACGACGGTCTTGATGCGCTTGCCGGTGTGGCCCTTCCAGTCGCCGGAGCGGACCCGGTCGGAGAAGGTGCCCATCTTCGTGAGGACGTGCTGGACAGCGGGGACGACGTCGGTGCCGTCGCTCTTGATGACGGCGGAGCCGGGGGCGCGCAGCGCGGTGTGCAGTACGGACCGCTGCTCGGTGACGTTGATCTTGTCGCCGCGGAACATGGCGTCGCGGAGTGCGGCGACGCCGGTCGCCGCGGCCAGGTCACCGAGCAGCCGCAGCGTTTCGTCGGTGACCAGGTGCTTGGAGTAGTCCAGGTACAGGTCGCCGACCTGGAGGGTATAGCGGTCGGCGCGCGCGGGGTCGCGCTCGAACAGCTCGCGGAGGTGTACCTCCCCCATCTGCTCGCGGTGCTTGCTCAGCGCGGTCCACTCAGGCATCTGGTCGAGCCTGCTGCGGCCTTGTGGGTTCATCTCGGACATCAGCCTTCTTCATCTCGTACCGGCCCCGCCATCTCCCAACCTAATTGATCAGGGCGCGGTATGAGGTATCTGTCTGCTGGCGGTCGGTGCGCTGTCGGGCTCCTGACGAACCGGTGGACGGGCGGGGAGAAGTGCCGGGGTGGCGGGTGCCGCAGGACGGCAGTGAGGAGGGCGGGGCGGCTCGGGCCGTACGCGGTGGCGCTCGCGCCGTACGCGGTGGCGCTCGCGCCGCCGAGCAGCCTGCCGAGGGGTCCGTGCCGATGGACGTTGTCACGACATTGTCCGGAACGCGTCGCTGATCCGTCCGGGCATGGCCGCCGGGGCGCGCTGCTGCATGACGGGGTTTCAAGGACGTCGGCAGTGCCCAGGCCGTCCTTGACGACCACGACGAATGTGGCGATGAGCGCGCCGATGCCGGTGTTGGGCAGCGTGACCGACAGACAGTACGCCCGGAGTGCCCGGCTTCGCGCCACAACGGCCGTATGTCGTCGTTGAGTTCGCGTTTCGCGGCGCGTCGGGGGGTCGGCCGGCGGGCGGGCCGGTGGCGTGGTGCGCAGGGAGGCGACGAGGCCGGCGGCGAGGAGGCGAGGAGGCATGTCGCGGCATCGACAAGGAAGGGGGGCGTGGCACCGAGCGCGATGGGCGCCGGTGCGAGGGGTCCGCCGAGGAAGCGGTGGGCGAGCCCCTGGCCGGTCAGCGGGCGGGCGTTGGTACAGCTCGCCTCCGCCCAGCTGACCCCCCGCCCAGCCGCCCTTCGTGCAGCTCGCCGCCGTACGCCTCGTCGTGTCCGTATCCGTCATGTCGCCCCCCGTACCGTCACCCGTCGTCACTCGGCTCGGGTGAGTCCCGTCGCCCCCATCGCCCCCCTCGCCACCCACCCACGGACGCACAGCGTCCGCACGCGGCAACGATCCGCAGCCATTCAGCTACGCAGCGTCCGCACGGCAAACAGTACGGGCGACCACTGACAACGGGCCTCGGGCAACCGCCACGGTCGGCGCAGCACGCGGCCGGCCCGGCCGGAGGGGGTCGGTCCCCTCCGGCCGGGCCGGTCGGTGTGTGTCTGTTCCGTCAGATCTCGCCGCGGAGCTTGGCGAGCGCCTCCGCGAGGATCGCCTCGCCGTCGGCGTCGCTGCGGCGCTCACGGACGTAGGCGAGGTGGGTCTTGTAGGGCTCGGTGCGCGGCGGGTCCGGCGGGCTGTCCCGGTCCTTGCCGGCCGGGAAACCACAGCGCGGGCAGTCCCAGGTGTCCGGAACCTGCGCATCGCCGGCGAAGCTGGGCTGCGTCTCGTGCCCGTTGGAGCACCAGAAGGAGATGCGGATGCGCGGCGCGGACTCGCCGCGCTCGGCCTCCCCCATCGGCCCCGCCCCGACCCGACTTCCTCGGATCGCGTTGCCACTTGCCACGGTCGTTACTCCCTGCGTAATGGTGCTGCAAAGCCTTCACATCAGCTGCGCTGCGGAACGCCACAGTCTACGTAAGGCCCAACGCGCGTCCAGTGACCGGAGTTACCGTCCCGGGACGCCGCCCTCATGATAGGCCGCGCCCCCGACGGTATGTCAGCTGCCGAGCTTCATCAGGATGCCGAGGACGACAATGCAGGCGAACCACAGCAGACCGATCACGATGGTGATGCGGTCGAGGTTGCGCTCGGCGACCGAGGAGCCACCCACCGAGGACTGCATGCCGCCGCCGAACATGTCGGACAGACCGCCGCCCTTCCCCTTGTGCATGAGCACCAGCATCATCAGCAGCAGGCTGAAGACGATGAGCGCGATCGAGAATCCGATGACCACGGCTGGACCAACTCTCTAGGACTGACGGACGGACGTGTGAATCACGATACGTGGAACATATGGTGCGGGGCCGGGGCGGCGCTGTTGCACCGGTCCCGGCCCCGACAGGGTACGACGAGGGCTCGTCCTCGTCATAGTTGCTGGTGTTGCGCGGCTGCTACTGGTCGCGGAAGCGGACGATCTTGACGAATTCGTCGGCGTCCAGTGCCGCGCCGCCGACCAGGGCGCCGTCGACGTCCGGCTGCGCCATGATCGCCGCGACGTTGCCGGACTTGACCGAGCCGCCGTACTGGATGCGGACCTTGTCGGCCAGCTCCTGGCTGTAGAGCTCGGCCAGGCGGCCGCGGATCGCCGCGCAGACCTCCTGGGCGTCCTCGGGGGTGGCGACCTCGCCGGTGCCGATGGCCCACACCGGTTCGTAGGCGATCACGATGGTCTCGGCCTGTTCGGCCGGGATGTCCGCGAGGCCGCCGTCGACCTGGGCGAGGGTGTGCGCGACCTGGTTGCCGGCCTTGCGGACGTCCAGGCCCTCGCCGACGCAGAGGATCGGGGTCAGGCCGTGCCGGAAGGCCGCCTTGACCTTGGCGTTGCAGATCTCTTCGTTCTCGCCGTGGTACTGGCGGCGCTCGCTGTGGCCGACGGCCACGTACGCGCACTTGAGCTTGGCGAGCATGGCGCCGGAGATCTCGCCGGTGTACGCGCCGGAGTCGTGCGCGGAGAGGTCCTGCGCGCCGTACTTGATCTTGAGCTTGTCGCCGTCGACCAGCGTCTGCACCGAGCGGAGGTCGGTGAAGGGCGTCAGGACGGCGACCTCTACGGCGTCGAAGTCCTTGTCGGCGAGGGCGAAGGCGAGCTTCTGGACGTGGGCGATGGCCTCGAGGTGGTTGAGGTTCATCTTCCAGTTGCCCGCCATCAGCGGGGTGCGGTCACTCACGGTTGTTCAGTCCTCCAGAGCGGCGAGGCCGGGGAGCGTCTTGCCTTCGAGGTATTCGAGGCTGGCGCCGCCACCGGTCGAGATGTGGCCGAATGCGTTCTCGTCGAAGCCCAGCAGGCGGACCGCGGCGGCGCTGTCGCCACCGCCGACCACGGTGAAGGCATCGCTGTCGATGAGCGCCTGGGCGATGGCGCTGGTGCCACCGGCGTAGTCCGGGTGCTCGAAGACACCGAGCGGACCGTTCCAGAAGACGGTCGCGGCGTCGGCCAGCTTGGAAGCGTACAGCTCGCGGGTCTTCGGGCCGATGTCCAGGCCCTCCTTGTCGGCAGGGATCTTGTCGGCGTCGAGGGTGTCGAAGTCCGCGGGGGCCTTGGTCTTCAGGTCCGGGAATTCGGTGGAGGCGAGGACGTCGACCGGCAGGACCAGTTCGACGCCGTTCTTCTCGGCGCGCTCCATGTATTCCGTGACGACCGGGATCTGGTCCTCCTGGAGGAGGGAGATGCCGACCTCGTAGCCCTTGGCCTTGAGGAAGGTGTACGCCATGCCGCCGCCGATCAGGAGGCGGTCGGCCTTGCCGAGGAGTTCGTCGATGACGGCGAGCTTGTCGGAGACCTTGGCGCCGCCGAGCACGACGACGTAGGGGCGCTTGACGTCCTGGGTGAGCTTCTTCAGGACGCCGACCTCGGTGGCGATCAGGTCGCCGGCGGCGTGCGGAAGACGCTGGGGGAGGTCGTAGACGGAGGCGTGCTTGCGGTGCACGGCGCCGAAGCCGTCGCCGACGTAGAGGTCGGCGAGGGCGGCGAGCCGGTCGGCGAAGGCGCCGCGTTCGGCGTCGTCCTTGCTGGTCTCGCCGGGGTTGAAGCGGAGGTTCTCCAGCACGGCGACCTGTCCGTCGGCGAGGCCGGCGGTGACGGCGGCGGCGGATTCGCCGACGGTGTCGGTCGCGAACGCCACGCTCTGGCCGAGGAGTTCACCGAGCCGCTCGGCGGCGGGGGCCAGGGAGAAGGCCGGGTCCGGGGCGCCCTTGGGGCGGCCCAGGTGGGAGGCGACGATCACCTTGGCGCCGCGCTCGGTGAGCTTGGCGATCGTCGGGGCGACGGCGCGGATCCGGCCGTCGTCGGTGATGGTGGTGCCGTCCAGCGGCACGTTCAGGTCGGCGCGGACAAAGACCCGCTGTCCTGCTACCTGAAGGTCGTCGATCGTCTTCATGGGAAGTGCTCCGTCGCTTGATTCGGTCGCGGGACGGGGCCCGTACGACGCTTCCTCGCGCCGTACGAGCCCCGTCCTTCACACCTCGGTGCCTGGGGTATCAGGCAGAGATATCAGAGCTGGCCGCCGACGAAGGTGGTCAGGTCCACCAGGCGGTTGGAGTAGCCCCACTCGTTGTCGTACCAGCCGACGACCTTGACCTGCTTGCCCTGCGCCATGGTCAGCGAGGAGTCGAAGGTGCAGGAGGCCGGGAAGTTGACGATGTCCGAGGAGACGATCGGGTCCTCGGTGTACTCCAGGATGCCCTTGAGCTGGCCCTCGGCGGCCTTCTGGAACGCGGAGTTGATCTCGTCCTTGCTGACCTCGCGGTCGAGCTCCAGGACGAGGTCGGTGACCGAGCCGGTGGGCACCGGGACGCGCATGGCGATGCCGTCGAGCTTGCCCTTGAGCTGCGGGAGGACCAGCGCGGTGGCCTTGGCGGCACCCGTGGAGGTCGGGATGATGTTCTCCGCGGCGGCACGGGCGCGGCGCAGGTCCTTGTGCGGGAAGTCCAGGATGCGCTGGTCGTTGGTGTACGCGTGGACCGTGGTCATCAGGCCCTTGACGATGCCGAAGTTCTCGTCGAGGACCTTCGCCATCGGCGCCACACAGTTGGTGGTGCAGGAGGCGTTGGAGATGACGTGGTGCTTGGCGGCGTCGTACTTGTCGTTGTTGACGCCCATCACGATCGTGATGTCCTCGTCCTTGGCAGGCGCGGAGATCAGGACCTTCTTGGCGCCGGCGGCGAGGTGCTTCGCGGCGTCCTCGCGCTTGGTGAAGATGCCGGTCGACTCGATGACGATGTCGGCACCGAGCTCGCCCCAGGGGAGAGCGGCCGGGTCGCGCTCGGCCATCGTCTTGAAGGTCTGGTTGCCGACCGTGATGGTGTCGTCGGTGTGGCTGACGTCCTGCTTGAGGCGACCCAGGATGGTGTCGTACTTGAGCAGGTGGACCAGGGTGGCGTTGTCGGTCAGGTCGTTGACACCGACGATCTCGATGTCCGCGCCCTGCTCCAGGAGCGCGCGGAAGTAGTTGCGACCAATGCGGCCGAATCCGTTGATGCCTACGCGGATCGTCACGAACCGATCTCCTCGTTGGTACGCCGGCAAGACACCGGCGAGCTGTATGGGCTGTCCCCGACCGCCTCCGACCCTACCCCCTATACGAGACGTACGTGACATTGACAAAACGCGCTCGATGCTTCTCAGATGAGCACTTTCGAGCCGGGGGTCGGGCACGCGCGACCGCCCCCGGTGCGGTTGTGGCACCGGGGGCGGTAGGGGTGGGTGGGGAGGGTGGGTCAGCCGACCATGCCCTCGGCGAGTTCCTCGGTGAGGTTGGATTCGGTGCCGGGGATGCCGAGGTCCTGGGCGCGCTTGTCGGCCATCGCCAGCAGGCGGCGGATCCGGCCGGCGACCGCGTCCTTGGTGAGCGGCGGGTCGGCGAGGGCGCCCAGCTCCTCCAGGGACGCCTGCTTGTGTTCCATGCGCAGCCGGCCGGCGGCCGCGAGGTGCTCGGGGACCTCCTCGCCGAGGATCTCCAGTGCGCGCTGTACGCGGGCGCCGGCGGCGACCGCGGCGCGCGCCGAGCGGCGGAGGTTGGCGTCGTCGAAGTTGGCGAGGCGGTTGGCGGTGGCCCGGACCTCGCGGCGCATCCGCCGCTCCTCCCAGGCGAGCACCGATTCGTGGGCGCCGAGCCGCGTCAGCAGCGCGCCGATGGCGTCACCGTCACGGACGACGACGCGGTCCACGCCGCGGACCTCGCGGGCCTTGGCGCCGATGCCGAGGCGGCGGGCCGCGCCGACCAGGGCGAGGGCCGCTTCGGGGCCGGGGCAGGTGACCTCCAGGGAGGAGGAGCGGCCGGGTTCGGTGAGCGAGCCGTGGGCGAGGAAGGCGCCGCGCCAGGCGGCCTCGGCGTCGCAGGTCGCGCCGGAGACGACCTGTGGGGGCAGGCCGCGGATGGGGCGGCCGCGGCCGTCGACCAGGCCGGTCTGGCGGGCCAGCTGGTCGCCGCCGGCGACCACCCGTACGACGTAGCGGCTGCCGCGCCGCAGTCCGCCGGGGGCCATCACCACCAGGTCGGAGCTGTGTCCGAAGATCTCCAGGATGTCCTTGCGGAGCCGGCGGGCGGCGATGCCCGTGTCCAGCTCGGCCTCGATCACAATCCGTCCGCTGACCAGGTGCAGACCTCCCGCGAACCGCAGGATCGACGAGACCTCCGACTTCCGGCAGCAGGTCCGGGTGACGGGGAGCCGGGAGATCTCATCCTTCACCGCAGCCGTCATCGCCATGGGCCGATCCTTCCATGCATCCGAAAAATACGGTCGTACGCGGCGGCCAGCAGCTCCGGGTCGTGCCGGTCGGGGGCTCCCCCGGTGCTCGACCGGGCGTCGTCTCCTTGTGCGGCGACCGCCGCCAGCTCGACCTCGCTGCCGACGAGCTGCTTGGCGGCAACCGTCAGGCCATCGGTGTCGGGCACGGCGGCCCTGTCGGCCAGCACCACGTCGAAGGCGAGTTTAGGGGCGTGTCGGGCCAAAACCTCCAAATGACGCTGCGGGGAGAAGCCTTCGGTTTCGCCCGGCTGCGGTGCGAGGTTGAGGGAGAGCACCTTGCGTGCCTTGGTCTCTTCCAGGGCCTCGCGCAGCTGTGGCACCAGCAGATGGGGGATCACGGAGGAGAACCAGGATCCGGGGCCGAGAACCACCCAGTCGGCGTCACGTACCGCGGCGACGGCCTCGGGGACGGCCGGCGGGTCAGCGGGGACGACGTGGACGGACTGCACCTCGCCGCGGGTGAGGGCGACGGTGGCCTGGCCGCGGACCGTGGAGATGGCGTCGGGGCGGTCCGGGTCGTGGCCCCTGACCTGGGCCTGGAGTTCCAGGGGGACGGCGGACATGGGCAGGACCCGGCCGTGCGCGCCGAGCAGCTTGCCGACCAGGTCGAGGGCCTGGACGTGGTCGCCGAGCTGCTCCCACAGGGCGACGATGAGGAGGTTGCCGACGGCGTGGTCGTGCAGTTCGCCCTCGCTCTGGAAGCGGTGCTGGATGACCCGGGCCCAGGTCTGGCCCCAGTCGTCGTCGCCGCACAGCGCGGCCAGCGCCTTGCGCAGGTCGCCGGGCGGCAGCACGCCGAGCTCGTCGCGGAGCCGGCCGCTGGAGCCGCCGTCGTCGGCGACCGTGACGACGGCCGTGAGGTCACCGGTGATGCGGCGGAGCGCGGCGAGGGAGGCGGACAGGCCCATGCCGCCGCCGAGCGCCACCACCTTGGGGGTGGCGCCCTTCGTCGTACGGCCGCTGGGGACGAATCGGCGGACCCGGCGCAGCCGTGGTGTGCGGCCGCTCACTCGCGCCCCATGTCGCGGTGGACGACGACGGTTTCCACCCCTTCGGAGACCAGCCGTCGGGCGAGCTTCTCGGACATCGCGACGCTGCGGTGCTTGCCGCCGGTGCAGCCCACGGCGATGGTCACGTAGCGCTTGCCCTCGCGGCGGTAGCCCTCGGCGACGATCCGCAGCAGCTCGGCGTAGCCGTCGAGGAACTCCTTGGAGCCGGGCTGGCTGAAGACGTAGTGGGAGACCTCGTCGTTGAGGCCGGTGAAGGGGCGTAGTTCGGGGACCCAGTGCGGGTTGGGGATGAAGCGGCAGTCGATGACCATGTCGGCGTCGACGGGCAGGCCGTACTTGAAGCCGAAGGACATGACGGTGGCGCGGAGCTCGGGGACCTCTTCGCCGGCGAACTGGGCGTCCATCTTGGCGCGGAGTTCGTGGACGTTGAGGCTGGAGGTGTCGATGACCAGGTCGGCGTCGCCGCGCAGCTCGCGCAGCAGGTCGCGTTCGGCGGCGATGCCGTCGACGATCCGGCCGTCGCCCTGGAGGGGGTGCGGGCGGCGGACGGATTCGAAGCGGCGCACCAGGGCCTCGTCGGAGGATTCCAGGAAGACGATGCGGCGCCTGACGTTCTGGGCGTCGAGGGTGGCCAGGGATTCCTTGAGGTTGGCGAAGAAGCGGCGGCCGCGGACGTCGACGACGACGGCGATGCGGGCGACGTTGCCCTGGGAGCGGGCGCCGAGCTCGACCATCGGGGGGATCAGCTCGGGCGGGATGTTGTCGACGACGAACCAGCCGAGGTCCTCCAGGCACTTGGCGGCCGTGCTGCGGCCGGCGCCGGACATCCCGGAGATGATCACCAGCTCGGGGATCGCGGCGCTTTCGCCCTGGTCGGACTCGCGCATCGTGCCCGTACTCACCTGTGCACCGTCTCTCTCGGTTTCCTGCGTCTCGTGCTCTGTGCTCATGGTTCCTGCCCCCGTTCTGCCGACAACGCGGCCGGTGGGGCCCCGTCATCCTCAATGATCTCTCCTGTGGCGGTGTTCACCGCGGGAGCGGGCGGTGCCGCTCCGGCCAGTGCCGCGGCGACCGTCTCGGCGGTCTTGCGGCCGACCCCCGGGACCGCGCAGATCTCGTCGATCGTCGCGGCCCGCAGTTTCTTCAGTGAGCCGAAGTGTTTGAGCAGTGCCTGGCGGCGGGTGTCGCCGAGGCCGGGCACGGCGTCGAGCGGGGAGGCCTTCAGCCGCTTGGTCCGCTTGCTGCGCTGGTAGGTGATCGCGAAGCGGTGTGCCTCGTCGCGGACGCGCTGGAGGAGGTAGAGGCCCTCGCTGCTGCGGGGCAGCACGACCGGGTCGTCGTCGCCGGGCAGCCAGACCTCTTCCAGTCGTTTGGCCAGGCCGCAGACGGCGACGTCGTCGATGCCGAGCTCGTCCATGGCCCGGCGGGCGGCGGCGACCTGGGGGGCGCCGCCGTCGACGACGACGAGCTGGGGCGGGTAGGCGAACCGCTTGGGGCGGCCGTCGTCGTCGAGCGGGCCGCCGGCCTGGGTGGCGTCCTCGGGGGTCTCGCCGTCCGGCCGCCCGGGCTCCTCGGTCCACTCCCCCGACTTCTGCTTCTCCTGGAGGTAGCGCCGGAAGCGGCGGCCGATGACCTCGTGCATGGACCGGACGTCGTCCTGGCCGGCGAACCCCTTGATCTGGAAGCGGCGGTATTCGCTCTTGCGGGCGAGGCCGTCCTCGAAGACCACCATGGAGGCGACCACGTCCTCGCCCTGGAGGTGGGAGATGTCGAAGCATTCGATGCGCAGCGGGACCGAGTCCAGGCCGAGGGCCTCGGCGATCTCCTCCAGGGCGCGGGAGCGGGTGGTCAGGTCGGAGGCGCGCTTGGTCTTGTGCAGGGCGAGGGCCTGCTGGGCGTTGCGGCCGACCGTGGCCATCAGGTCCTTCTTGTCGCCGCGCTGCGGGATGCGCAGGGAGACCTGGGAGCCGCGGCGGTGGGTGAGCCACTGGGCGACCGGTTCGACGGGCTCGGGCAGGGCGGGGACCAGCACCTCCTTGGGTACGGCGTCGCCCTGTTCGTCGCCGTAGAGCTGCTGGAGGGCGTGTTCGACGAGGTCGCCGGTGGTGACCGCCTCGACCTTGTCGGTGACCCAGCCGCGCTGGCCGCGGACCCGGCCGCCGCGGACGTGGAAGATCTGGACGGCGGCTTCGAGTTCGTCCTCGGCGACGGCGATCAGGTCGGCGTCGGTGGCGTCGGCGAGGACGACGGCGCTCTTCTCCATGGCCCGCTTGAGGGCGCCTATGTCGTCGCGGAGCCGGGCGGCGCGTTCGTACTCCATCTCCTCGGCGGCGTCCTGCATCTGGCGCTCCAGGCGGCGGATGTAGGCGCCGGTGCGGCCGGCCATGAAGTCGCAGAATTCCTCGGCGAGTTCGCGGTGGTCGGCTGCGGAGATCCGGCCGACGCAGGGGGCGGAGCACTTGCCGATGTAGCCGAGGAGGCAGGGGCGGCCGATCTGGGCGGAGCGCTTGAAGACGCCCGCGGAGCAGGTGCGGACCGGGAAGACCCGCAGCATGAGGTCGACGGTCTCGCGGATGGCCCAGGCGTGGGCGTAGGGGCCGAAGTAGCGGACGCCCTTCTTCTTGGCGCCGCGCATGACCTGGGCGCGGGGGAAGTCCTCGTTGAGGGTGACCGCGAGGTACGGATAGCTCTTGTCGTCGCGGTATTTGACGTTGAAGCGGGGGTCGAACTCCTTGATCCAGCTGTATTCGAGCTGGAGCGCCTCGACCTCGGTGGTGACGACGGTCCATTCCACGGAGGCGGCGGTGGTGACCATCGTGCGGGTGCGCGGGTGGAGGCCGGCCAGGTCCTGGAAGTAGTTGGCCAGGCGCTGGCGCAGGCTCTTGGCCTTGCCGACGTAGATGACCCGGCCGTACTCGTCGCGGAATTTGTAGACCCCCGGCGAGTCGGGGATCTGTCCCGGCTTGGGTCGGTAGCTGCTGGGGTCTGCCATGAACCCCACCCTACTGACCGCCACCGACAATCACGGTGTCCGGACCGCGGCCGGGGTGCCTGCCCGCCGTGGGGGTGGCGGGCAGGCGGCCGGGTGCCCCGGTCAGCGGCGGCGGCGCCGGCGCAGGGCGGTGGCGGCGGACAGGCCCAGGGCGAGCAGGGCGGCGGCGCCGGCCGCGGTGGTGGCGGCGGTCACGGGGAGGTCGCCGTCCGGCAGTGCGGATGCCTGGGCGGGCCGCCGGGCGGCCGGTTCCGTGGCCGGGTCGGGGTGCTCCGCGGCCCGGGGGCCGTAGCCGCCGGCCTCGCCCCGCTTGTCGTAGGCGGAGCCGGGGAGCTTGTCGCCGTAGGCCTTCGCCACCCGCGTGCGGTAGGCGGCGACGGTGGTGCCGTGGGCGCCGACGGCCTTCCGGGCGTCCGCGTCCAGCGGCTCGATGCGGTCGCCGCGCTGGAGGTACCAGGCGTCGATCTGCGGCTCGTGGAAGACGGTGCCGGCCCTGTCCCGGGCGGCGCCGGCCGCCGTGTAGCGGGTCTCGTCGTCGCCGCTGGCGATGTTGACGACCTTCCAGGTGCGGCCCTGGCGCACGGTCCACACCGAGGCGGTGCGGCCGTCGGCGGCGACGGCCTTGCTGGCGAGGAACTCCAGGCGGGCGACGGGGGCGTGGGCGGTGCCGCGGACGAAGTCCGGGGAGAGGGTGTAGACCGGGACGGCGGCGCCCTCGATGTGCGGCCGTGCGGCCCCGGGTGCCACGGCGCGGGCGCCGTCGCGCTTGCCGTTGGCGGCGAAGAAGCGGGCCAAGGTCTCCAGGGTCGCGGGGGCGGTGACCGCGTCGTGGGCCGCGGTGAGGCTCGCCCGGGCCGGTGCCTGCGGCGCGGGGACGGGCGCGGCGACCGCGGCGTACGGCGCGAGGCCGATCAGGGCGGTGGCGAGCGCTCCGGTGGCGACGGCGCGGACGACGGTGGGGGCGGCGGTGCGCTGCGTCATGCCTCAGGCTCCTATCCGGTAGAGGGAGTGTGTCCAGGAGAAGGAGCTGCCGTTGACGTAGTAGTCGAAATCGCCCCAGTTGTAACGGTAGTTGGAGGGCCAGGGGTCGCCCCAGTAGATCCAGTTGCGGTCGGTGTCGTAGCCGTACACGACGTGCATGTGACCGCCTCCGGAGGACCACTGGATGCGGGTCTCGATGGGCCGGTTGGCGTTGATCTCGTTCTGGACGGTGCTGTAGCGGAGCCAGCCGGTCACGTAGGAGCCGGAGTTGATGCCCATCCAGTCGAAGGCGTTCTGCACGTTGCCGAGGGTGGCCTGGTTGTTGGGGCAGGTGGTGCCCTGCTGGCGGTCGAACGCGGCGTTGCAGAACTGGTTCTGGCTGTAGTTCCTGCCGTACCAGGAGGCGATGGTGTTGCCGGAGCCGGCCCAGCACCAGTTGGTCTTCTCCTGGGCCTGCATGGAGATGTCGAGGCGATTGGCGGTGAGGGGGCGCGCGGGGGTGGCCGCGGTGGCGGCCGTGGCGGCGGGGTGCGACGGACGGGCGGGCGGGGTGGCCGCCGCGGTGGTCGCGGTGGAGGAGGCGGTCAGTACGGCGGTGGTGAGCGCCGCGGCCGACAGCCATCTCCGGCGGGACAGGGGTGCACGTGGCATGGCGTTCCTCCCGATGGGGGGTGAGGGGGAGAGGAGCGCATCCGGATGCTTGCGAAGGAGCATCGGGTGTTGTCGCAGGCAGGTCAACACGCTTCAATGCGGGATGACATGGGGGTGTGGACGGACGGGCCCGGATGTGAACGACCGGTGCCCGGCGTACTGCAGTGAACAGGTACGGAGAGCACGCGGCGCGCAATCCGGTTGTGAACGTTCACCCGCGCGCCGGAGGAAGAGGAACATGGCACAGAACACGCCCCCGTCGGCCGAGCTGGACCAGCTTCTGCGGACCGGTCCGTTCCATCTCGCCCTGCGCTCCGCGCTCACCGCCCGCGGGCTGGCCCTCACCCGCGTCCAGCACAAGCTCGCCCAGCGCGGCATCACCATCGGGGTGACCAGCCTCAGCTACTGGCAGCAGGGCGCCCGGCGGCCGCAGCGGCCCGAATCGCTGCGGGCGGTCCGCGCCCTGGAGGAGGTGCTGGAGCTGCCCGCGCAGTCCCTGCACCGGCTGCTGGTCCCGGAGGGCGGCGCCCGCCCGGAGGCGGAGCGGCCGGCCGGCCGCTCGTACCGCTCGCTGGTGGCGCCTGCCGATGCGCTGCAGCGGCTGTTCGCCGAGCTGGAGGCGCCCGCGGACGGCGGGCTGCACACCGTCGGGCACCACGAACGGGTCCGCATCGGGCCGCAGCGCCAGCTGGTCGAGCGGGAATCCCTCCAGGTGGTCCGGGCGCACCGGGACGGGGTGGACCGCTATGTCGCCATCCATCGCGGCGAGGTGGGGTGCGAGCCCGCCCGGGTGCGGGTGCACGCCGGGGAGAACTGCCGGCTGGGCCGGGTGCGCGGGCACGCCGAGGCCGGTGTGGTGGTCGCCGAGCTGCTCTTCGACACCCGGCTACGGGCCGGCGACACCCATGTCTTCGGGTACGTCTTCGAGGACGGCAGCGGCGGCCACAGCACCGAGTACCTGCGCGGTTTCAGCTTCGCCGGCTGCCAGTACGTCCTGCAGGTGCGGTTCGACGAGGCGGCGCTGCCGGTGCGCTGCCGCCGCTTCGCCCAGGCCTCGGCGGGCGCCCCGCGCAGCGCCCAGCACGAGCTGACGCTCAGCGGCCGGCACCACGCCGTCCACCTCGTCGAGCAGGGGGTACGGCCCGGCATCCTGGGGATCGGGTGGGATTGGGGATGAGGGCAGCCTCGGGCGGGATTTTGGGTGACTGACCGGCCGGGATTGGGGTGGCGGGACCGGCCGGGATTGGGGGGCGGGACCGGCTGGGCGGGACCGGCCCGTCTGATGGCCGCGCCGGGCCCGCCCGTCAGCTCGCCGTGCTCGGGCGCGCCCGTCAGCTTGCCGTGCTCGGGCCCGCGATGAGCTTGCCGTGCTCGGCCCTGACCGGGACCTCGGGCAGCGGCTCGGAGGCCGGGCCCTGGACGACCTTGCCGGTGGTGACGTCGAAGCGGCTGCCGTGGCAGGGGCAGCTGCCCTCCTTCTTCTCCACGTCGGAGAGGATGCAGCCGGCGTGGGTGCACTTGGCGCTGAAGCACTTGTACGTGCCCTTGGCGGGCTGGGAGACGACGAGCCGGTCCTCGCGGTAGAGCTTGGCGCCGCCGACCGGGACATCTGCGGCGGGCCCCAGCTCGACGGGCTTGTCGGGGATCCCCGAGTCCTGCTTGCCGTCGGGTGTGCAGGCGGCGAGCCCGAAGCCCGCGGCCCCGGCGAGCGCGGCCCCCCGCAGCACGGTCCGGCGGGCAGGGGGCTGGCTCATGACGGCTCCAGGGGTCACACGGTTCAGAGGTGGACGGATCCCGACGATACCGGCACGGTTTCGTCCGCTTCCGGCCGGGCCGGGAGGCCCCACGGCAGTTCTGCCGGGGCCCCGGGGCACATCCGCCGGGAGGGCCCCGGGGCACATCCGCCGGGAGGGCCCCGGGGCACTTCCGCCGGGCGCGCCCGCAGTACGTTCCACCGGGCGGGCCCGCGGCAGTTCCTGTTCGAGCGTCGGCAGCCCCCTGCCCCTGCACGTCCTCCAGGCCAGGAGGCTTACCCAAGGGCCGGCCAGGGCGGGCGTAAACGCTTACGTAAGCGTTTACGTAAGCGGGTCGATGCTCGTAATGTGGGGGCTCGCGGGACGAGGCCGTACGGGCGCGGCCGTGGGTGCCGCCCTGGCGCCCTCCGTGGGAAGGCCCTCCGCGGGAAGGAAGATCCGGATGACGACCATGGCGGATGTGGCGCGGCGGGCGGGGGTCTCCGTCGCGACGGTCTCGCATGTGCTGAACGGGACCCGGCCGGTGCGCCCGGATACCCGGGCGGCGGTGCTCGGCGCCATGGAGGAGCTCGGTTACACCCCCAACACTCTGGCCCGCTCGCTGGTGACCGCTCGCACCCGGTCGATCGGTCTGGCGGTCTCGGCGATCAGCAACCCGTACTTCACCGAGATCCTCCAGGGCGTCGAGGCGGGTGCGCTGCAGGCCGGTTACAGCCTGCTGATCGCCGATCCGCACGACGATCCGCGGCACGAGCGCACGGTCGTCCAGCTGCTGCACGAACGCCGGGTGGACGGCATGATCGTCGCGCCGTCCGCGGAGCCCGCCGAGATGGCCGCCTATCTGGCCCGGCACGAGGTGCCCACCGTCTTCCTGGACCGGCTGGTCGGCGAGGAGCACGACCAGGTGTGCGCGGAGAGCACCGGGCCGGTGCGGCAACTCGTCGAGCACCTCGCCGACGCGGGGCACACCCGGATCGGCCTGGTCGCCGGTCTGCCGGGGCTGAGCACCACCACCGAACGCGTCCAGGGTTACCGCGAGGGACTGCGCTCGCGCGGCCTGCCCTTCGCGCCCGAACTGCTCGCCGGCGGCAACTCCGAGGCGGCGGGCGCCGAGGACGCCACCCGCCATCTGCTCGCCGCGCCCGCACCGCCCACCGCGCTGATCACCGCCAACAACGCGATGACCATCGGCGCCCTGCGTGCGCTGCGTGACCTGGGCCTCGACGTTCCCCGCGACATCGCGCTGGCCTGCTTCGACGACTTCTCCTGGGCCGACCTCTTCACTCCCCGGCTGACCGCGATCGCCCAGCCCAGCAAGGAGATCGGGGCCACCGCGGTCCGGCTGCTGCTGGAGCGGCTGGCGGAGCCCGGCCGGCCGCCGCGCACCGTCCGTCTGCCCTGCGCCTTCGTGCACCGTACGTCGTGCGGCTGCCCCGGAACCGGCCCGGCGACCGAACCCGGTCCGTCCGCTTCCCCGGCCGACCGGACCGCTCCCCCGGCCGACGAGGCCGCTCGATCCGCCGCACAGGCCGCTCGAAACACCGAACGGGCTGCTCGATCCGCCGGACGGGCCGCTCACCAGGCCGCACGGGCCGCTCGCCCGGCCGTCCCCGCCGCTGCCCAAGCCGCCCAAGCCGCCCAAGCCGCCCAAGCCGCCCAGGCTGCCCAGGAAAGGAACCTCAGCTCGTGATCGTCGTCGCCGGCGAGGCGCTCATCGACCTCGTCCCCAGTCCTCAAACCCCTTCCCTGGACGGCCAGTTGCCCGGGTTGCTGCCGCGGCGTGGCGGCGGCCCGTACAACACCGCGGTCGCGCTGGGGCGGCTGGGCTCGCCCACCGCGTTCTGCTCCCGGGTCTCGACCGACAGCTTCGGCGAGGCACTGCTGAACGGGCTGCGCAGCGGCGGGGTGGACACCTCGCTGGTGCAGCGCGGCACCGAACCGACCACTCTCGCGGTGGCGGACATCAGCCCGGACGGCTCGGCGGGCTACGGCTTCTACGCCGACGGCACCGCCGACCGGCTCTTCACGCTGCCGCCGGAACTGCCCGCCACGGCCCGCGCGCTCTCGTTGGGCACCTGCTCGCTGGTCCTGGAACCGGGGGCGAGCGCCTACGAGTCCCTGCTGCGGCGTGAGGCCGCGCGCGGTGTCTTCACCGCCCTCGACCCCAATGTCCGGCCGGGCCTGATCCCCGACGCGGAGGCCTATCGCGCCCGTTTCCGCTCCTGGCTGCCGCATGTCGCCCTGCTGAAGCTGTCGGAGGAGGACGCGCTGTGGCTCGCGGGCCCGGCCGCCACCGCGGCCGGCGGGTCGGCGGCCGGTACGGGCGCGGATGCGGCGGGTGACGGTGCAGCGGGTGGCGGTGTGACGGGTGCCGGTACGGGTGGCGATGCGACCGGCGGCGGTACGGGCGGCGGCCGGGCGGCGGTTCTCGCGGTGGCCCGGGAGTGGCTGGCCGCGGGGCCGGCGGCGATCGTGCTCACCCATGGCGGCGCGGGGCTGACGGTGCTGACGCGGGGCGGCGGCGAACTGACCGTCCCCGGTGAGCGCGTCACCGTCGTCGACACCATCGGCGCGGGCGACACCGTCAATGCGGCGCTGCTGCACCGGCTCGACGCCCATGACGCGCTCTCGTACGCCGCGCTCACCGCCCTCGGCGACAAGGACTGGGAGGACATCCTCCGCTTCGCCGCCCGAGCCGCCGCCATCACCTGCTCCCGAGCGGGCGCGGAACCGCCGTACGCCACGGAACTGGTGGCATAACCGGGCTGGTGACGTACCCGGGCTGGCCGTGTACCCGGGCTGGTGGCCTAACGGACCCGGCGGCGCTGTGGCGGAACTGGCCGACGCCGGCCGGCCGGGACCTGGGCGGTCCCGGCCGGGCCGGCGGGCGTCAGGACGCGGACCGGCGGGTGCGTGCCGCGGTCTTCTTGGCGGCGGTCTTCTTCGCCGTCGTCGTGGTCGCAGCCGACTTCGCCGCGGTCTTCTTCGCCGCGGTCTTCTTCGCGGTGGCCTTCTTGGCGGCCGGCTTCTTGGCGGGCGGGGTCTTCGCCGCGCCGGGGCCGGCGGAGCGGTCGCCGTTGCCGCCCGCGACCGTTGCGGCGTCGCTGACCCGGTCGCCGAGGATCTCCCGCAGGAACTTGCCGGTGTGGCTGGCCGGGACCGAGGCGATCTCCTCGGGCGTGCCCTCGGCGACGACCAGGCCGCCGCCGTTGCCGCCCTCGGGGCCCATGTCGACGACCCAGTCCGCCGTCTTGATCACATCGAGGTTGTGCTCGATGACGATCACCGTGTTGCCCTTGTCGACCAGCCCGGACAGCACATTGATCAGCTTGCTGATGTCGTCGAAGTGCAGACCGGTGGTCGGCTCGTCGAGGACGTAGACCGTGCTGCCCGTCGAACGCTTCTGCAGCTCGCTGGCCAGCTTGACGCGCTGCGCCTCACCGCCCGAGAGCGTCGGCGCGGACTGCCCGAGGCGGACGTATCCGAGGCCGACCTCGTGGAGCGTCTTGAGGTGCCGGGCGATGGTGGGGACCGCCTCGAAGAAGCTCAGCGCCTCCTCGATGGGCATGTCCAGCACCTCGGCGATGGACTTGCCCTTGTAGTGGACCTCCAGCGTCTCGCGGTTGTAGCGCGCGCCGTGGCAGACCTCGCAGGGGACGTAGACGTCCGGCAGGAAGTTCATCTCGATCTTGATGGTGCCGTCGCCGGAGCAGTTCTCGCAGCGGCCGCCCTTGACGTTGAACGAGAAGCGTCCCGGGAGGTAGCCCCGGACCTTGGCCTCCATGGTCTCCGCGAAGAGCTTGCGGACGTGGTCGAAGACACCGGTGTAGGTGGCCGGGTTGGAGCGCGGGGTCCGGCCGATCGGGGACTGGTCGACATGGACGACCTTGTCGACCAGGTCGTCACCGGCGACCCGGGTGTGCCGGCCCGGCACCGACTTGGCGCCGTTCAGCTCGCGCGCCAGGTGGGTGTAGAGGATGTCGTTGACCAGCGTCGACTTGCCCGAGCCGGAGACGCCGGTGACGGCGGTGAACACCCCGAGCGGGAAGGAGACGTCGATGTCGCGGAGGTTGTTCTCCTTCGCGCCGTGCACCGTCAGCCGGCGGCCGGGGTCGGCGGGCCGGCGGATGTCCGGGGTCGCGATGGCCTTCTTGCCGGACAGGTACTGACCGGTGATCGACTCCTTGTTGGTCAGCAGCTGCTTCATGGGGCCGCTGTGCACGACCCGGCCGCCGTGCTCGCCGGCTCCGGGGCCGATGTCCACGACCCAGTCCGCGACCTTGATGGTGTCCTCGTCGTGCTCCACCACGATCAAGGTGTTGCCCATGTCGCGCAGCCGGACCAGGGTTTCGATCAGCCGGTGGTTGTCGCGCTGGTGCAGACCGATGGACGGCTCGTCGAGGACGTAGAGCACGCCGACCAGGCCGGAGCCGATCTGGGTGGCGAGCCGGATGCGCTGGGCCTCGCCGCCGGAGAGGGTGCCGGCCGCGCGGTTCAGCGAGAGGTAGTCCAGGCCGACGTCGACCAGGAACTTCAGCCGTTCGTTGACCTCCTTGAGCACCCGCTCGGCGATCTTCTTCTCACGGGCGTTGAGCGTCATTCCCCGCAGGAAGTCGGCGCAGTCGCTGATCGACATGGCCGCGACCTCGGCGATCGACTTCTCCTGGACCGTCACGGCGAGCACGATCGGCTTGAGCCGGGTGCCCTCACACGTCGGGCAGGGCACCTCGCGCATATAGCCCTCGAAGCGCTCGCGGCTGCTGTCGCTCTCGGCCTCGGAGTGCCGGCGCTTGACGAACGGCACCGCGCCCTCGAAGGGGGTGGTGTAGGCCCGCTGGCGGCCGTAGCGGTTGCGGTAGCGGACCTCGATCTGGGTCTTGTGGCCGTACAGCAGCGCCTTCTTGGCGCGGGCCGGCAGTCCGGCCCAGGGGATGTCCGTACGGAATCCGAGGGCGTCGGCGAGCGCGCCGACCAGGCGGCCGAAGTATTCCTTGGTGTGTCCGCCGGACCAGGGGTGGATGGCGCCCTCGTCGAGGGAGCGGTCCTCGTCGGGGATGATCAGCTCGGGGTCGACCTCCATGCGCGTCCCGATGCCGGTGCACTCGGGACAGGCGCCGAAGGGGGAGTTGAAGGAGAAGGAGCGGGGTTCGAGCTCCTCGAAGGAGAGGTCGTCGTAGGCGCAGTAGAGATGCTCGGAGTACATCCGCTCGCGCTGGGGGTCGTCCGGTTCGAGGTCGACGAAGTCGAGGATGACCATGCCGCCGGAGAGGCCGAGGGCGGTCTCGACGGAGTCGGTCAGCCGGCGCTTGGCGCTCTCCTTGACCGTGAGGCGGTCGACGACCACCTCGATGGTGTGCTTCTCCTGCTTCTTCAGCTTGGGCGGCTCGGCGAGCTGGACGGTCTCGCCGTCGACCCGGGCGCGGCTGTAGCCCTTGGACTGGAGGTCGGCGAAGAGGTCGACGAACTCTCCCTTGCGCTCGCGCACCAGCGGGGAGAGCACCTGGAAGCGGCTGCCCTCGGGCAGCTCCAGCACCTTGTCGACGATGGCCTGCGGCGACTGCCGGGCGATCGGCCGGCCGCACTCGGGGCAGTGCGGCTTGCCGATGCGGGCGAAGAGGAGGCGGAGGTAGTCGTAGACCTCGGTGATCGTGCCGACCGTCGAGCGGGGGTTGCGCGAGGTCGACTTCTGGTCGATCGACACCGCGGGGGACAGGCCCTCGATGAAGTCCACATCGGGCTTGTCCATCTGCCCGAGGAACTGGCGGGCGTACGAGGACAGCGACTCGACGTAACGCCGCTGCCCCTCGGCGAAGATCGTGTCGAAGGCGAGCGAGGACTTGCCCGAACCGGAGAGGCCCGTGAAGACGATGAGGGAGTCGCGGGGGAGGTCGAGCGAGACGTTGCGGAGATTGTGCTCGCGAGCGCCACGGACGATGAGACGGTCGGCCACGCCGGTCGGCACCTTTCTTGGAGAGGGGCGGGAGCCGCGGGCTCTGCGTCCGCCGCTCGGTGAGCGAGCAGAGGCGGCGGAACGGAGCGGGGCCCCCGCCCCAGGGTATGGGGCCCGCAGCGGCAGTTTCTTTGGGATGCCACACACGAGCCTATAGCACGCGCATTCGATTTACTGGGCCCGCAAGCCCTCTTCACCCAAACGTGTGGCGGCCGCACAACCTTCCCGGCCCGCCGCACGCCCGTACGCTGCGGAAACGCCCGCGGCACGGACCACCCGGCCCGTCAAGCCGGCAGCGCCCGTTCCAGTGCCTCGAACGTGCGCCGCAGCACCTCCGCCTGCCCGGCGGCCACCTCGTCGACCGGCTCGCCCGCGAGCTGCCGGCCCACGGCCTCTGCGTACGCGGTCCGGATCCCGGCGACGATCAGCGCCGCGGCCAGCCGGGCGGCATGGTCCGGCCGCCCGGCGTCGCCGCCCGCGGCCTCGGCGAGCAGTCCGGCGAGCGTGCCCTCCAGCTCCTCGACCGCCTCGCGGGCCCGGGCCCGTAGCGCCGGGGAGTCCAGCACCGTACGCCAGAAGTGCTCGAACCCCTCCCCCACCCCGCACAGCGGATGCCGCTCGGCCAGCAGGTCGAGGACGAGCCGGCGCAGCGCGGCCAGCGGCGACTCGTCCGGACCGCGGCCCCGTACGGCGCGGACGATCAGCTCCTGCCCCTCGGGGATGCGGTCGAGGAAGAGGTCCTCCTTCCGCGGGAAGTAGTTGAAGACGGTCATCGTGGAGACCTCGGCGGCGCGGGCCACCTCGGCGACGGTGACGTTGTCGAAGCCGCGCTCGATGAAGAGCAGGGTGGCCTCGCCGGAGATCCGCTGGCGGGTGCGGAGCTTCTTGCGTTCGCGGAGCGTCAGCCGCCCGTCCTCCTCCTCGAAGCCGGTGTCCGGCTGCCGGCCGGGGATCCCGTCGGGCCGGCGACCCGCACCGGCCACGCCCGCACCCGTGGCGCTCCCGTGCTTCGAGCCCTCACCGGTCGGCGCGTCCGCACGCTGCTGCACATCCACCATGTCCGGAATCCTAGGCGCCCCCTCCGACAATTTTGAGTCGCAAAAAATTTATAGTGGCTACACTTCGACCCATGACCTATGACGCAGACGTAGTCGTGGCAGGGGGCGGCCCGGTGGGGCTGATGCTCGCCTGCGAACTGGCACTGGCCGATGTCCCGGTGGTCGTTCTGGAGCGGCTGACCGAGGTGGACACGACGATCAAGGCGGGGGCGATCAACACCCCCAGCGCGGAGGCCTTCTACCGGCGCGGGATGCTTCCGGAGCTGGCCGAGGTGCAGCGCACCGTCCTCGGGAAGTTCAGCTCGTTCCTGAGCCAGCGGCAGGCCGCCGGTGCCTCCGTGGTGCAGCGGCCGCCCAAGTTCGCCGGGCACTTCGCGGGCATCATGCTGCGCGGCGATCTGCTCGACGAGTCCGATCCCGACCTCGACGCCGCCGGCCCCGCCGCCGACATCGGACTGATCCCCCAGGAGGCCCTGGAGCGGCTGCTCGCCGCGCGCGCCGCCGAACTGGGCGTCGAGGTGCGCCGCGGGGTGACGCTGACCGGCTTCGACGCCGGCGAGGACGAGGTGCGGGTGCACACCTCGCAGGGCACCCTGCACACCGGCTGGCTGGTGGGGTGCGACGGCGGCCGCAGCACCGTCCGCCGGCTCGCCGGATTCCCGTTCCCCGGTACGGCCCCGGGGATCACCGGCCGCCAGGCCCTGGTGGAGATGACCGGCACCGAGGCGCTGGGGGCCGGCTGGAACTGGACGGAGGTCGGGACCTACGCGCACGGCCCGATGCCGGGCCGGTTCCTCACCGTCGAGTTCGACGGGCCGCCGGCGGACCGTGAAGCTCCGGTCACCGCGCAGGAGTTGGAGGACTCGCTGCGCCGCGTCTCCGGTGTGGACGAGGTCCGCGTCCACAAGGTGATCTCGGCGACCCGGTTCACGGACAACGCCCGTCAGGTGCCCGACTACCGGGCGGGGCGGGTGCTGCTCGCCGGTGACGCGGCGCACGTCCACTCGCCGTTCGGCGGGCAGGGGCTGAACCTGGGCATCGGCGATGCGATGAACCTCGGCTGGAAGCTGGCCGCGACGGTGCGCGGCTGGGCGCCCGAGGGGCTGCTCGACACCTATACGGCCGAGCGGCACCCGATAGGCGCCTGGGTGCTGGACTGGACCCGTGCCCAGGTGGCGCTGATGCGGCCCGAGCCGCATGCCGGGGCGCTGCGCCGGGTCGTCGCCGAACTGACGGGCACGGTCACCGCCACCACCTTCTTCGCCAAGAAGATCTCCGGGGTCTGGCAGCGCTACGACCTGCCCGGCGACCATCCGCTGACCGGCCGCAGCGCACCCGATCTGCAGCTCTCCGACGGCAGCCGGCTCGGGGACCATCTGCGGGACGGTCAGGGGCTGTTGCTCGATCTCGCCGATGACCCGGAACTGCGCAAGTGCGCCGCCGGATATGGCGGCCGGGTCCGGCTGCTGACCACCGGATGCCCGCAGCGGCCCGAGCTGGCCGGCCTCCTGGTGCGGCCGGACGGCTGCACCGCCTGGGCCGCGGACGTCCCGGGAACTCCGGCCACCACGGGCGACCCGGCGGGCGCGCCGGACGGGCCGCCGGCCGCGCTCCGGCGGTGGTTCGGCTCGCCCGCCGACCTGACGGGCTGACCCCCGGCCCTGAAGGGGCGCGGCGCCCGGTGGCCCTGGACGGGTGACGCCCGGTGGCCCTGAAGGGGCGGCGCCCGGTGGCCCGTCCGGCCGCCGTGCGCCGCCCCGTCCGCCCCGCGTGCGCCTCGATCGGTGCTCGCCGACTCCCGCACTCGCCCGGTCGGCGCTAGCTTCGGAGCATGACCGTCACCCCGCTCGACTTCGCGCACGATGTGGCCGCCGTCCGCGAGGCCACCGACCGGCTCCTGATCTCCCTGGGCAAGCTCGACGACGCGGCGATCGGCGAGCCCTCGCTGCTGCCCGGATGGACCCGCGGCCATGTCCTCGCCCATCTGGCGCGCAACGCGGACGCCCTGGTGAACCTCCTCACCTGGGCGCGTACGGACGTCCCCACGCCGATGTACGCCAGTGCGGAGGCCCGGGACGCCGACATCGAGCGGGATGCCGACCGTTCCCTGGAGGCGCATCTGACGGACCTGAAGGAGAGCGCCGCGCGGTTCGACGCGGCGGTGGACGCGCTGCCGGAAGCGCGTCGCGCCTTCGAGGTGGAGATGCGCAACGGGGTCGTGGAGCGCGCCGACCGGCTGCCGTTGCGCCGGCTGGCGGAGGTGGAGCTGCATCACCTGGACCTCGGTGTCGGCCACACCCTGGACCAGCTGTCGCCCGCGTTCATCGACGGTGAGCTGGCGTTCCTGACCACCGTGAAGTTCGCCGGGCATCCGGACCTGCCCGCCCTGGAGATCCGCACCGACGACGGCCGTCACTGGCGCACCGGCCGTGCGGCCACCGGCGCGGGGGACGAGGCCGCGCCCGTAGTGGTGAGCGGCTCCGCAACGGCGCTGGTCGGGTGGCTCACGGGGCGCGGCGACGGCACGGAACTCGACGGTCACGGCTCCGCGCTGCCTGTCGTACCCCCGCTCTAGAGTGGGGTTCATGGCCTACAGCGGAGCAGTGAAGGTCGGCGGACCGGCCGACGTGCACGAGCTGACCGACCTGATGATCTCGAAGGTCGCGGTCGGTCCGATGGACAACAACGCCTATGTGCTGCGGTGCCGGGCGACCGACGAGCAGTTGCTGATCGACGCGGCCGCGGATCCGCACACCCTCCTCGCGCTGGTCGGCGAGAGCGGTCTGGCGTCGGTGGTGACCACGCACCGCCACGGCGATCACTGGGGTGCGCTGCGCGAGGTGGTCGGCGCGACGGGTGCGCGGACGTACGCGGGCCGTTACGACGCCGAGGGCATCCCCGTCCCCACGGACGTCCTGGTCGACGACGGCGACACGATCACCGTCGGCCGGGTCCGGCTGACGGCGCGCCATCTGGTCGGCCACACCCCCGGCAGTATCGCGCTCGTCTACGACGACCCGCACGGTCCCCCGCATCTGTTCACCGGCGACTGCCTGTTCCCGGGCGGCGTCGGCAACACCTGGGGCAACGCCGAGAATTTCAGCAGCCTGATCGACGGTGTGGAGAGCAAGCTCTTCGGCGAACTCCCCGACGAGACCTGGGTCTACCCGGGGCACGGCAACGACACCACGCTGGGCGCGGAACGCCCGCATCTCGCGGCATGGCGCGAGCGGGGCTGGTAGCGGGGCCGCGGGCCATCGGGGCGTGCGGAGACGGGCCGTGCGCCGGCCCGTCTCCGGATGGTCAGACCTCGATGCGTTCCTCGGTGTCGGCCGCCTCGGCCGCGGACTGCTTCTTCGAGGCGCGCAGGCTGGTGAGCGTGGTGACGACCAGCACGGCGCAGATGACGCCCAGCGAGACCGGGATGCTGATCTCCGGTACGGCCACTCCGGATTCGTGCAGTGCGTGCAGCACGAGCTTCACGCCGATGAAGCCGAGGATGACCGACAGGCCGTAGGAGAGGTGGACCAGCTTCTTGAGCAGTCCGCCGATCAGGAAGTACAGCTGCCGCAGGCCCATCAGGGCGAAGGCGTTGGCGGTGAAGACGATGTACGCGTCCTGGGTGAGGCCGAAGATCGCCGGGATGGAGTCCAGGGCGAAGAGGACGTCGGTGGTGCCGATCGCCAGCATGACGATCAGCATCGGGGTCATCAGCCGCTTGCCGTTCTCGACGACGAACAGCTTGGTGCCGTGGTAGCGGTCGGTCGACGGGAAGCGCCGCTCGACCATCTTGAGGAAGCGGTTCTCCTCGTAGTCCTCGTCCTCCTGGTCCGCCCGCGCCTCCTGGATGAGCTTCCAGGCCGTCCAGATGAGGAACGCGCCGAAGAGGTAGAAGACCCAGGAGAAGTGGGCGATGATCGCGGCGCCCGCGCCGATGAAGCCGGCCCGCAGCACCAGCGCGATCAGCACGCCCACCATCAGCACCCGCTGCTGGTAGATCGTCGGGACCGCGAACTTCGCCATGATCAGGACGAAGACGAAGAGGTTGTCGACGCTCAGGGACTTCTCGGTGATGAAGCCGGCGAAGAACTCACCGGCCGGGGCGGTCCCGCCGAGGACCAGCAGCCCGAGGCCGAACAGTGCGGCGAGGGCGATCCAGACGGCGGTCCAGGTGCCGGCCTCCTTGAGGGAGACCTCGTGCGGTTTGCGGCCGCCGATGAAGAAGTCGGCGGCGATCAGGGCGCAGAGACCAAGGATGGTCAGCACCCACAGGGTCAGGGAAACGTCCACTGCTCCTCCGGCAGAGTCGTACGGCACTCACAGCGTCGTCGCTGCCGGAGGTCTCTTCCGCCTCGCGCCGCCCTAGGGGCACGGGGCCGGCGTCCCGGGATCTCGTCACTCTCACGATCCGTGATGACGGGTGCGCCGCATCGGGAGTACTCCCCTCCGCACCAAGAAGAGTAAAGGATGGCCAAGATTTAGTAAAGGAATGGGTAAAGGTGCTGGTCAGGGGGTCGGTGGCAGGGATGGCCCGGCGGGTTCGGTGCGGGCGGCGGCACGGCGGGTCTCCGAGAGGCGGGTCAGTACCTGGCGCACCACCTGGCTGCCCTTCGGGGCGAGCGCCGGCTCGTACGTCCAGGCGTGGCCGACCCAGGGATCGGCGAGGTGGGCGTCCGGCACCGGCGTGATGCGCAGCAGGGAACGCCACAGCGGGTCCAGCACCGGGCCGAATTCCCGGGCCTGGGCACGGTCGGCGACCATCATCAGATGGACCCCGGCCGCCGGGCCCTCGTCGGCCAGATAGCGGAGCATGGTCACCGCCCGGTCGTCGAAGCCGTGCGGGAAGTCATGGACGATCAGCAGCTGCTCCGCGGTGTCCAGATCGGGCGGGAGCGCGTCCGCGGCCCGGCTGCGCACCGCCATCTGGATCAGGTCCACCCGCCTGATCAGCCCCTCCAGGACCGTGGTCACGCCCTTGGCGCCGGGCACCGGGGGCCCCGGCAGGGCACCGGTCTCCACGAGCGGCGCGAGCGCCCGCGCCGCCGTACCGCCGGGGTCGATGACCTGCACGGCGAACTCCCCGGCGGGGTGGACGGCGAGCAGCCGGGCGGCGATCGCGACGGCGGTCTCCAGGGCGAGCCGCCGGAGTTCCGCCGCGTCCGGCGGGCCGTCCGTCAGTGCGCTGCCCAGCTCGCGCCGGCCGAACTCGCGCTCCGGGCCGGGCTCCGCGCCGCGGGCGAGGGTGTCGGGTCCGCTGTCGATCCACAGCCCGCGCTCCAACGGGAGCCGCACGAGCATGGGGATCCGCAGGTCCAGCACCTCGGGGAGGTGCAGATCGCCCAGCCGCAACGCCATCGGGCGCTCCAGGGGGACGTGGTGGCCCTGCCATACGGGGTTGTCCCAGCGGGCGAACGCGGGCGGCAGGGCGGGCTCGACGACCTCCGACTCGGCGGTCAGCTGCGCCAGGTCACGGTCGAGGGCGGCGCGGGCCTGGGTCAGCAGGGTGGCGTGCCGGTCGCGGGCGGTGGCCCGGGCGACGTCGGCGGCGGTGCCGAGGCGGTTGCGCGGGTCGGCCAGGACCTCGTCGAGCTCCTGCTCCAGACGGGACGCGGCGAAGTCCGACGCGCTGCGGTAGGCCGCGACCGAGCGGGCCAGGTCCTCGAACATGCCCCAGATCTGGTTGTAGAGCCGCTCCTCCATGCTCCATCCGGCGGCGTCCCCGGCCACGGGTGGCGGAGGACCGTCCGGCGCGGAGGCGCCGGCCATGGGTGCGCCGGATGGGGCGGTGGCGGGCGGCGTGGGGCCGGGTGCGGAGGTGCTGCGGCGTTTGGGGTGGCGGTAGTCGACGGGGCCGCCGGTGGGCGAAGCGGCGGCCGCGGACGTGCCGACGGGGCCGGGGGCGGGGAGCTCGCCTGCCGGGACTTCGTGGGCCGGGACCTCGGGGGCCGGGCCCGGGCCGGCCAGCGCCTCGGGTTCGGCCGCCGCTTCGAGTCCGGCCGCCGCCTCGGGTCCCGCCGATGCCTCGGGTCCGGCCGCCGCCTCGACCTCCGCGGCCAGTTCGGCCGCCTGTGTCAGCCCCTGGTCGTGCAGCAGGGCGGCCAGGCCGTCGGCGTATCCCTGGCCCACCGCCCGTACCTTCCAGGCGCCCTGTCGGCGGTACAGCTCGACGGTGATGACGGCCGTCTCGGCGGTCAGCCCGCTGACCGTGTAGCCGGCCAGATCCGTACCGTCGACGGCGGTGAGCCGTACGGACGGTGCGGGGGCCGCGCCGAAGGTGGCCGGCGCGCCGCTCCGGGCGGCGAGCGCCAGCAGCACACTGACCCGGTGGACGGCCGCGGGCAGCGCGTCGAGGTCCACCGTGATGCGGTGCTCGGCGGCCGCCCGACCGGGCACCTCGACGCCGGGCCGGCGGGGCGCACCCGGGTGGGCCACGGCTTCGGCGCCCGGCAGTTCGCCCCGCTCGTCGCCGAGGGTCACCCCGGCCACGACGGGGAAGCCCGCCGCGATCCGGATCTCCACCCGGCTCCGGTCCAGTGGATGGTTCTGGCCCCGGACCAGCTCGGCCGTCATCGTTCTTCCCCCTGGTTGTCACTCGTCCCGGGCCCCGCCCCGGGCGGCTGCCCGGGGCGCACGGCGGCGCGGCCCGGGTGCGCGCTGCCGTGGTGCTGCGGCGTTCTACAGGTGCGGGACGATCGCCGGGACCAGGTCCTGGAAGGTGCGGCCGACGGAGGGCTCTCCGATGGCGGTCATCTGCCAGCCGTTGCCGACGCGATGCACCTTGGCCATGACCTGGGCGGTGTAGTCGCCGCCGCCCGTGAGGGTGTAGCGGGCCATTTCCTGGCCGGTGGACTCGTCGACCAGCCGGCAGAAGGCGTCCTCCACCTCGGTGAAGGTCTGCCCGGTGAAGGAGTTGACGGTGAAGACGATCTGGTCGATGTGGACCGGCACCCGCGCCAGGTCGACCAGGATCGCCTCGTCGTCGCCGCCCTGGCCGGCGCCGCCGACCAGGTTGTCACCGGTGTGCCGGACCGCGCCGTCGTCGCTGACCAGGTGCTGGAAGAAGACGACGTCGATCGGCTGCTTGCCGGCGAACAGCACCGCCGAGGCGTCGAGGTCGATCTCCTTGGTCCGCCGGCCGAACAGTCCGCGGCGCGGCGCCGAGCGCCAGCCCAGCCCCATCCGGACCGCGGTCAGCGTCCCCCCGTCGGACTTCTGCAGGCTGATGCCCTGTCCCTTGGACAAATTGACCGACACGCGCCGTCCCCTCTCTGTACCGTCCCGCCCACTTTCCGGCGGCAGCTTCGACCCTACGCACGACGGCGGGCCCGGGGCGTCGCGGGCCCGCGTTTGTGGCGTTTCTGCAACACCAGGGCGGGCGCGCCACCCGTCCTGGTGAGTGCGGCACCCGCCCGGCCCCCACTACTTCACGCCGGCCTCCCTCATCTGCCGCAGCTCCTTCTTGAGCTCGCCGACCTCGTCGCGCAGCCGGGCGGCGATCTCGAACTGCAGCTCGGCCGCGGCCGCCCGCATCCGCTCCGTCATCTCCTCGATGAGCTCGGCGAGTTCGGCCGCGGGACGGTCCGTCAGGGGCGCCTCCGCCTTGGCGCCCTTGCCCTTCGCCGGCTTGGCGCCGAGCGCCGGGACCGGCGCCTTGCCCTTGGTGTCCTTGGCGTCGCCCGACTTGCGGTAGCCGCTGCCCAGCAGCTCCCGGGTGTCGATCTCCTCGCGGGCGATGGTGGCGACGATGTCACCGATCTTCTTACGGAGCGGCTGCGGATCGATGCCGTGCTCCTTGTTGTACGCCAGCTGCTTCTCCCGGCGGCGGTTGGTCTCCTCGATGGCCTTCTCCATCGCCGGGGTGATCTTGTCGGCGTACATGTGGACCTGACCGGAGACGTTGCGCGCCGCGCGGCCGATGGTCTGGATCAGCGAGGTCCCGGAGCGCAGGAAGCCCTCCTTGTCGGCGTCGAGGATGGCCACCAGGGACACCTCGGGCAGGTCGAGGCCCTCGCGCAGCAGGTTGATGCCGACCAGGACGTCGAACTCGCCGGAGCGCAGCTCGCGCAGCAGCTCGACACGGCGCAGGGTGTCGACGTCGCTGTGCAGATAGCGGACCTGGATGCCGAGTTCCAGGAAGTAGTCGGTGAGGTCCTCGGCCATCTTCTTGGTGAGGGTGGTGACCAGGACGCGCTCGTCCTTCTCGGTGCGGGTGCGGATCTCGTGCACCAGGTCGTCGATCTGCCCGTCGGTGGGCTTGACCACGACCTCCGGGTCGATCAGGCCGGTCGGACGGATGATCTGCTCCACGAAGCCGTCGCCGCGGGCCAGCTCGTACGGCCCGGGGGTCGCCGACAGATAGACCGTCTGCCCGATGCGGTCCAGGAACTCCTCCCACTTCAGCGGCCGGTTGTCCAGCGCGGACGGCAGCCGGAAGCCGTGGTCGACGAGGGTGCGCTTACGGGAGGCGTCGCCCTCGTACATGGCGCCGATCTGCGGGACGGTGACATGCGACTCGTCGATGACCAGGAGGAAGTCCTCCGGGAAGTAGTCGATGAGGGTGTTGGGCGCAGAGCCGGGCTCGCGGCCGTCCATGTGCATGGAGTAGTTCTCGATGCCGGAGCAGGAGCCGATCTGGCGCATCATCTCGATGTCGTACGTCGTGCGCATCCGCAGCCGCTGGGCCTCCAGCAGCTTGCCCTGCTTCTCCAGGGTGGTGAGCCGGTCGGCCAGCTCGGTCTCGATCCCGGCGATGGCCCGCTCCATGCGCTCGGGGCCGGCGATGTAGTGGCTGGCGGGGAAGATGTACAGCTGCTGGTCGTCGCTGATCACCTCGCCGGTGAGCGGGTGGAGGGTGGAGAGCGCCTCGATCTCGTCGCCGAACATCTCGATCCGGACGGCCAGCTCCTCGTAGACCGGGAAGATCTCGATGGTGTCACCGCGGACCCGGAAGGTGCCGCGGGTGAAGGCCAGGTCGTTGCGGGTGTACTGGATCTCGACGAAGCGCCGCAGCAGCTGGTCGCGGTCGATCTCGTCGCCGACCTTGAGCGGCACCATCCGGTCGACGTACTCCTGCGGCGTGCCCAGGCCGTAGATGCAGGACACCGAGGCGACCACGACGACGTCACGGCGGGTGAGCAGGGAGTTCGTCGCGGAGTGGCGCAGCCGTTCGACCTCCTCGTTGATGGAGGAGTCCTTCTCGATGTAGGTATCGGACTGCGGGACGTAGGCCTCGGGCTGGTAGTAGTCGTAGTAGGAGACGAAGTACTCGACGGCGTTGTTCGGGAGCAGCTCGCGGAACTCGTTGGCGAGCTGGGCCGCGAGGGTCTTGTTGGGCGCCATCACGAGGGTCGGGCGCTGCAGCTTCTCGATCATCCACGCGGTGGTCGCCGACTTGCCGGTACCGGTCGCGCCCAGCAGGACGACGTCCTTTTCACCCCCGCGGATGCGCTGCTCCAGCTCGGCGATGGCCGCCGGCTGGTCACCACTGGGCTGGTACGGGCTGACAACCTCGAAGGGTGCCACCGTGCGTTCGATCTTTGATACGGGCCGCATGGGATCCACCGTACGACCCGCCACTGACAATCGACGTGGCGATTGCTCCGACCTGCGATTTCGTAGCGGACCCGGCGGGCGGGCGGCGCTGTCCGGCGGACGCGGGACGCGGTGCGGGGATGTCGGCGGGGCGGTGCGGGGCCGCCGTCGCGGCGCGGCCCGCTGATCATCGTCCGGCCGGCCCGGCGGCCCCGCTCCTTGATCGGTCGGGAGCCGCGTGCGGGGCGGCCACCGCGCCCCGCTTTTCTTCCCGTATGACCAAAACCGGTCAGAAGCGCGACGGGTGACGCATCATCGGCCAAGATGCGCGGACGCCCGGGCTCCGGCAAGTTGGACGGCGGCGGAAGCGTACGTCTGTTGCATGACAGATCCGGGCATCCTGCAATTGCGCGACGCTCCACACGGCATACCGGCCACGTCTCGTTCAGCGCCCGGCCACCCCACGACCGCCTCCCGCTACGGCCCGGCTGCGAGCCTCCCTCCGTCCCTCCGGTTCCCGTCCGTTCTCGTCAGCTCACCTCCACGACGTCACGAGGAGTCCGTATGCGTATTCGCCCCGTCGCCACCGTCGTCGCCGGTGCGCTCATGGGTCTGTCCGCGCTCGTCCTCTCCCCGGCCGCCGCCCAGGCCGCACCGCACCGGAACACCCCGGAGACGGTCGCGCACCGCGGCGCCTCGTCGTACGCCCCCGAGAACACCCTCGCCGCCATCGACGAAGCCGCCCGGCTCGGCTTCGAATGGGTCGAGAACGACGTCCAGCGCACCAAGGACGGTGAGCTGGTCATCCTCCATGACAACTCGCTCGCACGGACCACCAACGTCAAGAAGGTCTTCCCCGACCGCTCCCCCTGGAACGTCTCGGACTTCACCCTCAAGGAGATCGAGAAGCTGGACGCGGGCAGCTGGTTCGGACCGAAGTTCGAGGGCGAGCGGGTGCCGACCCTCGAGGACTACATGGACGAGGTCGAGGAGAACGACCAGAGCCTCCTGATGGAGCTGAAGTCCCCGGAGCTCTATCCGGGCATCGAGCTGCAGACCCTCAGGGAACTGCGCCAGGCCGGCTGGCTGAACCGGGAGCACGTCCGGCACCGGCTGATCATCCAGAGCTTCAACGCGGACGCCATCAAGACCGTGCACACCATCCGCCCGGACATCAGGACCGGCTTCCTCGGCAACCCGTCGGTGGCCGACCTGCCGAAGTACGCGAAGTACTGCGACCAGATCAATCCCGTCCACACGGCGGTCACCCCGGAGTACGTCGCCGCCGTGCACGGGCTGCGCGGGCCGCACCGGCGGGCGCTGGACCTGTACACCTGGACCGTCGACGACGCGGCCACCGCGGTGAAGGTCGCCGGTCTGGGCGTCGACGGCATCATCTCCAACAAGCCCGATCTGGTGCGGGACGCCCTGGAGGGCCGCGGCCACTCCCGCTGAGCGCTGTGACCTGCGGGGAGCGGGCCGCGGCACCGGTCGCGGGGCCGTTCCCCGCCGCGTTGTCAGTGGGGCGTCCTACCCTGATCAGGTGACGAATTCCGAGCAGGTTCAGGGGCCGGCGGCCCGGGCGGACGCGCCGCCGGAGGCCGGGGCCGGTGCCCGGCGCGACTGGGCGTGGACCCGCCTTGCGACCCCGATCGGTCCGCTGTTGCTCGCCGCGACGCGGGACGGTCTGGTGCAGGTCGTCTTCCATGCCGACGAGCGGAGAAGCCGCCGGGCGCTGACCCGGCTGGAGCAGTTCTTCGGCGGGCCGCCGCTTGCGGAGATACCCCATCTGGCGACGGCCGCGGCCGAGCTCACCGCCTATTTCGCCGGGGAGCTGCGGACCTTCACCGTCCCCCTGGACTGGTCGCTGTCGTCCGGCTTCCACGCCCGGGTGCTGCGCGCCCTGGCCTCGGGTGTCCGGTACGGCGACGTGGTCGGCTATCAGGACCTCGCCGACCGGGTCGGGGAACCGGGTGCCGCCCGCGCGGTGGGAGCCGCGATGGGCTCCAATCCGCTGCCGGTCGTCGTGCCCTGCCATCGTGTGGTCGCCAGCGACGGCGGGATCGGCGGCTTCGGCGGCGGCCTGGAGACCAAGCGGCAGCTGCTCGCCCTCGAAGGTGTGCTGCCCGCGCCGCTCTTCTGATCCCGTCCCTCCGGTTCCGGTTCCCGGTTCCGGCCGCCGTCCGGCCGCACCGAGGCCGGCTCCCGAAGGGCAGTGCCACATGTCCCGTCAGATCGCTCTGCTGCGCGGTATCAACGTCGGAGGCCACCATCCGTTCCCCAAGGCCCGGCAGCGGGAGCTGGCGGAGTCGCTGGGCCTGAAGGACGTCACCGTGCTGCTGCAGACCGGCAACCTCGTCTTCGCCGATCCGGGTGCTCCGCCCGGCGAGACGGCCCGGAGGATCGAGGACCGGATCGCCGCCGAGCTCGGCCTCACGGTGCCGGTGATCGTGCGGACCCGGGACGAGCTGGCCGCCGCGGTCGCCGCGAACCCGTTTCCGCAGGCCGTGGCGGAGCCCAAGAGCCTGCACGTCACGTTCCTGTCGGAGGTGCCGGCCGACACCTCGCGGCTGGACGCGATCGACCAGGCGGCGTTCGCGCCCGACCGGTTCCGGCTGGCCGGACGCGAACTGTATCTGTGGTGCCCGGACGGCATCGGCCGCTCCAAGCTCGCCGCGCTGGTGAGCCGCACCCCGCTCGGGGTGACGGCCACCGCCCGTAACTGGAACACCGTCACCAAGCTCCTGGCGCTGGCGGACGCCTGACGCCGCCCGGGCTGCCGGCCGTTCAGCGCCAGCCGTGGAATTCCCGCAGCCGGTTGGCGACGAGGTTGAAGCGGCCCCGGTCCAGGGCGCACGCCTCACGCCGCATGCCTTCCGGGTGCACCCGCAGGACCCGGTCCAGCGCCACCCAGGAGTCGCGGCCCGCGCGGTCCCAGGGTCCTGCGCCTATCGCCACCCACTCCCGGTCGTGGCTGTGCCGTTTGCTGGACAGCTGGACCGCCAGCAGCGTGCCGCCGGTCTCCCGGGCGACGACCAGCACCGGCCGGTCCTTGCCCCGGCCGTCGTTCTCCTCGTAGGGCACCCAGGTCCAGACGATCTCGCCCGGGTCCGGGTCGCCGTCGGGGTCGGGCGCGTAGGTCATCCGGACGGTGCCGACGGAGCCCGGCCGGGCTTCCACGGTTGCGGTGGGCCCCTGGCTGCCGGGCAGCGGGTCGGCCGCGCCGGAGGGGTCTGTTGCGGTGAAGGAAGAGGTCACGCCCCCACGCTAACCGCCGCCCTGAGCAGGGCTTTCAGCGGCCCCGGTCGGCGCTCCACGGCCCGTTGTCAGTGGTCGGCCGTACGGTTTTTCACAGCGGGGGACGGCCGTCGGGGCCGCCCGGGGAGGGGAACATCATGTCCGAGACCACGACGTATCTGGAACTGTCCCAAGAGGGCGGTGGCGCCCACAAGTTCTACGAGGTGACGGTGCGGGACACGGTCGTCTCGGTGCGCTACGGCCGGATCGGCGCGGCCGGGCAGCGGCAGACCTCGACGTTCCCGACGCGGGAGAAGGCGCAGGCCGCGGCCGCGAAGAAGATCGGCGAGAAGGTCCGCAAGGGTTACGCCCCGGCCGTCCAGGGGCAGCGCTCCGCCCGGTCGGTGACGCGTCGTCAGGTCTCCTCGGCGCCGTCGACGGCCCGCGCGGTCGCACCGGTGCTGTGGCGGTTCCGTACGGGCGCCGCGGCGTTCGGTATCCACATCGACGAGGACCGGTGCTGGGTCGGCAACCAGAACGGCGATGTGCACACCCTCGGCCACGACGGCGAGGTGCTGGCGCACTACCGGCTGCCGAACGGCGTCAAGTGCCTGGTGGCGGACGACTTCTGGATCTACGCCGGCTGCGACGACGGCACGGTCTACGACCTCTCCTCGAAACTCCCGTTCGCCGCCTACGACATCGCCCCCGACGTCGACATCTTCTGGCTGGACATCCGCGAGGGCATCCTCAACGTCGCGGACCGCAACGGCGGTCTGACGGTCATCGACCACGAGGACGAGTACCAGTGGTCGCGGCGCAGCACGGGCGAGCACGCCTGGATGGTGCGGCGGGACGAGCACGCCGTCTACCACGGCCACCGCCGCGGTGTGACGGCCTATTCCGCCGACGGCAGCGCCGAGTTGTGGCACACACCGACCACGGGCGCGGTGCTGTTCGGCTGGCAGGAGGACGACGCGGTGTACGCCGGTACCGACCGGCGGGTGGTCCAGCGGCTGGCGAAGGACTCCGGCGCGCTGGAGGCGACGTACGCGTGCGACACGGTCGTCTACTCCTGCGCGACGGCACCGGGCGGCCGGTACGTCTTCGCCGGCGACTCGGCCTCCTCGGTGTACTGCTTCGCCGCCGACGGCACCCGTCTGTGGAAGCTGGGCACGGGCGGGGGCTCGGCGCTGTCGATGCAGTATCTGGACGAGAAGCTCTACATGGTCACCACCGACGGCTCGCTGGTGTGCGTGGACGCGAGCGAGGCGGCCGTCGCCGCCGCCCGGGCGGGCACGGTGCCGGTGGCCCGGGACGTGAAATCAGCGGCCGCGCTGCCGACGTACACCCCGTCGGCCACGGTGCGGACGGTGGCGTCCGCGGCCGCTTCGGGGGTCGTGGTGGAGTGCGTGCAGGAGGGCGGCCGACTGCGGGTCCATGTGGTCTCGGGCGGCTATGAGCCCTCCTGGAACGTCCAGTTCCCCCGTCACATACGGCGGCCCGGGGCGCGGTATGTCGTCGACGACTTGTCGGCGGCCGCGGGCGGGTTCTACCGCGTCCGCGGCGAGATCCGGCAGCTCGTCTGAGGCCGTCGGGCCGTTCTGAGGCCGTCGGGCCGTTCTGAGCCCACCGGACCGTTCTGCGGCCGCCGGATCAGGCGGATCCGTTCCAGGCCGGCCGGCGCGGGTCGTCGGCCCGTACGACGATGTCCGCGGCCTCCTCGGGCCGGGTCTCGGCCTCGTAGCGCGCGAAGGCGGGCAGCGTCCACTGCTCGTGCTGCGGGGTGCGGCGGGCGAGCGCGGCCGGCGACAGCGTGAGGTGGACGGTGAGATCGAAGGGGAACCAGTGACCGAGCAGGAGGGGACCGTGCAACAGCAGAACACCGCCGGGCGGCAGCGTCACGTACGCGCTGCGGGTGGCCCGGTCGGCCACCGGGTCCCAGAGGTCCGGCAGGACGCGGCCGGTGCCGCCCGGGTCGAGCGGTTGGAAGACCTCGCGCCACAGCGCCTGCCGGTCGAACCACTCGTCGTGGTAGGCGTCGGGGTCCTCCCGGCCGTATTCGAGCCGCAGCGAGGCGGGACGCAGGAAGCCGAAGGCGCCGGCCTTGTGCACCGCCCGCCCCCGGAGCCGCAGTGCCTCGGCGAGCCGCCCGGCCAGCTCACCGGGTGCGGCGGCGGGCGCTCCGTCGAGGGCCACTCTCCGCCAGGGGCTGCCGTCCTCGGCCTCCGTGGTGAGGATCCGCTCGACGAGCGCGTCGGTGAGCCGTTCCCAGGTGATCGCTTCGAGCCGCACCCCGCCATTGTGCCGGGCGGCGGGGCGCGACGCGCGCGGCGTCAGCCGGGGAGCGGGCCACCGGTCGGGGTGTGGAAGGTGAGGTCTCCGGAGACGACTCCGGCCTGGATGACCGCGCCGTGCTGGGTGCCACCGCTGATGGTGTTGTGCACCTCCCGCACGGTTGCGCGGTCCGGCTCCTCCGGTGAGACCTCGTCGAGCAGGGCGCGGAGTTCGGCCGCGGCGGCCGGGTCCTCGCTCAGCAGCCGGCGCAGTCGCAGCCGCCAGGCCGCGGTCACCCCCGCCACCCCGTCCTGGTCGCCCTCCTCCTGCGCGGCGACGAGATCGGCGCGCGAGTCGTCCAACTCGCCCTCCAGCACGGCCTCGTCGCCGGCGCCCCGGCGGCGGGCGAGGAAGGCCGCCATGCGGCGCCGGACGGTGGCCCAGCCCTCGGTCGCCATCTGCTGTACGAGCGTGGTCGCCCCTGCCGTGGCGAGTTGCACCAATTCCGCTTCCATCGGTCCCCCTCGGGTGTCGGGTGTGGTTCCGTCGCGACGCGGTTCAGGCCTGGCCCGCGTCCGGGCCGGCGGCGCCGTAGCGGCTGAGTTCGGCCGCCGCCTCCTTCGTCGCCTCGATGACGTTCTCGGGGGCCACCGGCATCACGGACTTGAGCTTGAGCAGCAGGACGGCCCCCATGATGGAACCGTCCCACATGATCGGCGCGGCGCAGGAGTTCCATCCGGCCATGCACTCCTCGTATCCGAGCGCGTGGCCGAGGTCTCGGACCTCCGCGAGGGAGGCCACCAGCGCGTCGTTGTCCCGGTAGACGCCCGGTCCGGCCTGGTCCGGTACGGGCTCGGCCAGGACCCGCTGCTGGAGCACCTCGGGCAGGTAGGCCAGGATCGTCCGTCCGGAGGCACCGGTGCGCAAGGAGCGCGTCACGGACAGCACATCGCGCGGTGTCATGCCGAGTTCGGCCAGGTCGGAGTCGCCGACGGCCATGTCGACGCACTGCCGTTGGGCGCCGGAGAAGGGCGCCACCATGTAGAGGAAGGCCAGCCCGCCGTCGGTGGCCATCCGCAGTTCGCGGAGCACGGTCTGGGTGACCGTGCCGTCGAGGCGGTGGTCGAGCGCGGTGAAGGCGAGCTGGGCGGCCGAGGTCCGCAGGCGGTACAGGCCGCGGTCGACCCGTTCGAAGATGCGCTGGTAGATCCCGGACTGCAGGATGCGGTAGACGACGGAGTCGTCCAAACCGGTGAACTCGGCTATCTCGCCGGGACCGTGGGCCGATCCGCCGAGTTCGGCGAAGGCGGTCTGGACGAGGAAGACCCGCTCGGCATGGCTGGATCCCGACGCCCGGCTGCCGGCCGAGGGCCCGTTCTTGGCCGTCTGGCGTCCGTTCTTGCGCCCCGGGGCGCCCGGCGCCGTGACGGCGGTGCCCGATGCGGCGGCGAGCGCGGCGGCCGAGGCCGTGGAACCCGGTGCTGTGGTGCGGTTGCCCATCGTGTGCTCTCTTCCCTGGCAGTGTTCCGCGCCCGTAGGCGCCCGGCGTGTCCGATGGAAGCCGACGCCCCCGTCACCCGCGGCCGCACCCTCCGGCAGTCGGCGCCCGGGAGTGCCCCCGGAGCCGTTCCGCCCGTCGCCGGCCCCGAGTTACCCGCATTATCGGGTGACGTCGAGGGCGAGTTTCCCGGTCGGTGTGCGGGCGGCGAGGTCGTGGTGTGCCCGGGCCGCCTCGCCGAGCGGGTAGGCGGCGCCGGTGAGCGGCTTGAGGGTGCCGTCGGCGACGGCGTCGAACAGCGCGCGCATGGACGTCGGCAGCGCCGTACGGTCCGCGTAGAGCTGCGGCAGCCAGAAGCCGGAGACGGTCAGGGAGCGCGCCATCAGGTCCCGGGTCGGCACGTTCGCCAGGTCGCCGCCGGCGAAGCCGTAGACGGCGAGCCGGCCGCGCGGTGCGACGGCGGCGAGGGTGCGGGTGAAGGTGGCGCCGCCGGTCATCTCCAGAGCGGCGTCGACGGGGCCGCCGGCGGCGTCCAGGATGCGCTCCGTCAGGTCGTCGGCGTGCGAGTCGACGACGGCGTCGGCGCCGAGTTGCGCGGCCAGTTCGCGCTTCTGGGGCGAGCCGGCGAGGCCGATGACCCGGGCCCCGGCGTGCGCGGCGAGCTGGACGGCCAGCGAGCCGACGCCACCGGCCGCGGCCGGCACGACGAGGGTCTCGCCCTTGGTGATCCGCAGCACGGTGAACAGCAGGTGCCAGGCGCTGTTGCCCTGGAGGGCGAGTGCGACGGCCTGTTCGTCGCTGATGGCGTCGGGCACGTCCCAGGTGACGCGGCGGTGCAGCAGGGTCCGTTCCGCGTAGCCCCCGCCGCGGCACAGCCCGACGACCCGGCGGCCGCCGTCCACGGTCCCCACGACCTCGTTGCCGGGGATGTACGGCAGCTCCACGGGCGCGAGGTAGGAGTCTCCCCGGGCGTGCACGTCCGCGTAGTTGACGCCGGCGAGGGTCACCTGGACCAGCGAGTGGCCGCCGCGGGGTGCGGGCTCCGGCACGTCCTCCAGCCGCAGCACGTCCGGACCGCCGAATTCTCGCATCACAATCGCGCGCACGACTCTCCCTCAGGTTCACAAGTGCGGTGCCCGCACAGGGTAGGCGGGGTGCTCGTTGTCGGGCGGATACCCGATCATTTCGCGCCAACCATGAGTGGTTCGGGGTGCCCTTGCCGTTCTCCTGGCGAGATTTTCCCGCCCGCTTTCTCGCGACGCGAGAAACGGCCGGAGCGTTTTCCACCCATTGCGTCGTTTTGCTGCAGATCTACCCGGCGGTACGGCCGGGGTGGCTGCCTCGCATCCCTCGCTCAAACTCGGCTACCGGATGTGATCGCCGACGCCTACGATCCCGAATTGTGTCCGCCGTTGACCACTTGTGACGGCCGCGTCCCCAGGGGCCGAGGGCGCTCCGCGAGGCAGCGCTGCTCGCCCACCGCACCCGGTGATACGGGCGGGTGGCGGAGGGCATGGCCGCGTGCAGGGCAGCGCGGACACGGCCTGAGGGGGAATCATGATGGGGAAATCGGGGGGCGGGGGGGCCCCCGTCACCCCCCCCCGCCCCGCCCCCCCCACCTCTTAATGAGACGGCGTCCTCAGAGATCTTAACTCCGACGATCGTAGGATGCGTCAGATGTGTATACTAGACAGGTACTAACCGATCAACCGCAGCAGCGCCACCCAGCTGAACCGG
>NZ_JBHWDV010000019.1:0-139000 GCF_042734445.1 Streptomyces sp. NPDC059649
TGCGACTGGGGTGGGCCGGCGGGTGTGGGGTGCGGTGACGCTCCTCGGGGGCCTTGTTCGTGGACTGCTTCGCTTTACGTCCACGAACAAGGCCCCTCCGGCCCGTCCCCTCCCGTTGGGGGGAGGGAAGATGGTGGGTGGGCGTGGGGGTCTACTGGGACCCTAGGGGAAGGTCGAACGGACCCCGTAAGGGTTGAAAGCGCCCCCTGCGGGGCCCCAACTCCGCGGACGGGTACGGGTATTCCCGCTCCCCAACGACACGCGGTACTCAACAGACAACGCTCGCCCCCACCGGCCCCTCACCACCCACCCCGGGAGGGGACAGACCGGAGGACGAAGTCTGTAGGGCTGTCACCGCACCCGACAAACAAACGCCCGCCGCCAGGCGCAACGGCGAGCAACCAGCACGGCGGAACAGACGGGTACGTACGCGGCGCCGCAAAGCGCAGGCGCCCCGCGGCGGGACAGCCAGGTGCGTGCAGGGGCGCCGCAAAGCGGCAACGGCGAGCAAGCCCCGCGGCGGAACAGACGGGTACGTGCGGGGCCCCGCAAAGCGCAGCGGAACGGCGGGACAGCCAGGTACGTGGGCGGCGAGGTATAACGTGCCACCCCGTGAGCACGTTCATCTGGATCGCCGCCGCGATCATCCTCATCGGCATCTACCTCAGCTGGACGGCCGGCCGCCTCGACCGCCTGCACGCGCGCATCGACGCCGCCCGCGCGGCGCTCGATGCCCAGCTTCTCCGGCGGGCCTCCGTCGCGCAGGAGGTCGGCACGTCGGGCGTCCTCGACCCGGCCGCCTCGATCGTCCTGTACCAGGCCGCCCATGAGGCCCGGCAGGCCGAGGAGGACCACCGTGAGGTCGCCGAGAGCGAGCTCAGCCAGGCGCTGCGGGCCATCTTCGCCGAGGAGGCGCAGCTGGAGGCCGTACGGCAGGCGCCCGGCGGCGAGCAGACGGTCACCGAGCTCACCGCCGCGGTCCGCCGCGTCCCGATGGCGCGGCGCTTCCACAACGACGCCGTACGGGCCGCCCGCGCGGTCCGCCGCCACCGGGTGGTGCGATACTTCCGGCTCGCCGGTCACGCCCCGTTCCCGCTGGCCTTCGAGATGGACGACGAGCCGCCGGCCGTCCTGGACGACCGCTCGTCGGGCAACTGAGCAGGGCAGCAGGGGCCGGTAGCCGCGCACCGGCGGGCCGCATCAGGGGCCCGTAGGCGCGCAGCAGCGGACCGGGTGCCGCCCGCTGGAACAGATACCGGGCCCCGGAGGCGCGGGGCCCCAACGAGCCACCGGCCTTGAATTGGCCCTTTTCTTCCGCCGCTCACAAACGGTTGTGTGGTCCGCACGCATAACCACCCGCACTGAGTGAGGTCCCACCGTGTCCAGCACGCCCACCACGTCCCAGACCCCCGAGACCGGAACCGCGCGCGTCAAGCGCGGAATGGCCGAGCAGCTCAAGGGCGGCGTGATCATGGACGTCGTCACGCCGGAAGAGGCCAAGATCGCCGAGGACGCCGGCGCCGTCGCCGTCATGGCCCTGGAGCGGGTCCCCGCCGACATCCGCAAGGACGGCGGCGTGGCCCGTATGTCCGACCCCGACATGATCGACGGCATCATCAACGCCGTCTCGATCCCGGTCATGGCCAAGTCCCGCATCGGCCACTTCGTCGAGGCCCAGGTCCTGCAGTCGCTCGGCGTCGACTACATCGACGAGTCCGAGGTCCTCACCCCGGCCGACGAGGTCAACCACTCCGACAAGTGGGCCTTCACCACCCCCTTCGTGTGCGGTGCCACCAACCTGGGCGAGGCCCTGCGCCGGATCGCCGAGGGTGCCGCCATGATCCGCTCCAAGGGCGAGGCCGGCACCGGCAACGTCGTCGAGGCGGTCCGTCACCTGCGCCAGATCAAGGGCGAGATCGCCAAGCTGCGCGGCTGTGACAACAACGAGCTGTACGCCGCCGCCAAGGAGCTGCGCGCCCCGTTCGAGCTGGTCAAGGAGGTCGCCGAGCTCGGCAAGCTGCCGGTCGTGCTGTTCTCCGCCGGTGGTGTCGCCACCCCCGCCGACGCCGCGCTGATGCGCCAGCTCGGCGCCGAGGGCGTCTTCGTCGGCTCCGGAATCTTCAAGTCCGGCGACCCCGCCAAGCGCGCCGCCGCGATCGTGAAGGCCACCACCTTCTACGACGACCCGAAGGTCATCGCGGACGTCTCCCGCAACCTGGGCGAGGCCATGGTCGGCATCAACTGCGACACCCTCCCCGAGGCCGAGCGCTACGCCAACCGCGGCTGGTAAGGACGTAAGAACCCAGATGAGCACCCCCACCATCGGTGTGCTGGCCCTCCAGGGCGACGTCCGCGAGCACCTCACCGCGCTCGCCGAGGCGGACGCCCTGGCCCGGCCGGTACGCCGTCCCGAGGAACTGGACGAGGTCGACGGCCTGGTCATCCCGGGCGGCGAGTCCACCACGATGTCCAAGCTGGCGGTCGTCTTCGGCATGCTGGAGCCGCTGCGGGCGTTCGTCCGCGCGGGCAAGCCGGTCTACGGCACCTGCGCCGGCATGATCATGGTCGCGGACAAGCTGCTGGACGCCCGCGAGGACCAGGAGACGCTCGGCGGCATCGACATGATCGTGCGTCGTAACGCGTTCGGGCGGCAGAACGAGTCGTTCGAGGCGGCCATCGACGTGACCGGCATCCCCGGAGGGCCCGTCGAGGGCGTCTTCATCCGGGCGCCGTGGGTCGAGTCGGTCGGCGGGGACGTCGAGGTCCTGGCCACGTACGACGGGCACACCGTGGCCGTGCGGCAGGGTAACGTCCTTGCCACGTCCTTCCACCCGGAACTCACCGGCGACCACCGGGTCCACGCCCTGTTCGTGGACATGGTGCGGACCGCGATCGGGTGAGACTGCGTCGATCAGGTGAGTAACACCGTGTGACGCGACCCCGGTAGGATCGACGGCGTTCGTTTCAGTAATGGGTTACGCGAAGGAGACAGGCGGATGTCCGGCCACTCTAAATGGGCTACGACCAAGCACAAGAAGGCCGTGATCGATGCCAAGCGCGGCAAGCTCTTCGCGAAGCTGATCAAGAACATCGAGGTCGCGGCCCGTACCGGCGGCGCCGACCCGGACGGCAACCCGACGCTCTTCGACGCCATCCAGAAGGCCAAGAAGAGCTCGGTGCCGAACAAGAACATCGACTCCGCGGTCAAGCGCGGTGCGGGACTTGAGGCCGGCGGCGCCGACTACGAGACGATCATGTACGAGGGTTACGGCCCCAACGGTGTCGCGGTGCTCATCGAGTGCCTCACCGACAACCGCAACCGCGCCGCCTCGGACGTCCGCGTCGCCATGACCCGCAACGGCGGTTCGATGGCCGACCCGGGCTCCGTCTCGTACCTCTTCAACCGCAAGGGCGTGGTGATCGTCCCCAAGGGCGAGCTGTCCGAGGACGACGTGCTGGGCGCGGTGCTCGACGCGGGTGCCGAGGAGGTCAACGACCTCGGTGAGTCCTTCGAGGTGCTCAGCGAGGCCACCGACCTGGTCGCGGTCCGCACCGCCCTCCAGGAAGCCGGGATCGACTACGACTCGGCGGACGCCAACTTCGTCCCGACCATGCAGGTCGAGCTGGAGGAAGAGGGCGCGCGCAAGATCTTCAAGCTGATCGACGCGCTGGAGGACAGCGACGACGTGCAGAACGTCTTCGCCAACTTCGACGTCTCGGACGACGTCATGGCCAAGGTCGACGCCTGAACGGACCCAGGCCGGACCTCGCACGGACACCACAGCCGCGCATCGACGGGCCGACGGGGAACAACCCCCGTCGGCCCGTCGCGTTGTGGGCCGTGATGCTGTCGGCTCTCGCGTCGTCGGTCGCGTGTGCTCGGCCTTCGTGTGGTCGGTCCGCGCGTCGTCGGGCGGTCGGGGCGTCGGGCCGTTGCGTGGTCGGCCGGCGGCATCGTCGGCCGGTGGCGCCGTCGGTGCGGGGAACGTCGGTGCGTGGCGTTGTCAGTGCCACCCGATACTGTGCTGAGCAGGGGATCTCCGCGCCCCCCATGGGGGAGACGCGGGACGAAACGGTCCGTCAGGTGGCGAGGTGGCCAGGCTGTCGGGTCGCCAGGTCGCCAGATTGCCGGGTCACCCGGCTGCCAGGCCGCCAGGTCGACAGGTGGGTAAGCCGGTGAGTCGGTAAGCCGGTAAGCCGGTGGGTCGTAAGTCGTCGGGCTGCCGGGGCGGCTGGCCGCGCGGTACGCGTGGTGTCGCACGTGAGGAGGGGAGGGTGTCGTGAAGGTGCTGGGTGTGGACCCGGGGCTGACCCGGTGCGGGGTCGGCGTGGTGGAAGGCGTGGCCGGCCGGCCGTTGACGATGGCCGGGGTCGGTGTCGTCCGTACGCCGGCCGACGCGGACGTCGCGCACCGCCTCGTCCTCATCGAACGCGGCCTGGAGGAGTGGCTGGACCGCCACCGCCCCGAATACGTCGCCGTGGAGCGGGTGTTCAGCCAGCACAACGTCCGTACGGTCATGGGCACCGCCCAGGCCAGCGCGGTCGCCATGCTCTGCGCCGCCCGCCGCGGACTGCCGGTCGCGCTGCACACCCCCAGCGAGGTCAAGGCCGCCGTCACCGGCTCAGGACGGGCCGACAAGGCCCAGGTGGGTGCGATGGTGACCCGGCTGCTGCGGCTCTCCGCCCCGCCCAAACCGGCCGACGCCGCGGATGCCCTCGCCCTCGCCATCTGCCACATATGGCGCGCCCCTGCGGTCAACCGCCTCCAGGAGGCCCAGGCCGCCGCCCGCCGCACCCCCGCTCCCGTACGTACGCCGAAGGGCACCCGATGATCGCCTTTGTCTCCGGCCCGGTCGCGGCCCTGGCCCCCGATGCCGCCGTCGTCGAGGTCGGCGGGATCGGCATGGCCGTCCAGTGCACGCCGAACACCCTCTCCGGCCTGCGCGTCGGCGAGCCGGCCAGACTCGCCACCTCCCTCGTCGTCCGCGAGGACTCGCTCACCCTCTACGGCTTCGCCGACGACGACGAGCGGCAGACCTTCGAGCTGCTGCAGACCGCCAGCGGCGTCGGCCCCCGGCTGGCCCAGGCCATGCTCGCGGTGCATTCCCCGGACGCGCTGCGGCTGGCGGTCGCCACGGGGGACGAGAAGGCCCTCACCGCCGTGCCCGGCATCGGCAAGAAGGGCGCGCAGAAGCTGCTGCTGGAGCTCAAGGACCGGCTCGGCGAGCCGGTGGGCAGCCGTCGTCCGGTGGTGGCCGCCGCGGGCCCGGCCGGCTGGCGCGACCAGCTCCAGGCCGCCCTGATCGGCCTCGGTTACGCGACCCGGGAGGCGGACGAGGCGGTCGCCGCGGTCGCCCCGCAGGCCGAGGCCGCCGTCGCCGAGGGCGGCGCCCCCCAGGTGCCGCAGCTGCTCAAGGCCGCCCTGCAGACCCTCAACCGCGCCCGATGACCGCCGCCGCGGGCCCCGCCGCGCGCCGTGACGGCCGCCCGGGCCCGCGACCGTACGACCCGACCGGCGGCCCGGCCGCCCCGACCCCGCGAGGCATTCCGCAGTGAACTGGGACGACACCGCACCGTCCACCGACGACGCCGCCCCGGCCGGCCCCGACCGGCTGGTCGGCGCCGACGCGGACGGCGAGGACACCGCCGTCGAGGCCGCGCTGCGGCCCAAGGACCTGGAGGAATTCGTCGGCCAGGAGCGGGTGCGCGAACAGCTCGACCTGGTCCTGCGCGCCGCCCGCGCCCGCGGCGCCACCGCCGACCACGTCCTGCTCTCCGGCGCGCCCGGCCTCGGCAAGACGACCCTCTCGATGATCATCGCCGCCGAGATGGGCGCCCCGATCCGGATCACCTCCGGCCCCGCCATCCAGCACGCCGGCGACCTCGCCGCGATCCTCTCCTCCCTGCAGGAGGGCGAGGTGCTCTTCCTCGACGAGATCCACCGGATGTCCCGGCCCGCCGAGGAGATGCTCTACATGGCGATGGAGGACTTCCGCGTCGACGTGATCGTCGGCAAGGGGCCGGGCGCCACCGCCATTCCGCTCGACCTCCCGCCGTTCACGCTGGTCGGGGCCACGACCCGGGCCGGTCTGCTGCCGCCGCCGCTGCGCGACCGCTTCGGTTTCACCGCCCACATGGAGTTCTACGCCCCCGAGGAGCTCCAGCGGGTCATCCACCGCTCGGCCGGCCTGCTGGACGTCGTCATAGAGGCGGACGGCGCCGCCGAGATCGCCGGCCGGTCCCGCGGCACGCCCCGGATCGCCAACCGCCTGCTGCGCCGGGTCCGCGACTACGCCCAGGTCAAGGCCGACGGCGTGATCACCCGCGAGATCGCCTCGCAGGCCCTGGGGGTGTACGAGGTCGACGCGCGCGGACTGGACCGCCTCGACCGCGCGGTGCTCACCGCCCTGCTCAAGCTGTTCGGCGGCGGCCCGGTGGGCCTGTCGACCCTGGCGGTGGCGGTGGGGGAGGAGCGCGAGACCGTCGAGGAGGTCGCCGAGCCGTTCCTCGTACGGGAGGGCCTGCTCGCCCGGACCCCGCGCGGACGAATCGCCACCCCGGCGGCCTGGGGGCATCTGGGCATGGTTCCGCCGCAGCACCAAGCGGGTGGAAACGGACAGCAGGGCCTGTTCGGGGCGTGACGGCGCGGAGACTCGCCCGGGCAGGAACTGCGGTGCAATGCTGGGCGTTGTTCCACTGGTGGGGACTCGCTTAGACTCCGCCGATGCCGTCCGTAGGGGCCGGCATACCCACCCCCGTATATGAGACCGCGGAGCCGCGGTCGTGCGAAGGATCTTCGTCCCGTGCCCAATATCGTCTCTCTCCTCCCCTTCATCGTCCTCATCGGGGCCATGATCCTGATGACGCGGTCCGCCAAGAAGAAGCAGCAGGCGGCCGCGCAGATGCGCAATCAGATGCAGCCGGGCGCCGGCGTGCGCACGATCGGCGGCATGTACGCCACCGTCAAGGAGGTCCACGAGGACACCGTCCTCCTGGAGGTCGCCCCCGGCGTGCACGCCATCTACGCCAAGAACGCCATCGGTGCAGTGCTCGCGGACGAGGAGTACAACCGCATCCTGGACGGTGCCGACCCGATCCACGCCGAGGAGACCGTCGTCCCGGACGACGCCTCGTCGCTGACCGGCGACGCCGCCGGTGAAGCCACCGAAACGGGTGACAGGGCCGACAAGATCGACCTGGGCAAGGCCGCGACGTCGGCCGACGCCGAGCCCGTCGCCGAGCAGCCCGCGGCCGAGGAGGCCGGGGCCGGCAAGGAAACCGAGGACGCCGGGGACGGCGCCAAGACCGACGCGGACGCCGCCAAGGAGGACAAGAAGACCGGCGGCGACGACGCGAAGTAGTCCCTTCCACGGAACCGCGGAGCACGCGTCGAGGCGTGCACCGCGGTTCCGGGACGGTCTAGGCTCCGGCGGGGGGCAGGTCCCCACATCACTTCGTGGCCGCTCGGCCGATACCCCAGGCCGAGGGGTTGGACAGGGAGAATCGAGAAGGTGGCAGCACCGAAAAAGGGCCGCAGGGCGCCCGCGGGCCAGGGGCATCCGGGCCGCACCCTGATCCTGGTCCTGATCGCGATGGCGGGGCTGATCGGAGGCATGTTCTACTCCGGCACGCTGACGCCCCGGCTGGGCATCGACCTGGCCGGCGGCACCAGCTTCACGCTCCAGGCCGAGAACATGCCGGGCAAGCCCAACGCGATCAACGAGACCAACATGAAGACCGCCGCCGGGATCATGGACCGGCGGGTCAACGGTCTGGGTGTGTCCGAGACCGAGGTCCAGACGCAGGGCACCAACCACATCATCGTGAACATCCCCCGGGGGACGAACGCGAAGCAGGCCCGCCAGCAGGTCGGCACCACCGCTCAGCTCGGCTTCCGGCCGGTGCTCACCACCACCGTGGGCGCGAAGACCCCCGAGCCCAAGCCCAGCCCCTCGCAGAGCGGCAAGAACGCCAAGGGCAAGGGCGGCCAGCAGGCCGGCGGCACCCAGCAGCACGCCTCCTCCTCGCCGACCCCGCAGGCGAAGCCCACGACCCAGGGCCGCGCCGTCACGGACTCCCTGAAGAAGGCGCCGTCCGCCAAGCCCACCCCCTCGGGCCCGGCGAAGCCCTCCACGCCTCCGGCGCCGCCGGCTCCCGGTGGCGACCAGATCCCGCCGGCCCTCCAGAAGCAGCTGAACGCGCTGGACTGCACGACCAAGCAGGGCCGCGCCGCCGCCGGTGAGCACGCCGCCGCGGCCAAGCCCTCCGACCCGGTCGTGGCCTGCAACACCGAGGGCACGCAGAAGTACGTGCTCGGCCCGGTGGCCGTCGAGGGCACGGACGTCAAGGGCGCCAAGGCCGTCTTCGACAGCCAGCAGGGCCAGGGCTGGATCGTCCAGATGGACTTCACCTCCGACGGCGGCAAGAAGTTCGCGGACATCACCGGCAAGCTCGCCACCAAGGCGCCGCCGCAGAACCAGTTCGCGATCGTCCTGGACGGCGCGGTGGTCTCCGACCCGCGGGTCAGCGAGCGCCTCAACGGCGGCAACGCCACCATCTCCGGCGGCTTCACCCAGCAGTCCGCGCAGGACCTGGGCAACATGCTGTCCTACGGTGCCCTCCCGCTCTCCTTCAAGATCGTCGACGAGACCACGGTCACCGCGGCGCTCGGCGGTGAGCAGCTGCACGCCGGTCTGATCGCCGGCGCGATCGGTCTCGGGCTGGTCGTCATCTACCTCGTCGCCTACTACCGGGGCCTGGCGCTGGTCGCGCTGGCGAGCCTCTGCGTCTCGGCGATCCTGACGTACGCGATCATGACGCTGCTCGGGCCGGCCATCCAGTTCGCGCTGAACCTCCCGGCGGTCTGCGGCGCCATCGTCGCCATCGGTATCACCGCCGACTCGTTCATCGTCTACTTCGAACGCATCCGGGACGAGATCCGCGAGGGCCGCACCCTGCGTCCGGCCGTCGAGCGCGGCTGGCCGCGGGCCCGCCGCACGATCCTGGTCTCCGACTTCGTGTCGTTCCTGGCCGCCGCGGTGCTGTTCGCGGTCACCGTCGGCAAGGTCCAGGGCTTCGCGTTCACGCTCGGCCTGACCACCCTGCTCGACGTCGTCGTGGTCTTCCTGTTCACCAAGCCGCTGATGACGCTGCTGGCCCGCCGGAAGTTCTTCGCCGACGGGCACTCCTGGTCCGGCCTCGACCCCAAGCGCCTGGGCGCCAAGCCGCCGCTGCGCCGTCGTCGCACCGCCCCCACCCAGACGAAGGAGGCGTGAGATGTCCAAGCTCGGAAGCATCGGCGCCCGGCTCTACCGCGGTGAGGTCGGTTACGACTTCATCGGCAAGCGGAAGATCTGGTACGGCATCTCGATCCTCATCACCATCACGGCCATCGTCGGCCTGGCGGTGCGCGGTCTGAACATGGGCATCGAGTTCTCCGGCGGCGCGGTCTTCTCGACCCCGGCGACCTCGGTGTCGACCGCGGAGGCGCAGGCCCAGGCCGAGTCCGCGTCCGGCGGCCACCAGGCCGTGGTGCAGAAGCTCGGCGACGGTGCGCTGCGGATCCAGATCGGCGGTCTGGACACCAAGCAGGCGGTGCCGGTCCAGGAGCAGCTCGCCAAGGAGCTGAAGGTCCCGGTCAAGGACGTCAACACCCAGCTGGTGGGCCCGAGTTGGGGTGAGGAGATCGCCAACAAGGCCTGGTTGGGCCTGGGCATCTTCATGATCCTGGTGGTGCTCTACCTGGCCATCGCCTTCGAGTGGCGGATGGCGCTGGCCGCCCTGATCGCGCTGGTCCACGACCTCACGATCACGGTCGGCGTCTACGCCCTGGTCGGCTTCGAGGTCACCCCGGGCACGGTCATCGGTCTGCTGACGATCCTCGGTTACTCGCTGTACGACACGGTCGTCGTCTTCGACAGCCTCAAGGAAGCCTCCAAGGACATCACCAAGCAGACCCGCTTCACCTACAGCGAGATCGCCAACCGCTCGATCAACGGCACGCTGGTGCGGTCCATCAACACCACCGTCGTGGCGCTGCTCCCGGTCGCCGGTCTGCTGTTCGTCGGCGGCGGTCTGCTGGGCGCGGGCATGCTCAACGACATCTCGCTGGCCCTGTTCGTCGGTCTCGCCGCCGGTGCGTACTCCTCGATCTTCATCGCGACCCCGCTGGTCACCGACCTCAAGAACCGGCAGCCGGAGATGAAGGCGCTGGCCAAGCGGGTCAAGGCCAAGCGCGCCGCGGCCGCCGCCAAGGCCGCGAGCCAGGAGGACGCCCAGCCCGGGTCCGAGGACGCGGCGGAGGGTGAGGACGGCCCCGCGGTCGTCGGCCCCCGCCACCAGCCCGCTGCCCGCAACCGCGGACGCGGCCGCCCGTCGGGCAAGCGCCGATGAGCGCCGCCCCCGCAGCCCTGCGGGAGCTGCTGCTCAGCAAGATCGCGGACGTGCCGGACCATCCCAAGCCGGGCGTGATGTTCAAGGACATCACCCCGCTGCTGGCCGATCCGGCGGCCTTCGGTGCGCTCACCGACGCCCTCGCCGGGCTGTGCGTGCGGCACGGCGCCGACAAGGTCGTGGGCCTGGAGGCGCGCGGGTTCATACTCGCCGCCCCCGTCGCGGTCCGGGCCGGCCTCGGCTTCGTACCCGTACGCAAGGCCGGCAAGCTGCCCGGCGCGACGCTGGGGCAGGCCTACGAGCTGGAGTACGGCACGGCAGAGATCGAGATGCACGCCGATGCGCTGGCCCCGGGGGAGCGGGTGCTGGTGATCGACGACGTACTGGCCACCGGCGGTACCGCCGACGCCTCGCTGCAGTTGATCCGCCGGGCCGGCGCCGAGGTCGCGGGCGTCGCGGTGCTGATGGAACTCGGTTTTCTCGCCGGGCGGCAGCGCCTGGAGCCGGGCCTGAAGGGCGCTCCGCTGGAGGCGCTGATCACGGTCTGACCAGGCCACGGCACGTGCTGGACAAGCAGGGGCATCCGGAACAATCCGGGTGCCCCTGCTGCTGTGTCATGTACGTACCCATGACCGCGCGGCGGTTGCGGCCCAGGGCTCGATACCATGGCACCCCGGCCTGTTCGAGGGCATGGGGTCCGGAAACCGCTTGAGGAGTGCACTTGCCAGACGAGGCCCAGCCGCTCTCCCCCGGACTGCGTCCGGCGGGATCCCATGCCGCGCGCCCGGACGAGCCGAAGCCCGCGACCGGGGCTTCCCCGGACGCGCCCCGGCCCGAGCGGCACGGCGCGACACCCGAGGGCACCGGCCGGTCCGACTCGGCGGCCCCCGCCGACCGGCCCCGCCCCGCGCCCAAGCCGGGGCCCGCCGCCGCCTCGCCCCGCCCCGCGGCCGCACCGACCCGCGCCCCCAAGCCCCCGGCCAAGGGCGACCAGCCCGCCGCCGCCAAGCCGCTGCCGGGCGCCCCGGCCGGCCGCTCCGGCTCCCCGAACCGCGTACGGGCCCGCCTGGCCCGCCTCGGCGTGCAGCGCTCCAGCCCGTACAACCCGGTGCTCGAACCGCTGCTGCGGGCCGTCCGCGGCAACGACCCCAAGATCGAGACCGCGACGCTGCGCCAGATCGAGCGGGCCTATCAGGTCGCCGAGCGCTGGCACCGCGGCCAGAAGCGCAAGAGCGGCGACCCGTACATCACCCACCCGCTCGCGGTCACCACGATCCTCGCCGAGCTCGGCATGGACCCGGCGACGCTGATGGCCGGTCTGCTGCACGACACCGTCGAGGACACCGAGTACGGCCTGGAGCAGCTGCGGGGCGACTTCGGCGACCAGGTCGCGCTGCTGGTCGACGGCGTCACCAAGCTCGACCGGGTCAAGTTCGGCGAGGCCGCCCAGGCCGAGACGGTGCGCAAGATGGTCGTCGCCATGGCCAAGGACCCGCGCGTCCTGGTCATCAAGCTCGCCGACCGGCTGCACAACATGCGCACCATGCGCTACCTCAAGCGGGAGAAGCAGGAGAAGAAGGCCCGCGAGACGCTGGAGATCTACGCCCCGCTCGCCCACCGCCTGGGCATGAACACCATCAAGTGGGAGCTGGAGGACCTCGCCTTCGCGATCCTCTACCCCAAGATGTACGACGAGATCGTGCGGCTGGTCGCCGAGCGGGCGCCCAAGCGGGACGAGTACCTGGCGATAGTGACCGACGAGGTCCAGGCCGATCTGCGCGCCGCCCGCATCAAGGCCACCGTCACCGGCCGCCCCAAGCACTACTACAGCGTCTACCAGAAGATGATCGTGCGCGGCCGCGACTTCGCCGAGATCTACGACCTGGTGGGCATCCGCGTCCTCGTCGACACGGTCCGCGACTGCTACGCCGCCCTCGGCACCATCCACGCGCGGTGGAACCCGGTCCCCGGCCGGTTCAAGGACTACATCGCGATGCCGAAGTTCAACATGTACCAGTCGCTGCACACGACCGTGATCGGTCCCAGCGGCAAGCCCGTCGAGCTGCAGATCCGCACGTTCGACATGCACCGCCGCGCCGAGTACGGCATCGCCGCCCACTGGAAGTACAAGCAGGAGGCGGTGGCCGGCGCGTCCAAGGTCCGCACGGACGTGCCGAAGAACGCCGGCAAGGGCCAGGAAACGGTCAACGACATGGCCTGGCTGCGGCAGTTGCTCGACTGGCAGAAGGAGACCGAGGACCCCGGCGAGTTCCTGGAGTCGCTGCGCTTCGACCTGTCCCGCAACGAGGTCTTCGTCTTCACCCCCAAGGGCGACGTGATAGCGCTGCCGGCCGGTGCCACGCCCGTCGACTTCGCGTACGCGGTGCACACCGAGGTCGGCCACCGCACGATAGGCGCCCGGGTCAACGGCCGGCTGGTCCCGCTCGAATCGACCCTGGACAACGGCGATCTGGTGGAGGTCTTCACCTCCAAGGCACCCGGCGCCGGCCCGTCCCGCGACTGGCTCGGCTTCGTCAAGTCCCCGCGCGCCCGCAACAAGATCCGCGGCTGGTTCTCCAAGGAGCGCCGCGACGAGGCCATCGAGCAGGGCAAGGACGCCATCGCGCGCGCGATGCGCAAGCAGAACCTGCCCATCCAGCGGATCCTGACCGGCGACTCCCTGGTGACGCTCGCGCACGAGATGCGCTACCCGGACATCTCCTCGCTCTACGCGGCGATCGGCGAGGGCCACGTCGCCGCGCAGGGCGTCGTCCAGAAGCTGGTGCAGGCGCTCGGCGGGCAGGACGAGGCCACCGAGGACATCGCGGAGTCCACCCCGATCCGGCCGCGCTCCAAGCGCCGCTCCAGCGCGGACCCGGGCGTGGTCGTCAAGGGTGTCGACGACGTGTGGGTCAAGCTGGCCCGCTGCTGCACACCGGTGCCGGGTGACCCCATCATCGGCTTCGTCACCCGCGGCAGCGGCGTCTCGGTGCACCGTGCCGACTGCCTCAACGTCGACTCGCTGTCCCGGCAGCCGGAACGGATCCTGGACGTCGAGTGGGCGCCCACCCAGTCCTCGGTCTTCCTGGTCGCCATCCAGGTCGAGGCGCTGGACCGCTCCCGGCTCCTGTCGGACGTCACCCGGGTCCTCTCCGACCAGCACGTCAACATCCTCTCGGCGGCCGTCCAGACCTCCCGCGACCGCGTCGCCACCTCCCGCTTCACCTTCGAGATGGGCGACCCCAAGCACCTCGGCCACGTCCTGAAGGCCGTACGGGGAGTGGAGGGCGTGTACGACGTCTACCGCGTGACGTCGGCACGCAGGCCGTAACGCCACGGACACGAGGAGGGCCCCGGTACCCAGGTACCGGGCCCTCCTCGTGCGCGGGACTCGCTCAGCCGCCGAACTCCTCCAGGCCCTTGAGCGCCTGGTCCAGCAGCGCCTTGCGGCCCTCCAGCTCGCGGCCGAGCTTGTCGGCCTTGGCGTCGTTGCCGGCCGCCCGGGCCGCGTCGATCTGCTTCTGCAGCTTGTCGACGGCGTCCTGGAGCTGGCCGGTCAGCCCCGCGGCGCGGGCCCGCGCCTCAGGGTTCGTCCGCCGCCACTCGGCCTCCTCGGCCTCCTGGATGGCGCGCTCGACGGCGTGCATCCGGCCCTCGATCTTGGGGCGGGCGTCCCGCGGGACGTGGCCGATGGCCTCCCACCGCTCGTTGATCGACCGGAACGCGGCCCGCGCGGCCTTCAGGTCCGAGACCGGGAGCAGCTTCTCGGCCTCGACGGCCAGCTCCTCCTTGCGGGTCAGGTTCTCCCGCTGTTCGGCGTCCCGCTCCGCGAAGACCTCACCGCGGGCCTGGAAGAAGACGTCCTGGGCGCCGCGGAAGCGGTTCCACAGGTCGTCCTCGTGCTCGCGCTGGGCCCGGCCGGCGGCCTTCCACTCCTGCATCAGCTCGCGGTAACGGGCGGCCGTCGCCCCCCAGTCCGTCGAGTTCGACAGCGACTCGGCCTCGGCGACCAGCTTCTCCTTGGCCTTGCGGGACTCCTCGCGCTGCGCGTCCAGCGACGCGAAGTGCGCCTTGCGCCGCTTGGAGAACGCGGAGCGGGCGTGCGAGAAGCGGTGCCACAGCTCGTCGTCCGCCTTGCGGTCCAGCCGCGGCAGGCCCTTCCAGATGTCGACCAGCGCCCGCAGCCGCTCGCCGGCCGCCCGCCACTGCTCACTGGCCGCCAGCTCCTCGGCCTCGACGACCAGCTTCTCCTTGGCCTGCCGGGCCTCGTCGCTCTGCCGCGCCTTCTGCGCCTTGCGCTCCTCGCGGCGGGACTCGACGACCTCCACCAGCTTGTCCAGCCGCTTCCTGAGCGCGTCCAGATCGCCCACCGCGTGGTGCTCGTCGACCTGCTGGCGCAGATGGTCGATCGCGGTCATCGCGTCCTTGGCCGACAGGTCGGTGGTCCGGACCCGGCGTTCGAGGAGGTCGATCTCGACGACCAGGCCGTCATACTTGCGCTCGAAGTAGGCAAGGGCCTCCTCGGGGCTGCCCGCCTGCCACGATCCGACGACCTGCTCACCGTCGGCGGTACGCACGTACACGGTCCCCGTCTCATCGACGCGGCCCCACGGGTCGCTGCTCACAGCGCCTCCTCCACATGATGCCGACGCGGGCGTGGTGGCCCCCCGGCATCGTCCACAGTTTCTGTCCGGCAGGGCCGCGCCCTGGCCGTCCGACGGGCGGTTTTGCGGGTGAGGGTGGAAGCCGTCGGACCAGGCACCCTACCCACACGCCAATCTAGGCGACCGGCGGTCGGCTGTCCGCATCCAGCGCGACCGAAATTCCGCCCGGCGGCCGGTCAGGACCTCGTGACGGTCGCCCGGTCGATCACGACGGTGGCGTGCGGCGCGGTGTTGTTGGTCTGCGGATCGGGGGCCGTCGCCCCGGCCGCGGCGATCTTGCGCAGCACGTCCATACCGCCGGTGATCGTGCCGAACGGCGTGTAGTTGGCGGGCAGCTTGCTGTCCTGGAAGACGAGGAAGAACTGGCTGCCGCCGGAGTTGCGGGTCTTGGGGTTCGTGCCGTCGTAGCTGTTGGCCATCGCGACCGTGCCCGCCGGGTAGACGCCGCCCTTGAGCCGCGGGTCCTTGAGGTTCTCGTCCGGGATCGTGTAGCCGGGGGAGCCGCTGCCGGTGGCCGTCGGGTCGCCGCACTGCAGCACGTGGATGCCCTGGTCCACCAGGCGGTGGCACCGGCTGTGGTCGAAGAATCCCTGACCGGCCAGGAAGGCGAAGGAGTTGACGGTGTGCGGCGCCTTGCCGGCGTCCAGCTTCAGGCCGATCGTGCCGCAGGTCGTCGCCAGCTTCACGGTGTAGGAGGCCGAGGTGTCGATCGACATCTTCGGCTCCTTCTTCCAGGTCCGCTGCGAGGGCTTGCCCTTCGCGGGCGTGCGGCAGGGGTCGTCCGGCCGGTGACCGCCCGCCGCCCGGTCGGACGTCCGGTCGTCGCCGCCGATCAGCGCGGTGGAGGCGTAGACGGCCCCGCCGGCGGCCAGCGCGACGGCCACCGCGCCGGCGATGACGGTGTTGCGGCGCCTGGCCTTGCGCTGGGCGGCGGTCCGCCGCTGCTGCTGGCGCGCGTACTTCTCCCGGGCGAGCTGCCGCCGCCGCTGATCCTTGCTGACCACCGACTCGTCTCCTTGTCCGATCACCGATCGCTGAGGTGCGCCGTCGCCGTACCGTAATACGGGTTCGCCCTGCCGGGAGTCCCGCCGGTAGGCTCTGGAGCTGCCGAGATGTCCGGGAGCGGCCCCGCGGCCGCCCGCCACACCGATCCTTAAGGACGAACGTGCTGATTGCCGGGTTCCCCGCCGGGGCCTGGGGCACCAACTGCTACTTGGTCGCCCCCGCCGCAGGCGAGGAGTGCGTGATCATCGACCCGGGCCACCAGGCCGCCCAGGGAGTCGAGGACGCGGTCAGGAAGCATCGGCTCAAGCCCGTCGCGGTCGTCCTCACCCACGGCCACATCGACCACGTCGCGTCGGTCGTCCCCGTGTGCGGCGCGCACGACGTCCCGGCCTGGATCCACCCCGAGGACCGCTACATGATGACCGACCCGGAGAAGGCCCTGGGCCTCTCCGTCGGCCAGCAGCTCATGGGCGACCTCACCGTGGGGGAGCCCGACGACGTCAAGGAGCTGAGTGACGGTGCCGTCCTTGAACTCGCCGGAATGGAGTTCTCGGTCGCGCACGCTCCGGGCCATACCAAGGGGTCGGTGACGTTCCGGATGCCCGAGCAGGCCGACATCCCGCCGGTCTTCTTCTCGGGCGACCTGCTGTTCGCCGGCTCCATCGGACGCACCGATCTGCCGGGCGGCGACCACGCCGAGATCCTCCGGTCACTGGCCCGCGTGTGCCTGCCGCTGGACGACTCGACCGTGGTCCTCTCCGGCCACGGCCCCCAGACCACCATCGGCCGCGAGCGCGCCACCAACCCCTTCCTTCGCGAGGTGGCCGCCGGCCTCGGAGACGGCGTCCGCGCCGCTCCACGACGAGGAATGTGACGAGAAGCTTCGTGAGCACCTTCAAGGCCCCCAAGGGCACCTACGACCTGATCCCGCCGCAGTCCGCCACCTACCTCGCGGTGCGCGAGGCGATCGCCGCGCCGCTCAAGAACTCCGGCTACGGCTACATCGAGACCCCCGGTTTCGAGAACGTCGAGCTGTTCGCGCGCGGTGTCGGTGAGTCCACCGACATCGTGACCAAGGAGATGTACGCCTTCGAGACCAAGGGCGGCGACCGGATCGCGCTGCGCCCCGAGGGCACCGCGTCCGTGCTGCGCGCCGCGCTGGAGGCCAACCTCCACAAGGCCGGCAACCTCCCGGTCAAGTTGTGGTACTCCGGCTCGTACTACCGCTACGAGCGTCCGCAGAAGGGCCGTTACCGCCACTTCTCCCAGGTCGGTGCCGAGGCGATCGGTGCCGAGGACCCGGCGCTGGACGCCGAGTTGATCATCCTGGCCGACCAGGCGTACCGCTCGCTGGGCCTGCGCAACTTCCGCATCCTGCTCAACTCGCTGGGTGACAAGGAGTGCCGCCCCGTCTACCGCGCCGCGCTGCAGGACTTCCTGCGCGACCTGGACCTGGACGAGGACACCCGGCGCCGGGTCGACATCAACCCGCTGCGCGTCCTGGACGACAAGCGCGACGCGGTGCAGAAGCAGCTGACCGGGGCGCCGATGCTGCGCGACTACCTCTGCGAGGCCTGCAAGGCCTACCACGAGCAGGTGCGCGAGCTGCTGACCGCGGCGGGCGTGGCCTACGAGGACGACGAGAAGCTGGTCCGCGGCCTGGACTACTACACCCGCACCACCTTCGAGTTCGTCCACGACGGCCTGGGTTCGCAGTCCGCGGTCGGTGGCGGCGGCCGCTACGACGGCCTGTCGGAGATGATCGGCGGCCCGGCGCTGCCGTCCGTCGGCTGGGCGCTCGGCGTGGACCGTACGGTGCTGGCCCTGGAGGCGGAGGGCGTCACGCTCGACATCCCGGCGGCCACCACCGTCTACGCCGTCCCGCTGGGCGAGGAGGCCCGCCGGGTGCTGTTCGGCGCGGTCACCGAGCTGCGCCGGGCCGGCGTCGCCACCGACTTCGCGTACGGCGGCAAGGGCCTGAAGAACGCCATGAAGTCCGCCAACCGCTCCGGTGCGCGGCTGGCGCTGGTCGCCGGCGAGCGCGACCTGGCCGAGGGCGTCGTCCAGCTGAAGGACCTGGAGAGCGGCGAGCAGACGCCGGTCGCGCTGGACGCGGTGACCGAAGAGGTCCGGCGCCGGCTGGGCTGAGCGCCTTCGGACGACGAGGCATCGAGGGGCCCGGGCGGTGGTGACCGTCCGGGTCCCCTCGCGTCAACGCCCGCCCCCGGGGTTCCTCCGCTTTATGCGCAGCGAACGGCCCGTTGTGGTGGGGTTGGGGCACAATGAGGGACGCGGCCGCGGGCCCGCTTGCCGCGGCCCCGGCCCCCATTTCCCAAGGGATCGACGGAACGGCGATATGACGACGACAGCGGTTGACGACGTGTCCATCGACGACGACCACGCGAGCGGCGCGCGCACCCTCGGCGCGGGCCGCGGCCTCGGGCTGCTGCTGGTGATCACCGGCGCGCTGGGCATCCTGGCCGCCTGGGTCATCACCCTGGACAAGTTCGAGCTGCTGAAGGACCCGAACTTCAAGCCGGCCTGCAGCCTCAACCCGATCATCTCCTGCGGCAGCGTCATGCAGAGCGAGCAGGCGGAGGTCTTCGGGTTCCCCAACCCGATGGCCGGGCTGGTCGGCTTCGGCGTGGTCGTGGCGATCGGCATGGCCGTCCTGGCCGGTGCCCGCTTCCGCCGCTGGTACTGGATCGGCCTGAACATCGGCACCGGGCTCGCCGCGGTCTTCTGCATGTGGCTGATGACCCAGTCGCTGTACAGCATCAACGCGCTGTGCCTGTGGTGCACGCTCACCTGGTGCGTGACGATCCTGATGTTCTGGTACACCACCGCGCACAACATCAAGCACGGCGTCATCCCGGCCCCCGCGGGCGTGCGGAACGCGGTCGTGGAGTTCCACTGGGTCGTGCCGGTCCTCTGGTACGGCGTGATCGCGCTGCTGATCCTGACCCGCTGGTGGTCGTACTGGAGCAGCCTGCTGTAGGGAACCGTCCTCCCGCTCGTGTGGGAGGCCCGCCCGCGCCCCGGCCCGTCCCCGACGGTCGCCGGGGCGTTGTCAGTGGGGTGGCATAGGCTCGTGAGCGTGGAGCCCGACCTGTTCACCGCCGCCGCCGAAGAACGCCAGGAGAAGGACCCCGCGGGGTCTCCGCTCGCCGTGCGGATGCGCCCGCGCACCCTCGACGAAGTCGTGGGCCAGCAGCATCTGCTCAAGCCCGGCTCCCCGCTGCGCCGCCTGGTCGGCGAGGGCAGCGGAGGTCCGGCCGGGCCGTCGTCGGTGTTCCTGTGGGGCCCGCCCGGCACCGGCAAGACGACCCTGGCGTACGTCGTCAGCCAGGCGACGAACAAGCGCTTCGTGGAGCTCTCCGCGATCACCGCCGGCGTCAAGGAGGTCCGCGCGGTCATCGACGGCGCCCGCCGTGCCTCCGGGGGGTACGGCAAGGAGACGGTGCTCTTCCTCGACGAGATCCACCGTTTCAGCAAGGCCCAGCAGGACTCGCTGCTGCCCGCCGTGGAGAACCGCTGGGTCACCCTGATCGCCGCGACGACCGAGAACCCGTACTTCTCGGTGATCTCCCCGCTGCTCTCCCGTTCGCTGCTGCTGACCCTCGAACCGCTCACGGACGACGATCTGCGCGCCCTGCTGCGCCGGGCGCTGACCGACGCCCGCGGGCTGGCCGGGGCCGTCACGCTCCCCGAGGACACCGAGGCGCATCTGTTGCGGATCGCGGGCGGCGACGCCCGGCGCGCGCTGACCGCCCTGGAGGCGGGCGCCGGATCCGCGCTGGCCAAGGGGGAGAAGGAGGTCACCCTCCGGACCCTGGAGGAGTCCGTCGACCGCGCCGCGGTGAAGTACGACCGGTCCGGTGACCAGCACTACGACGTCGCCAGCGCGCTGATCAAGTCGATCCGCGGCTCGGACGTCGATGCCGCGCTGCACTACCTCGCGCGGATGATCGAGGCGGGGGAGGACCCGCGGTTCATCGCCCGGCGGCTGATGATCTCGGCGAGCGAGGACATCGGCCTGGCCGATCCGACGGCGCTGCAGACCGCGGTCGCCGCCGCCCAGGCCGTGGCGCTGATCGGTTTCCCGGAGGCGCGGATCACGCTGAGCCAGGCCACCATCGCCCTCGCCCTGGCGCCGAAGTCGAACGCCGCCTATCTGGCCATCGACGCCGCGCTGGCGGACGTCCGGGCCGGCAAGGCCGGCGCGGTGCCGCTCCATCTGCGCGACAGCCACTACAAGGGCGCCCAGAAGCTCGGCCACGGCCATGGCTACCAGTACCCGCACGACCTGCCCGGCGGTATCGCGGCCCAGCAGTACGCCCCGGACGAGGTGCACGGCAAGCGCTATTACGAGCCCACCCGCCACGGCGCCGAGGCCCGTTACGCCGACGTGGCCGACCGGGTCCGGGCCCGTCTGCGCGGCGCCTCGGGGGAGCCGTCCGCCGAGTAGCCACCGCCGGCATCGGCCCAAGTGGCCCTCCTGCGCGGCCTATTGGGCCGCGGCCTCGAAGAGCGTGTGCATCGCCCGCCGCAGCTCGGTCACGTCCCGTACCGGCTCGGGGAAGTCGAAGCGGGCGTCGAAGGAGCGCTGTGCGGGGTCGGTGAAGCGGACCCGCAGCCCGAAGCGGTCCAGGGCCACCGGTACGGCCCTCTCGCGTGCCCCGCAGACCCGGCCGCGCTCGCCCAGCAGTGTGCACAGCCCGCGGACCTGCTCGCCGTGCGCCGCGGCCAGGTGCTGCAGCAGCTCGGTCTCGTGGGCGACCAGCGGATCGGGCGCTGCGGCCGCGAAGTCGTCCGGCTCGACCGGCCCGGCGCCCCAGAGGTCGTCCACCGCGCCCTCGCCGACCTCCAGGCGCAGCATCATCCAGGCGGTCCGTCCGGACAGTCCCGGTGCCGGCTCCGGGTGCAGCGCCTCGCCGAGTCCGAGCAGTTCGCCGACCGGGTGCCGCTCGGCGAGCAGCAGCGCGGCCTCGGCGCGCCGACCGTTGCGTACGGGGGTCAGCCAGCCGGCCAGCCAGGCCCGTCCGCGGATCCGGTGGGGCACCGAGACCGGTGCCACATCCGTGATCTCCATCACGGCGGTCAGGTCGTCGTCCTGGGCGTATGCGGCCGCCCGGGCCGCCGCACAGTCGCCCGGGACAAGCAACAGCACGTCTCCGTCGGGCGTTACGGTCCGGCAGACCGGAGCGGTCAGCCCGGTCCCGTCAGGATCCTCGACGCCGGGGACGCTCAGCGACGCCATACCATGGGACTCGACGAGAGTGCGTACGCGCTCGGCGGCGGTGGGCTGCTGCTGGGCGTCTTCCATGGGACGCGGCTGACCCGTCCCGGTGCTCTGAGCGGCACCCGGCAGGGGGATCCCAGGTCGAAACATGCGTTCTCCTCGCGCTAAGGTAAGCCTCACCTAACTTACATGGAGGAACGTTCCACGTGAACCAGTCGCGTCCCAAGGTCAAGAAGTCACGCGCCCTCGGCATCGCGCTGACGCCCAAGGCGGTCAAGTACTTCGAGGCCCGTCCCTACCCGCCCGGCGAGCACGGCCGCGGCCGCAAGCAGAGCAGCGACTACAAGGTCCGTCTGCTGGAGAAGCAGCGTCTGCGCGCGCAGTACGACATCAGCGAGCGCCAGATGGCCCGCGCCTACGACCGCGCCCGGAAGGCCGAGGGCAAGACGGGCGAGGCCCTGGTGGTCGAGCTGGAGCGCCGTCTGGACGCGCTCGTCCTGCGTTCGGGCATCGCCCGGACCATCTACCAGGCCCGCCAGATGGTCGTCCACGGCCACATCGCGGTCAACGACCGCAAGGTCGACAAGCCGTCCTTCCGCGTCCGCCCCGGCGACGTCGTGATGGTCCGCGAGCGCAGCCGCGAGAAGCACCCCTTCCAGGTCGCGCGCGAGGGTGGCTACGCCCCCGACGGCGAGACCCCGCGCTACCTGGAGGTCAACCTCCCGGCGCTGGCGTTCCGTCTGGACCGGGACCCCAACCGCAAGGAGATCCCGGTGATCTGCGACGAGCAGCTCGTCGTCGAGTACTACGCCCGCTGACCGCTCCGCAGGCGTCGCACCCTCAGCCCGCCGTCTCCCCGCCGCTCGCGGAGGGGGAGGCGGCGGGCTCGTGCGTGGCCGGCGGTGCGATCCGCACCGCACGGCGCGGCGCCGGCAGCGGGCCGGCCGGCCGCAGGACCCGGGCCACCGCCGCGTCCAGGTCGAGCCGGCCGCCCTCCCGCAGACAGCGCTCGTAGGCCCCGTCCCCCAGCTCCCGCCGGGCCCGCTCCTCGCACAGCGCGTGCGGCCGGCTGAAGTAGCGCGAGCCGAACAGCGGCAGGCCCACCGACGGCCAGATCCGCCCCGCGGCGCCCTGCAGCACCGCCGCCTCCGCCGGATCGCCCTCGCCCACCGTCACCAGCGCCAGCAGCTCGATCGCGAGCACCGCGCCCAGCAGGTCGTGGAAGGTGTGGTCGATGGCCAGGCACTCCTCCAGCAGCACCCGGGCCCGCCCGTCCTCGCCCCGCGACCATGCCGCGAAGGCCAGCACGAACAGCGCGTACGCCAGCGTCCAGCGCTCCCCGTGGTCCTCGCACACCTCCCGGACGTCCTCGCACAGCCGCACCGCGTCCGCCAGCTCGCCCTGGAAGGCCACCGCCATCGCCAGCTCGACCTGCCCCATCAGCACATTGCTGTTGAGCTCGCCGATCTCCCGGTAGCGGGCCAGCGCGCCGCGCAGCAGTTCCTCGGCCCGCGGCATGTCGTCACAGACCAGTGCCAGACAGCCGGTCCGGTGCAGCGCGTAGGCGGCCGCGGTGGCGTTCCCGGTCCGCTCGGCCTCCTCGCTGCACTCCTGCAACGCCCCCAGCGCACCCACGGTGTCCCCCTGGAGCACCGCCACGTAACCGGCCACCCACAGCGCCTTCAGCCGGGCGTCGTCATGGCCGCCGTCCAGCTCCAGTGCCCGGTCCAGCCAGTGCCGGCCCTCCGACAGCCGCCCGCAGCCGACCCAGTAGAACCACAGCGTGCCCGCCAGGTACTGCCCCAGATGCGTCTCGGTGGCGCTCTGCAGGCTCTGCTCCAGCGCCATCCGCAGATTGGGCAGCTCGGCCTCGATCCGGGCCGCGATCTCCGCCTGACGTGAGCTGAACCAGTCCAGCTCGCACCACGTCGCCAGCCCCAGGTACCAGTCCCTGTGCCGTCGCCGCAGCCGCTCGGCGTCGTGCGTCGCCTCCAGCCAGCCCGCGCCGTAGGCCCGCACGGTGTCCAGCATCCGGTAGCGCACCCCGGCCGCGGTCTCCTCCCGGACCAGCACCGACTGGGCGACCAACTCCTCCAGGATGTCCAGGAGTTCGTCGGCCGGCAGCTCCGGGCCCGAGCAGACGTATTCCGCCGCCTCCAGGTCGAACTGCCCGGCGAACACCGACAGCCGCGCCCACAGCAGCCGCTCCCCGGGTGTGCACAGCTCATGGCTCCAGCCGATCGCGCAGCGCAGCGTCCGGTGGCGGGGCAGCGCGCCCCGGGCCCGGCCGGTCAGCAGCCGGAACCGGTCGTCGAGCCGGAGCAGCACCTGGTCCACCGACAGCGCCCGCAGCCGCCCGGCGGCCAGCTCCAGCGCGAGCGGGATGCCGTCCAGGCGGTCGCAGAGCTCGTCGACCGCGGCCTCGTTCGCCCGCCCGACGGTGAAGCCCGGAACGACGGCCGCGGCCCGGTCGGCGAACAGCGCCGCCGCATCGCCCCCGGGCAGCGGCGCCAGCGGCAGCAGCTGCTCGCCCGCGATCCCCAGCGGCCGCCGGCCGGCCGCCAGCACCCGCAGCCCCGGCGCGCGGCGCAGCAGTTCGGCGGTCAGCCCGGCGCAGGCGTCGACCAGATGCTCGTAGCCGTCCAGGACGAGCAGCAGTTCACGGCCGGCCAGGTGGTCGCAGAGCGCGGCGCGCACCGGGCGGCCGCTGTGGTCGGCCAGCGCCAGCGCCTCGGCGACCGCGTGGTCCAGGAGGTGGGGCTCGCTCAGGGTGGCCAGTTCGACCAGCCACACCCCATCGCAGAAGCGATCCTGCAAGATCGCCGAACCATGCTGGACCAGCCGGGACTTACCCACCCCGCCGAGCCCGGTGACGGTCACCAGACGGGCCGCCCCCACCTGCCGGACCAGCTCGGCCAGCTCGTCGTCGCGGCCGATGAACCGGTTCGGCTCCGCGGGGAGATTGCCCGGCCCGCCCGGCGGCCCGTCCGTCCCGCGGGGCGGCCTCCCCGGTCCTCCCGGACCGTCGGGAGAGGGGCCGGAAGCGGGCGCGGGGCCCGTGAAGCGTCGCATGGCACACGGAGCGTACTCGGCGGGATGCGGACCGTACAATCACCTCTCCGGATTCCGCGGACACCCCCGTCCCGGCGCGGAGAACTGGGTACGGACGGACAGTCACGGCGCGATAAGGTCAAGGTTGCCGTTCGAGCAGGACGAAACCAGACCAGTCGGAGAGTGGTGCCAACGTGTCCGGTGGAGAGGTGGCCGGGATCCTCGTGGCCGTCTTCTGGGCGATCCTCGTGTCGTTCCTCGCCCTCGTGCTGGTGAGGCTCGCACAGACGCTGAAGGCGACGACGAAGATGGTGGCCGAGGTGTCCGAGCAGGCCGTGCCGCTGCTGGCCGACGCCTCCGCGACCGTCCGCTCCGCGCACACCCAGCTGGCGCGCGTCGACGCGATCGCCGCCGACGTCCAGGAGGTCACCGCGAACGCCTCCGCGCTCTCCTCGACCGTCTCCTCCGCCTTCGGCGGACCGCTGGTCAAGGTGGCCGCGTTCGGCTACGGCGTGCGCCGCGCGATCGGCAAGAAGGGCGCACCCGAGCCGCGCCGCACCGTCGTCGGCCGTACCCTGCCCGGCGCCCGCCGCGGCGGGCGCCGCAACCGCCGCTCCAAGGACTGATCACCGCGATGTTCCGCCGCGCATTCTGGTTCACCACCGGCGCCGCCGCCGGGGTGTGGGCCACCAACAAGGTCCACCAAAAGCTGCGCAAGCTGCAGCCCGACAGCCTCGCCGCGCAGGCCGCGGACAAGGCCGTCGAGACCGGACACCGGCTGCGCCAATTTGCATTGGACGTACGCAGCGGAATGGCGGACCGTGAAGAGCAGTTGCACGAGGCACTCGGCCTGAGCACGCCGGCCGAGCCGCGCGAGCTGCCCGCACCGCGGCGCGCGGTGCTCGAAGGACACCACCGAACCACGAGAACAACCGGACCGACCGGTCTGACCGGACCGACTGGAAAAGAGGACCACTGATGGAGTCGGCTGAAATCCGCAGGCGCTGGCTGCGCTTCTTCGAGGAGCGCGGGCACACCGTCGTGCCGTCGGCGTCGCTCATCGCGGACGACCCGACGCTGCTGCTGGTCAACGCGGGCATGGTCCCCTTCAAGCCGTACTTCCTCGGCGAGGTCACGCCGCCCTACAAGACGGCCACCAGCGTCCAGAAGTGCGTCCGCACGCCGGACATCGAGGAGGTCGGCAAGACCACCCGGCACGGCACGTTCTTCCAGATGTGCGGCAACTTCTCCTTCGGTGACTACTTCAAGGAAGGCGCCATCAAGTACGCCTGGGAGCTGCTGACCAGCTCGCAGGCCGACGGGGGCTACGGCCTCGACCCGGAGAAGCTCTGGATCACCGTCTACCTCGACGACGACGAGGCCGAGCGGATCTGGCACGAGGTCGTCGGCGTGCCCAAGGAGCGCATCCAGCGCCTGGGCAAGAAGGAGAACTACTGGTCCATGGGCGTTCCCGGCCCGTGCGGCCCGTGCTCCGAGATCAACTACGACCGCGGCCCCGAATTCGGCGTCGAGGGCGGCCCGGCCGTCAACGACGAGCGGTACGTGGAGATCTGGAACCTGGTCTTCATGCAGTACGAGCGCGGCGCGGGCACCGGCAAGGAGGACTTCGAGATCCTCGGCGAGCTGCCCAGCAAGAACATCGACACCGGCCTCGGCCTGGAACGCCTGGCGATGATCCTCCAGGGCGTCCACAACATGTACGAGACCGACACCCTGCGCGTCGTCATCGACAAGGCCACCGAGCTCACCGGCGTCCGCTACGGCTCCACCGACGGCGCCGACGTCTCGCTGCGCGTGGTCGCCGACCACCTCCGCACGTCCACGATGCTCATCGGCGACGGCGTCACCCCCGGCAACGAGGGCCGCGGCTACGTCCTGCGCCGCATCATGCGCCGCGCCATCCGCAACATGCGCCTGCTCGGCGCCACCGGCCCGGTCGTCGGCGAGCTGCTGGACGTGGTCATCAGGACCATGGGCCAGCAGTACCCCGAGCTGCTGGAGGACCGCCGCCGCATCGAGACGGTCGCCCTCGCCGAGGAGGCCGCCTTCCTCAAGACGCTGAAGGCCGGCACCAACATCCTCGACACCGCCGTCACGGACACCAAGGCCGCCGGCTCCTCGGTCCTCCCCGGCGACAAGGCCTTCCTGCTCCACGACACCTGGGGCTTCCCGATCGACCTCACCCTCGAAATGGCCGCCGAGCAGGGCCTGTCGGTCGACGAGGACGGCTTCCGCCGCCTGATGAAGGAGCAGCGGGAGCGCGCCAAGGCCGACGCCCAGGCCAAGAAGCACGGCCACGCCGACCTCGGCGCCTACCGCGAGATCGCCGACACCGCCGGCGCCACCGACTTCGTCGGCTACGCCTCCACCGAGGGCGAGTCCACGGTCGTCGGCCTGCTGGTCAACGGCGCCTCCTCGCCGGCCGCCACCGAGGGCGACGAGGTCGAGGTCGTCCTGGACCGCACCCCGTTCTACGCCGAGGGCGGTGGCCAGATCGGTGACACCGGCCGCATCAAGCTGGACAACGGCGCGGTGGTCGAGGTCCGCGACTGCCAGAAGCCGGTTCCGGGCGTGTACGTCCACAAGGGCGTCGTGCAGGTCGGCGAGGTCACGGTCGGCGCCACGGCCCACGCCACCATCGACGTGGCCCGCCGCCGCGCCATCGCCCGCGCCCACTCCGCCACCCACCTCACGCACCAGGCGCTGCGCGACGCCCTCGGCCCGACGGCCGCCCAGGCCGGTTCGGAGAACCAGCCCGGCCGCTTCCGTTTCGACTTCGGTTCGCCGTCCGCCGTGCCCACGGCCGTGATGACGGACGTCGAGCAGAAGATCAACGAGGTCCTGGCCCGCGAGCTCGACGTGCAGGCCGAGATCATGTCGATGGACGACGCCAAGAAGCAGGGCGCCATCGCCGAGTTCGGCGAGAAGTACGGCGAGCGGGTGCGCGTCGTCACCATCGGCGACTTCTCCAAGGAGCTGTGCGGCGGCACGCATGTGCACAACACCGCCCAGCTGGGCCTGGTGAAGCTGCTCGGCGAATCGTCCATCGGCTCCGGCGTGCGCCGCATCGAGGCCCTGGTCGGCGTCGACGCGTACAACTTCCTCGCCAAGGAGCACACGGTCGTCGCCCAGCTCCAGGAGCTGGTCAAGGGCCGTTCCGAGGAGCTGCCGGAGAAGATCTCGGCGATGCTCGGCAAGCTCAAGGACGCCGAGAAGGAGATCGAGAAGTTCCGCGCCGAGAAGGTGCTCCAGGCCGCCGCCGGGCTCGCCGAGGGCGCCCGGGACGTCCGCGGTGTGGCCGTTGTCACGGGCCAGGTCCCGGACGGCACGGCCGCCGACGACCTGCGCAAGCTGGTCCTCGACGTACGGGGCCGCATCCAGGGCGGCCGGGCCGCCGTCGTGGCGCTCTTCTCGGTCGCGGGCGGCCGCCCGGTGACGGTCATCGCCACCAACGAAGCCGCCCGCGAGCGCGGCATCAAGGCCGGTGACCTGGTCCGTAGCGCCGCCAAGACGCTCGGCGGCGGTGGCGGCGGCAAGCCGGACGTCGCCCAGGGCGGCGGCCAGAACCCGGCCGCGGTGCCCGAGGCCATCGAGGCCGTCGAGCGCCTGGTCGCCGAGGCGGCCTGACGCGGGTGAGTGAGATGCGACGCGGCCGGCGCCTCGCGGTCGATGTCGGGGACGCCCGTATCGGGGTCGCCTCGTGCGACCCCGACGGGGTCCTCGCCACCCCCGTCGAGACCGTCCCGGGACGTGACGTCCCGTCAGCGCACCGCCGCCTCAAGGCGATCGTCGAGGAGTACGAACCCCTCGAGGTCGTGGTCGGCCTGCCCCGCTCCCTCAGTGGGGGAGAGGGGCCGGCCGCGGCCAAGGTGCGGGCATTCGCCCAGGAACTGGCGCAGAACATCGCACCCGTAGGGGTCCGGCTGGTCGACGAGCGGATGTCGACGGTCACCGCGACCCAGGGCCTGCGGGCCTCCGGCGTGCGCAGCAAGAAGGGCCGGTCGGTCGTCGACCAGGCGGCCGCGGTGGTCATTCTGCAGAGCGCACTGGAAACCGAACGCCTGTCCGGGGAACCTCCGGGCGAGAGCGTCGAAGTGGTCATCTGATCGCGATACGGTAACGTGCCGCGCGATGCGGCGGTGGTTCGAACAGCCGCACGTGCAAGTAGAGGCGGATCGGTACAGCAAGCGCGTTGCCCGTACGGAGCGCACCGCCTCTCGGCTCTAGGGGATCGATGACCGAGTATGGCCGGGGCTACGGCTCCGAACCGTGGCACCCCGAGGACCCGCTCTACGGAGACCAGGGGCCTTACGGAGGCCAGGCGCAGCAGCCGCAGTGGGGCGGGCAGCAGCCCGCCCCGCAGCACCCCGCGGATCCCCAGCAGCACCCTGCGCAGCACTACGACAGAGGCTGGGACGGCTCCTCGACCGGGCAACTGCCGGCCTACGACCCGTACGACCCCTACGCCGCCCAGCAGCCCCCGGCCGATCCCTACGCCGGAGCGGGCCAGGACTACTACGGCCATCAGGACCCGTACCAGCAGCAGCCGCACCACGGGCAGCAGCAGGCACCGCCGCACCCACAGCAGCAGGTGCCGCACCAGCAGCCGTACCCGCCCGGCCAGTACGAACAGCAGCCCGCCGCGGCACCGTACGAGGACACCGGGTACGAGACCGCCGCCTACGAGCACGTACCCTACGAGAACGCCCCCTACGAGAACACCGCCTACGGGGACGACCCGGGCGACGACTGGCGGGCCGATCCCGAGCGGCCGCGGGACCCGGAGGCCGATCACTCGTTCTTCGCCGACGAGGACGCGGACGGGTACCCCGACGACGAACCGGGCGACCGCCGGGACGGCCGCGAGCGGCGCGGCAAACGGAACGGCAAGAAGAACAAACGCCGCAGCGGCACCGCCTGCCTGGTCATGACCCTGGTGTTCGCCGGCGCGGTCGGCACCGTCGGCTATTTCGGCTACGACTTCTTCATGGCCCACTTCGGCTCGGCGCCCGATTACGAGGGCGAGGGCTCCGGTTCGGTCCAGGTCGACATTCCGGATGGTTCGACGGGCCTGGAAATGGGCCAGATCCTCGCGAAAAAGGGCGTGATCAAGAGCGCCGGGGCCTTCACCGAGGCGGCCGACGACAACAAGAAGGCCAGGTCGCTCCAGCCCGGTACCTATTCGCTGCGCAAGCAGATGTCCGCGGCCTCGGCCATCGAGCTGATGCTGGACCCGAAGAGCCGTAACGGCCTCACGATCCAGGAGGGGCTCCGGGCGGCCACGGTCTACAAGCTGATCGACAAGAAGCTCAAGCTCAAGCCGGGGACCACCAAGGACATAGCGCACAGCCAGGCCAAGAACCTCGGACTGCCGTCCTGGGCCGACGACTCCCCGAAGATAAAGGACCCACTGGAGGGCTTCCTCTACCCGTCCACCTACAGCGTGGGCGACAAGGCGAAGCCGGCCACGGTCCTCCGGCAGATGGTGTCGCGGGCCAATCAGGTCTACGCGAAGTACGACCTGGAGAACAAGGCGCGCGAATTCCACCTCTCCTCGCCGCTGCAATTGCTCACCGTCGCCAGCCTCACCCAGGCCGAGGGCAAGTACAAGCACGACTTCGTCAAGGTCGCGCGGGTCGTCTACAACCGCCTCAAGCCGAACAACACCGAGACCTACGGCCTGCTCGACTTCGACTCGACGGTGAACTACGCCCGGTCCCAGAGCACCCTGGACACCGGCTCCGTCGACGATCTGCGGCACTTCAACGACCCCTACAACACCTACAAGTTCAAGGGACTTCCGCCCGGGCCGATCGGCAATCCCGGTGAGGTGGCGATCAATTCCGCCATCAACCCGGCCAAGGGAAACTGGTACTACTTCGTCTCGATCAGCCCGGAGAAGACGCTGTTCGCCGAGACGAACGAAGAGCACGAGCGGAACCGCCGCATTTACGAACAGGAACACAAGAAGGCGAAGCAATGAGTCCCACACGCCGTGCGGCGGTACTCGGATCGCCCATTGCGCACTCCCTTTCCCCGGTGCTGCACCGTGCCGCCTATGACGCACTCGGTCTGACCGGATGGGAATACGGCCGGCACGAGGTCGACGAGGCCGCGCTGCCCGGATTCGTCGAAAAGCTCGGGCCGGAGTGGGCCGGGCTCTCGCTGACCATGCCGCTCAAGCGCGCGGTGATCCCGCTGCTCGACGAGATCACCCCCACCGCGGCCTCGATCGAGGCGGTCAACACCGTCGTCTTCACCGCCGAAGGCCGCCGGCGCGGCGACAACACCGACATTCCCGGCCTGCTCGCCGCGCTGCGCGAGCGCGGCGTCCAGCAGGTCGAGCGGGCCTCGGTGCTGGGCGCCGGAGCCACCGCCTCCTCGGCCCTCGCCGCGCTCTCCCGCATCTGCACCGGCGAGGTCACCGCGTACGTCCGCAGCGAGGCCCGCGCCGACGAGATGCGCGGCTGGGGCGAGCGGCTCGGCGTCACCGTCCGCACCGCCCCGTGGGAACGGGCCGCCGAGGCCTTCGCCGCCCCGCTGACCATCGCCACCACCCCCGCCGGCACCACCGACGCCCTCGCCGCCGCCGTCCCGGACCGGCCCGGCACGCTCTTCGACGTCCTCTACGAGCCCTGGCCGACCGCGCTCGCCGGCGCCTGGGCCGAGCGCGGCGGCGCGGTGGTCGGCGGCCTGGACCTCCTGGTGCACCAGGCCGTGCTGCAGGTGGAACAGATGACCGGCCGCTCGCCCGCCCCCCTGGCCGCCATGCGCGCGGCCGGCGAGGCCGCCCTCGCGGCCCGCTGAGCCACCGGACGCATCCCCACGCGGACGCCGGGGTCCGCTTCCTGGACTCGACGCCGCCGCTCCCGCGTGACGTGGGAGGATCAGGGGGAGACCGTACGCGGATGAGCAGTACTGAGGAGCACCGTTGAGCAGGTTGCGCTGGCTGACGGCGGGGGAGTCGCACGGCCCCGCATTGGTGGCGACGCTGGAGGGCCTTCCGGCCGGCGTCCCGATCACCACGGAGCTGGTGGCGGACGCCCTGGCGCGCCGCCGGCTGGGTTACGGCCGCGGTGCCCGGATGAAGTTCGAGCGCGACGAGGTCACGTTCCTGGGCGGGGTGCGGCACGGCCTGTCGCTGGGTTCCCCGGTGGCGATCATGGTGGGCAACACCGAGTGGCCCAAGTGGGAGCAGGTGATGGCGGCCGACCCGGTGGACGAGGCGGAGCTGGCCGCGCTGGCCCGTAACGCGCCGCTGACCCGTCCCCGCCCCGGCCACGCCGACCTCGCTGGTATGCAGAAGTACGGTTTCGACGAGGCGCGGCCCATCCTGGAGCGTGCCTCGGCCCGGGAGACGGCGGCGCGGGTGGCGCTGGGCGCGGTGGCGCGTTCCTTCCTGAAGGAGACCGCGGGCATCGAGATCGTCTCGCATGTCGTCGAGCTGTGCTCCGTCAAGGCCCCGCAGGGCGTGTACCCCACGCCGGCCGACGTCGAGAAGCTGGACGCCGACCCGCTGCGCTGCCTGGACGCGGACGCCTCGAAGGCGATGGTCGCGGAGGTCGACCAGGCCCACAAGGACGGCGACACCCTGGGCGGTGTGGTCGAGGTGCTGGCCTACGGCGTTCCCGTCGGCCTCGGCTCGCACGTGCACTGGGACCGCAAGCTGGACGCCCGGCTCGCCGGTGCCCTGATGGGCATCCAGGCGATCAAGGGCGTCGAGATCGGCGACGGCTTCGAGCTGGCCCGGGTGCCCGGCTCCAAGGCGCACGACGAGATCGTGGGCACGCCCGAGGGCATCCGGCGCGTCTCCGGCCGCGCGGGCGGCACCGAGGGCGGCCTGAGCACCGGCGAGCTGCTGCGGGTGCGGGCCGCGATGAAGCCGATCGCGACCGTGCCGCGCGCCCTGAAGACCGTGGACGTCACCACGGGCGAGCCGGCCCAGGCCCACCACCAGCGCTCCGACGTCTCCGCCGTGCCGGCCGCCGGGATCGTCGCCGAGGCGATGGTCGCGCTCGTGCTCGCCGACGCCGTGGTGGAGAAGTTCGGCGGCGACAGCGTGGCCGAGACCCGCCGCAACGTGCGGGGCTTCCTCGACAACCTGGCGATCAAATGACGTCCCCGGTCGTCGTGTTGATCGGCCCGCCCGGTGCCGGTAAGTCCACGGTGGGCGCACTGCTGGCCGAGCGGCTGGGGGTCGGCTACCGGGACACCGACGCGGACGTCGTCGCCACCGCCGGCCGGCCGATCGCCGAGATCTTCATCGACGAGGGCGAGGCGCACTTCCGCGAGCTGGAGCGGGAGGCGGTCCGGAGCGCGCTCGCCGAGCACCCGGGCGTGCTCGCGCTCGGCGGCGGCGCGGTCCTCGACGAGGGCACCCGGAAGCTGCTGACCGGGCTGCCGGTGGTCTTCCTCGACGTCGAACTCGCCGACGCCGTCAAGCGGGTGGGCCTCGACGCCCCCCGTCCGCTGCTCGCGGTCAACCCGCGCAAGCAGTGGCGCGAACTGATGGAACGACGCCGTCCGCTCTACACCGAGGTCGCGCGCGCCGTGATCCCCACGGCGGAGCGCACCCCCGGGCAGGTCGCCGGGGCGATCCTGGACGCATTGGAGCTGTGGCCGGCCGCGGGCGGTGCCCCGCAGGCGGCCCACAGGGAGGAGAACGCATGACGGAGCAGGCCACCCGGATCCAGGTCGGCGGCACCGCGGGCACCGACCCGTACGAGGTGCTCGTCGGGCGGCAGCTGCTCGGTGAACTCCCGGGCCTGATCGGCGACGGCGTGAAGCGGGTCGCCGTGCTGCACCCGGAGGCGCTGGCCGCCACCGGTGACGCACTGCGCGAGGACCTCGCCTCCCAGGGCTACGACGCGATCGCCGTCCAGCTGCCGAACGCCGAGGAGTCCAAGACGGTCGAGGTCGCGGCGTACTGCTGGAAGGCGCTGGGACAGTCCGGCTTCACCCGCAGCGATGTGATCGTCGGCGTCGGCGGCGGGGCCACCACCGACCTGGCCGGTTTCGTCGCCGCCACCTGGCTGCGCGGGGTGCGCTGGATCGCGATCCCCACCACCGTCCTGGGCATGGTCGACGCCGCGGTCGGCGGCAAGACCGGCATCAACACCGCCGAGGGCAAGAACCTCGTCGGCGCCTTCCACCCGCCGGCCGGGGTGCTGTGCGACCTGGCCGCGCTGGACACCCTGCCGGTGCACGACTACGTCTCCGGCCTGGCCGAGGTCATCAAGGCCGGTTTCATCGCCGACCCGGTGATCCTCGACCTGATCGAGGCGGACCCCGAGGCCGCCAAGCGCCCCGACGGCGCGCACACCGCCGAGCTGATCGAGCGGGCCATCCGGGTCAAGGCCGAGGTGGTCTCCGCGGACCTCAAGGAGTCCGGTCTGCGGGAGATCCTCAACTACGGCCACACCCTCGCGCACGCCATCGAGAAGAACGAGCGCTACAACTGGCGGCACGGCGCGGCGGTCTCCGTCGGCATGGTCTTCGCCGCCGAACTCGGCCGGATCGCCGGCCGGTTGGACGACGCCACCGCCGACCGGCACCGCGCGGTGCTGGCCTCCGTCGGGCTGCCGCTTACCTACCGCGGCGACCAGTGGCCCAAGCTGCTGGAGACCATGAAGGTCGACAAGAAGTCCCGCGGCGACCGGCTGCGCTTCATCGTCCTGGACGGCCTGGCCAAGCCGACCGTCCTGGAGGGCCCGGACCCGGCCATGCTGCTGGCCGCGCACGCGGAGATCGCCTCATGAGCGGCGCCCTGCGACGGGTACTCGTCCTGAACGGTCCCAACCTCGGCCGGCTGGGCTCCCGCGAGCCCGATGTCTACGGTGCCACCTCCTACGCCGGACTGGTCGAGGAGTGCGCCCGGCTCGGCAAGGAGCTGGGCCTGGAGGCCGAGGTCCGGGAGACCAACGACGAGGGCGAGATGATCCGCTGGCTGCACGAGGCCGCCGACGGAGCCGTCCCGGTCGTCATCAACCCCGGTGCGTTCACGCACTATTCGTACGGAATGCGGGATGCGGCCGCCCAGCGCACCGCCCCGCTCATCGAGGTGCACATCTCCAATCCGTACGCCCGCGAGCAGTTCCGCCACACCTCGGTCATCGCGGCCGTGGCCAGTGGCACGGTGGCCGGATTCGGCATCGGCTCGTACCGGCTCGCGCTGCGCGCGCTGGCCGAGGAACTGAACGACTGACGCGTCCCCACGGGCGCTTCGGGCCCGCCCCCGGCCGTTCACGCGGTGCGTGCCGGGGGTAGGAGGTCCCCCGGCGCGCCGCCGGGAGGGTACCGTTCGCAAGCAGTACCACCCCACGCCGGCGGCCGTGGGCCCAACGGCCCCTGGGGGCCGGTGGGTTACCGCACGGCGCACCGGGCAGTCCGGCCCGGCGCCGTGCTCCGCACCACGTCGACCGCACGAGACGGAGAGCCACCGGATGCAGTACGCAGTGGGGGCTCCGCTGCCGCCGCCCCACGGGCAGGCATCAGGACCCGGGGCCGCCATGCACTGGACGCCCGGCCCGGGACGGCCCACCCCGCCCACCTCGCCGCCGGCCCCGCCGGCCGCGCCGCCCGCCCCCGCGGCCCCGCCGCCGCCCGTGCAGCAGCCCGCCCCGCAGCCGGGCTGGCACGGTTCCGCGCCGCAGCAGGCCCCGCCGCCCAGCGGGCACAGCACCGACATCACCGGCCACGTCCAGTTGCCGTCGGGCGCGCCGGTGCCGCTGCCGAGCCCGCCCGGCGACCCGGCCGCTCCGGACGCCGCGCACGCCGCCGTCGCGGTGCTGCTGATCGGCCCGGCCGGCGCGGGCAAGACCAGCGTCGCCCGCCACTGGGCCGACACCCGCCGGGTGCCGACCGCGCACATCAGCCTGGACGACGTCCGCGAATGGGTCCGGGCCGGCTTCGCCGACCCTCAGTCCGGCTGGAACGACCACTCCGAGGCGCAGTACCGCCTGGCCCGCCGGACCTGCGGTTTCGCCGCCCGTAACTTCCTCGCCAACGGCATCTCCTGCATCCTCGACGACGCCGTCTTCCCGGACCGTCCGGTCGTCGGGCTGGGCGGCTGGAAGCGCCATGTGGGCCCCGGGCTGCTGCCGATCGTGCTGCTGCCCGGCCTGGAGATCGTGCTGGAGCGCAACGCCCGGCGCACCGGCAACCGCCGGCTGTCGGACGAGGAGGTGGCCAGGATCCATGGCCGGATGGCCGGCTGGTACGGCTCGGGCCTGCCGATCATCGACAACTCCCAGCACGACGTCGCCACGACGGTGCGGGTGCTGGACGACGTGGTCGCCCGCTCGCTGGCCAGCCCGCCCAGCTGGTAGCCGCGTGCCGGCGCGTTCTCGCTGGTGGTCCCCCGGGCGGCCCCCTCGACCGGCCGCCGCGGGGGAGCCGCCGTACGCTTGCGATATGTCCGAGTTGTACGCGGCCCGACGCACGCGGCTGCGCGACCGCTGTGCCGCAACCGGAAGCGCCGCCGCCCTGATCTCGCGCCCCGCGAACGTCCGCTACCTCACCGCCTGCGCCCCGCCGGGCGCCGCTCTGCTGCTGGGCCCGTCCGACGACGTGCTGCTGTGCGGCAGACCGCTCAGCGGCGATCCGTCCGAAGGGCGTCCGGTGGACGACGTACGGGTGTCGGTGCTGCCCGGCCGCGGCGGTGATCCGGTGGTGGCCGGCGCCGACCTGGCCGCGAAGGCCGGCGCGGACACCCTGGCCGTCGAGGAGCACCATCTGACCGTCACCCGGCACCGGGCGCTCTCCCAGGTCGCCCCGCAGCTCCGGCTGGCCGATCTGGCCTGTGCGGTCGAGGCGCAGCGGCTGGTCAAGGACGACGACGAGATCGCCTGTCTGCGGATCGCCGCGGAGATCGCCGACCAGGCACTCGGCGAACTGCTCGAATCGATCCTGGTGGGCCGCACCGAGCGGCATCTCGCACTGGAGCTGGAGCGCCGGCTGGTGGACCACGGCGCGGACGGCCCGGCCTTCCCGACCTCCGTGGCGACCGGTCCGAACTCCGGCCGCCCGGGGCATCTGCCCACCGACCGGCGGGTCGAGGAGGGCGACTTCCTCAGCGTCTGCCTGGGCGCGAACTACCGCGGCTACCGCTGCGAGATCGGCCGCACCTTCGTCATCGGCACCACCCCGTCGGACTGGCAGATCGAGCTGTACGATCTCGTTTTCGCAGCCCAGCGGGCCGGCCGGGAGGCGCTCGCGCCGGGCGTCGAGTGCCGCGAGGTGGACCGGATCACCCGCCATGTGCTCGACGCGGCGGGGTACGGCGAGCGGCTCGGGCCGTGGACCGGGCACGGTGTGGGGCTCGAAATCGATGAGGACCCTCAGTTGTCCCCGGCCGCCATGGGTAAACTGGACGCTTGCGTGCCGGTCACCGTCGAGCCGGGGGTTCACATCCCGGGCCGTGGGGGTGTCCGGATCGACGACACACTCGTCGTCCGCCCCGAGGCGGACGGCGGGCCCGAGCTACTCACGATCACGACCAAGGAGCTGCTCGCACTCTGAGCCGCAGCGGCTCGGTGGGCGCCGCTCCGGGTCCCACCACCTGCAGTCCAGGAGATTCCGCAACCGTGGCATCCACGAACGACCTCAAGAACGGCATGGTGCTCAAGCTCGAAGGCGGCCAGCTCTGGTCCGTCGTCGAGTTCCAGCACGTCAAGCCCGGCAAGGGCCCGGCCTTCGTCCGCACCAAGCTCAAGAACGTGCTCTCCGGCAAGGTGGTGGACAAGACCTTCAACGCCGGCGTGAAGGTCGAGACGGCCACCGTCGACAAGCGCGGGATGCAGTTCTCGTACATGGACGGCGACTACTTCGTCTTCATGGACATGGACACCTACGACCAGCTGCACGTCGACCGCAAGGCCGTCGGCGACGCCGCCAACTTCCTCATCGAGGGCTTCGAGGCCGTCGTCGCGCAGCACGAGGGCGAGGTGCTCTACGTCGAGCTGCCGGCCGCCGTCGAGCTCGTCGTCCAGGAGACCGAGCCGGGCGTCCAGGGCGACCGCTCCACCGGTGGCACCAAGCCCGCCACCCTGGAGACCGGCCACCAGATCCAGGTCCCGCTCTTCATCACCACCGGTGAGAAGATCAAGGTCGACACCCGCACGAGCGACTACCTCGGCCGGGTGAACAGCTAACCGTGGCTGCCCGCAGCAAGGCCCGTAAGCGCGCGTTCCAGATCCTCTTCGAGGCCGACCAGCGCGGCGCCGGCGTGCAGTCCGTGCTCGCGGACTGGATGCGGCACGCCCGGACCGACCCCCGGCAGCCGCCGGTGAACGAGTACACCCTGCAGCTCGTCGAGGGGTACGCGGACCACATCGTCCGCATCGACGAGCTGATCTCCACCTACGCGGTCGACTGGGACCTGGACCGGATGCCGGCGGCCGACCGCTCCATCCTGCGGCTCGGGGCCTACGAACTGCTCTGGGTGGACGACACGCCGGACGCGGTGGCGATCGACGAAGCCGTGCAGCTCGCCAAGGAGTTCTCCACGGACGACTCGCCGGCCTTCGTCAACGGCCTCCTCGGCCGGCTGAAGGAGCTGAAGCCGGGTCTGCGGCGCGAGGCGTAGTAGCCGGCGCCGCGGACGAGCGGCAGAGCATGTGAACGGGCCCGGAGCGTCCCTGGACGCTCCGGGCCCGTTGGCATGCCCGCATCGGCGCCGGGGTACGGCGAAAAACGGAACCGCCGCCCCGGGCTCCGGAGCGGCGGTACGTTTCTGCAGATGACGGGAGAGGGTCAGATCTCCTCGTGGGACACGGCCCGACGGGCGTCGGCGTCGAGCACGCCCCAGCTGATCAGCTGCTCGGTCAGCACCGAGGGCGACTGGTCGTAGATGACGGCGAGGGTCCGCAGGTCGTCCTGGCGGATCGAGAGGACCTTGCCGTTGTAATCACCGCGCTGGCTCTGGATCGTGGCGGCGTAGCGCTGCAGTGGGCCGGCCTTCTCCTGCGGGACGTGGGCCAGGCGCTCCAGGTCGAGCACCAGCTTCGGCGGCGGCTCGGCCGCACCGCCCGGTGTCGTGCCCGGCAGCAGTTCCTGCACCGGAACGCCGTAGAAGTCCGCAAGCTCGGCAAGGCGCTGCACGGTGACGGCACGGTCGCCGCGCTCGTACGAACCGACCACCACGGCCTTCCAGCGCCCCTGGGACTTCTCCTCGACGCCGTGAAGGGAGAGGCCCTGCTGGGTGCGGATGGCGCGGAGCTTGGCCCCGAGCTGTTTGGCGTATTCGCTGGACATATAGCTCCCCAGACAGCTGTATCGACATGCGGCTCCGCCGCGTGGCTGGTAACTCACTGTGAGGTTACGCAGCGTAATCTCGGTTCGTCAAGCGGAATGGGCCAGACCCTCACCCGTCAGGGGTGCAGACGGGCCAGCGGAGCGGTCCTGGTAACCTGACTGCGTTATCCGACGTCCTTTAAGGTCCGTCCCGTGAGGCGGAGAAGGAGGTCCGTTTCGTATGGACGCAAAAAGCTCCGAAGCGGGAGCCCAGCTCCCCGCGCGGCCGGTGCTCGAAGGCCCGGACATCGCGCGCATGCTCACCCGCATCGCCCATGAGATCGTCGAGCGCGCCAAGGGCGCGGACGATGTGGTGCTGCTGGGAATCCCCACCCGTGGCGTCTTCCTCGCCCGGCGGCTGGCCGCCAAGCTCCAGGACATCACCGGCCGCACGGTCCCGGTGGGCTCGCTCGACATCACGATGTACCGCGACGACCTGCGCCTGGGCCCGGCCCGGACGCTCGCCCGCACCGACATCCCCGCCGAGGGCATCGAGGGCCGGGTCGTCCTGCTCGTCGATGACGTCCTGTTCTCCGGCCGCACGATCCGCGCCGCCCTGGACGCCCTGGGCGACATCGGCCGGCCGCGCGCCGTCCAGCTGGCGGTCCTCGTCGACCGCGGCCACCGCGAACTCCCGATCCGCGCCGACTACGTCGGCAAGAACCTCCCCACGTCGCTGCGGGAGGCGGTCAAGGTCCAGCTGACCGAGGAGGACGGCCGGGACGCCGTGCTGCTCGGACTCAAGCAGACCGCCCCGGCCGGCGAGCGCTAGCGCACCGCTGACGGACCCGGTGACCCCGGGCCCGCAGGCATGCCTGCCTGACGGACATTCCCGTACACCTCCCTACACACGGAGAAAACCGGATGAAGCGCCACCTCATCTCGGCCGCCGACCTCACCCGCGACGACGCCGTGCTGATCCTCGACACCGCCGAGGAGATGGCCCGGGTCGCCGACCGGCCGATCAAGAAGCTCCCCACCCTGCGCGGACGCACGGTCTGCAACCTCTTCTTCGAGGACTCCACCCGCACCCGGATCTCCTTCGAGGCCGCCGAGAAGCGGCTCTCCGCGGACGTCATCAACTTCGCGGCCAAGGGATCGAGCGTGTCCAAGGGCGAGTCCCTGAAGGACACCGCGCAGACCCTGGAGGCGATGGGCGTCGACGCCGTCGTCATCCGGCACGGCGCCTCCGGTGCCCCCTACCGGCTCGCCAACTCCGGCTGGATCGACGCCCCCGTCATCAACGCCGGTGACGGCACCCACCAGCACCCCACCCAGGCCCTGCTCGACGCCTTCACCATGCGCCGCCGGCTGATCGGCCCGGACGCCGGGATCGGCCAGGACCTGTCCGGCAGGCGCATCACCATCGTCGGCGACGTACTGCACAGCCGGGTGGCCCGGTCCAACGTCGACCTGCTGCACACCCTGGGTGCCGAGGTCACCCTGGTCGCCCCGCCCACTCTGGTGCCGGTCGGCGTCGAGACCTGGCCCTGCGAGGTGTCGTACGACCTCGACAGCGTGCTGCCGAAGTCCGACGCCGTGATGATGCTGCGGGTCCAGCGCGAGCGGATGAACGCCGCGTTCTTCCCCACCGAGCGCGAGTACTCCCGGCGCTACGGCCTGGACGCCGACCGGATGGCGCGGATGCCCGGGCACGCCCTGGTGATGCACCCCGGGCCGATGGTCCGCGGCATGGAGATCACCGCCGAGGTCGCCGACTCCGGCCGCTGCACGGCCGTCGAGCAGGTCGCCAACGGCGTCAGCATCCGGATGGCCGTCCTCTACCTGCTCCTGGGCGGCAACGAGCCCGCCGTCACCCACCCCCGTACCGAGGAGAAGTAAGACCCATGAGCAAGATCCTTATCCGTGGTGCGAAGGTGCTCGGCGGCGAGCCGCAGGACGTCCTGATCGACGGCGAGTTCATCGAGGCCGTGGGCAGCGGTCTCGACGCGGACGGCGCGCAGGTCGTCGAGGCCGGCGGCAAGGTCCTCCTCCCCGGCCTCGTCGATCTGCACACCCACCTGCGCGAGCCCGGCCGGGAGGACTCCGAGACCGTCCTCACCGGCACCCGCGCGGCCGCCGCCGGCGGCTACACCGCCGTCTTCGCCATGGCCAACACCTTCCCGGTCGCCGACACCGCCGGCGTCGTCGAGCAGGTCTACCGGCTCGGCCAGGAACACGGCTACTGCGACGTCCAGCCGATCGGCGCCGTCACCGTCGGCCTGGAGGGCAAGAAGCTCGCCGAGCTCGGCGCCATGCACGAGTCCGCCGCCGGCGTCACCGTCTTCTCCGACGACGGCAAGTGCGTCGACGACGCGGTGATCATGCGCCGGGCCCTGGAGTACGTGAAGGCCTTCGGCGGCGTCGTCGCCCAGCACGCCCAGGAGCCGCGGCTGACCGAGGGCGCCCAGATGAACGAGGGCATCGTCTCCGCCGAGCTGGGCCTGGGCGGCTGGCCCGCGGTCGCCGAGGAGTCGATCATCGCCCGGGACGTGCTGCTCGCCGAGCACGTCGGCTCCCGCGTCCACATCTGCCACCTCTCGACCGCCGGATCGGTGGAGATCGTGCGCTGGGCGAAGTCCCGCGGCATCGACGTCACCGCCGAGGTCACCCCGCACCACCTCCTCCTCACCGACGAGATGGTGCGCACCTACAACCCGGTCTACAAGGTCAACCCGCCGCTGCGCACCGAGCGCGATGTGCTGGCCCTGCGCGAGGCGCTGGCCGACGGCACCATCGACATCGTCGCCACCGACCACGCCCCGCACCCCCACGAGGACAAGGACTGCGAGTGGGGCGCCGCGGCCATGGGCATGGTCGGCCTGGAGACCGCGCTCTCCGTCGTCCAGCACACGATGGTCGACACCGGCCTGCTGGACTGGGCCGGCGTCGCCGAGCGGATGTCCTTCCGGCCCGCCCGGATCGGCGGCCTGGAGGGCCACGGCCGGCCCGTCTCGGCCGGTGAGCCCGCCAACCTCACCCTGGTCGATTCCGCTTACCGTGGAGAGGTGGACCCCGCGGGCTTCGCCTCCCGCAGCCGCAACACCCCCTACGAGGGCCGTGAGCTGCCGGGACGCGTCAGCCACACCTTCCTGCGGGGCCGGGCAACGGTCGTCGACGGGAAGCTGGCGTGACTCCTCCACTCATCCAACTGGCCGAGGCGCAGAAGTCCGCGCCGGTCACCGACTGGGCGGCCCGGCTCGGCTGGGTCGCGGGCCTGCTGGTGCTCGTCGCCTTCGTCTACTGGCTGATGCGCCAGGGGTGGAAGTGGCGCGGCACGCTCCAGGGCGACCTCCCCGAGCTGCCGGCCACCCCCGAGGACCTCGGTGAGCCGAAGCTCACACTCAGCGGGCGCTACCACGGCTCCACCACCGCCGGGCAGTGGCTCGACCGGATCGTGGCCCACGGCCTGGGCACCCGCAGCCGCGTCGAGCTGACCCTGACCGACCGGGGCCTGGACGTCGTACGGCCGGGCGCGACGGACTTCTTCGTGCCGGCCGCCGCGCTGCGCGGCGCCCGCCTCGACAAGGGGATCGCCGGCAAGGTCCTCACCGAGGGCGGCCTGCTCGTCGTCACCTGGCAGCACGGGGACCACGAGATCGACTCCGGCTTCCGCTCCGACCGGGCGGAGGAGCACCCCGCCTGGGTCGAGGCCCTCACCGCACTGAGCACCACCCCCACCAGCAACACCCGTAACACCACCGAGCAGAGCGAAACGGAAGGCGCACGATGACGACCTCCACCAGGGGAACCGCCAAAGTTCCCGCCGTACTTGTCCTGGAGGACGGCCGCACCTTCCGCGGTCGCGCCTACGGGGCCGTGGGGGAGACCTTCGGCGAAGCGGTGTTCTCCACCGGCATGACCGGCTACCAGGAGACGCTGACCGACCCCTCGTACCACCGCCAGGTCGTCGTCATGACCGCCCCGCACATCGGCAACACCGGGGTCAACGACGAGGACCCCGAGTCCGAGCGGATCTGGGTCGCCGGCTACGTCGTCCGCGACCCCGCCCGGATCCCGTCCAGCTGGCGCTCGGTGCGCTCCCTGGACGAGGAACTCACCGCCCAAGGCGTGGTCGGCATCAGTGGCGTCGACACCCGCGCGCTCACCCGCCACCTGCGCGAGCGCGGTGCGATGCGGGTCGGGATCTTCTCCGGCGACGCGCTGCCCGACGCGGGCACCATGCTCGCCAAGGTGCGCCAGACCGCCGAGATGCAGGGCGCCGACCTCTCCGCCGAGGTCGCCACCAAGGAGACGTACGTCGTCCCGGCGATCGGCGAGAAGAAGTTCACCGTCGCCGCCGTCGACCTCGGCATCAAGGGCATGACCCCGCACCGCATGGCCGAGCGCGGCATCGAGGTGCACGTGCTGCCCGCCACCGCCACCGTCGAGGACGTCTACGCGGTCGAACCGGACGGCGTGTTCTTCTCCAACGGCCCCGGTGACCCGGCCACCGCCGACCACGCGGTCTCCGTCATGCGGGGCGTCCTTGCGCGCAAGACCCCGCTCTTCGGCATCTGCTTCGGCAACCAGATCCTCGGCCGTGCCCTGGGCTTCGGCACCTACAAGCTCAAGTACGGCCACCGCGGGATCAACCAGCCGGTCCAGGACCGTACGACCGGCAAGGTCGAGGTCACCGCGCACAACCACGGATTCGCCGTCGACGCCCCGCTCGACAAGGTTTCCGAGACCCCCTTCGGCCGCGCCGAGGTCTCCCACGTCTGCCTCAATGACAACGTGGTGGAGGGCCTGCACCTCCTCGACCAGCCGGCCTTCAGCGTCCAGTACCACCCCGAGGCGGCCGCCGGCCCGCACGACGCCGCGTACCTCTTCGACCGGTTCGTCGAGCTCATGCGCGACAACAACCAGCACAGCGTTTCCCAGATGGAGGGCCAGCGTGCCTAAGCGCACCGATATCCAGTCCGTCCTGGTCATCGGCTCCGGCCCGATCGTCATCGGACAGGCCGCCGAGTTCGACTACTCCGGCACCCAGGCCTGCCGGGTCCTCAAGTCCGAGGGCCTGCGCGTCATCCTGGTGAACTCCAACCCGGCGACGATCATGACCGACCCGGAGATCGCCGACGCGACCTACGTCGAGCCGATCACCCCGGAATTCGTCGAGAAGATCATCGCCAAGGAGCGTCCGGACGCCCTGCTGCCCACCCTGGGCGGCCAGACCGCGCTGAACACCGCCATCTCGCTGCACGAGGCCGGCACCCTCGACAAGTACGGTGTCGAGCTGATCGGCGCCAACGTCGAGGCCATCAACAAGGGCGAGGACCGCGACCTCTTCAAGGAGGTCGTCGAGGCCGTCCGACAGAAGATCGGCCACGGCGAGTCCGCCCGCTCGGTCATCTGCCACTCCATGGACGACGTCCTGGCGGGCGTCGAGGAGCTCGGCGGCTACCCCGTCGTCGTCCGTCCGTCCTTCACCATGGGCGGCGCCGGCTCCGGCTTCGCGCACGACGAGGACGAGCTGCGCCGGATCGCCGGCCAGGGCCTCACGCTCTCGCCGACCACCGAGGTGCTCCTGGAGGAGTCCATCCTCGGCTGGAAGGAGTACGAGCTGGAGCTGATGCGCGACAAGCACGACAACGTCGTGGTCGTCTGCTCCATCGAGAACTTCGACCCGATGGGCGTGCACACCGGCGACTCGATCACCGTCGCGCCGGCGATGACGCTCACCGACCGCGAGTACCAGATCCTGCGGGACATCGGCATCGCGGTCATCCGCGAGGTCGGCGTGGACACCGGCGGCTGCAACATCCAGTTCGCGGTCAACCCCGCCGACGGCCGGGTCATCGTCATCGAGATGAACCCGCGGGTCTCCCGCTCCTCCGCCCTCGCCTCCAAGGCCACCGGCTTCCCGATCGCGAAGATCGCCGCCCGTCTCGCCGTCGGCTACACCCTCGACGAGATCCCCAACGACATCACCGAGCAGACCCCGGCCTCCTTCGAGCCGACCCTCGACTATGTCGTCGTCAAGGTGCCGCGGTTCGCCTTCGAGAAGTTCCCGGCCGCCGACGCCACGCTGACCACCACCATGAAGTCGGTCGGCGAGGCCATGGCCATCGGCCGCAACTTCCCCGAGGCGCTCAACAAGGCCCTGCGTTCCCTGGAGAAGAAGGGCAGCCAGTTCGACTTCGTCTCCGAGCCGGGGGACAAGGCCGCGCTGCTGGAGAAGGCCCAGGTCCCCACCGACGGCCGGATCAACACCGTCATGCAGGCGATCCGGGCCGGCGCGACCCCCGAGGAGGTCTTCGACGCCACGAAGATCGACCCGTGGTTCGTCGACCAGCTCTTCCTGATCAAGGAGATCGCCGACGAGATCGCCGGCGCCGACAAGCTCGAACCGGAGATCCTTGCTGACGCAAAGCGCCACGGCTTCTCCGACGCCCAGATCGCGGCGATCCGGGGCCTGCGTGAGGACGTCGTGCGCGAGGTCCGGCACGCCCTCGGCGTCCGCCCGGTCTACAAGACCGTCGACACCTGCGCCGCCGAATTCGCCGCCAAGACCCCGTACTTCTACTCGTCCTACGACGAGGAGACCGAGGTCGCCCCGCGCGAGAAGCCGGCCGTGATCATCCTCGGCTCCGGCCCCAACCGCATCGGCCAGGGCATCGAGTTCGACTACTCCTGCGTCCACGCCTCCTTCGCGCTCAGCGAGGCCGGCTACGAGACCGTGATGGTCAACTGCAACCCGGAGACCGTCTCGACGGACTACGACACCTCCGACCGCCTGTACTTCGAGCCGCTCACGCTCGAGGACGTGCTGGAGATCGTGCACGCCGAGACCCAGGCCGGGCCGGTCGCCGGCGTCATCGTCCAGCTCGGCGGCCAGACCCCGCTGGGCCTGGCGCAGGCGCTCAAGGACAACGGCGTGCCGATCGTCGGCACCTCGCCCGAGGCCATCGACCTCGCCGAGGAGCGCGGCGCCTTCGGCCGGGTGCTCACCGAGGCCGGACTGCCCGCCCCCAAGTACGGCACCGCCTTCTCCTTCGACGAGGCCAAGCGGATCGCCGGCGAGATCGGCTACCCGGTCATGGTCCGGCCGTCCTACGTCCTCGGCGGCCGCGGCATGGAGATCGTCTACGACGAGCCGTCGCTCGGCGAGTACCTCACCCGGCACGCCGGCCTGATCGACCGCCACCCGGTCCTGATCGACCGGTTCCTGGACGACGCCATAGAGATCGACGTCGACGCGCTCTACGACGGCCACGAGCTCTACCTCGGCGGCGTCATGGAGCACATCGAGGAGGCCGGCATCCACTCCGGCGACTCCGCCTGTGCGCTGCCCCCGATCACCCTCGGCGGCTTCGACATCAAGCGGCTGCGGGCCTCCACCGAGGCCATCGCCAAGGGCGTCGGCGTCCGCGGGCTGATCAACATCCAGTTCGCGATGGCCGGCGACATCCTCTACGTCCTGGAGGCCAACCCGCGCGCCTCCCGTACGGTGCCCTTCACCTCGAAGGCGACCGCGGTGCCGCTGGCCAAGGCCGCGGCGAGGATCTCGCTCGGCGCCACCATCGCCGAACTCCGTGCCGAGGGCCTGCTGCCGAGGACCGGCGACGGCGGCACCCTGCCGCTCGACGCGCCGATCTCCGTCAAGGAGGCCGTGATGCCGTGGAGCCGGTTCCGCGACGTGCAGGGCCGCGGCGTGGACACCGTCCTCGGCCCGGAGATGCGCTCCACCGGCGAGGTCATGGGCATCGACTCGGTCTTCGGCACCGCCTACGCCAAGTCGCAGGCCGGGGCGTACGGCGCGCTGCCCACCAAGGGCCGGGCGTTCGTCTCCGTCGCCAACCGGGACAAGCGCTCGATGATCTTCCCGGCGCGCGAGCTGGTCGCGCACGGCTTCGAGCTGCTCGCCACCTCCGGCACCGCCGAGGTGCTGCGCCGCAACGGCATCAACGCCACCGTCGTGCGCAAGCAGTCCGAGGGCGAGGGCCCGAACGGCGAGAAGACCATCGTCCAGCTGATCCACGCCGGCGAGGTCGACCTGATCGTCAACACTCCGTACGGCACCGGCGGCCGCCTCGACGGCTACGACATCCGGACGGCGGCGGTGGCCCGCTCCGTGCCCTGCCTGACCACGGTCCAGGCCCTCGCGGCCGCCGTCCAGGGCATCGAGGCCATGAACCGCGGCGACGTGGGCGTCAGGTCACTCCAGGAACACGCGGAACACCTGACCGCGGCCCGCGACTAGCAGCCCTTGAGGGGGACACAGCGAACCGTCGCTGTGTCCCCCTCTTCGTGAGGACAACACCATGTACCAGCTCTTCTTCCGGCTCTTCTTCACGCGCATGGATCCCGAGCGGGCCCACCACCTGGCCTTCGGCTGGATCCGGCGGGCCGCGCAGGTCCCCGTGCTGCGCACCTTCCTCGCCGCCGCCCTCGCCCCGCGCCACAAGGAACTGCGCATCGAGGCCTTCGGCCGCCGGATGCACGGCCCCTTCGGCCTGGCCGCCGGCTTCGACAAGAACGCGGTCGCCATCGACGGCATGACCATGCTCGGCTTCGACCATGTCGAGATCGGCACGGTCACCGCCCAGCCGCAGCCCGGCAATCCCAAGAAGCGCCTGTTCCGGCTCGTACCGGACCGCGCGCTGATCAACCGGATGGGCTTCAACAACGACGGCTCCGCGTCCGTCGCGGCCCGTCTGGCGGCCCGCAACCCGGTCTTCCCGACCACCCTCGGCGTCAACATCGGCAAGACCAAGATCGTCCCGGAGTCCGAGGCGATCGGCGACTACGTCACCTCCACCGAGCGGCTGGCCCGGCACGCCGACTACCTGGTCGTCAACGTCTCGTCGCCGAACACCCCCGGGCTGCGCAACCTCCAGGCGGTCGACCACCTGCGGCCGCTGCTGACCGCGGTCCGCGAGGCCGCCGACCGCACGGTCACCGACCGCCGGGTCCCCCTCCTGGTCAAGATCGCCCCCGACCTGGCCGACGAGGACGTCGACGCGGTCGCCGACCTCGCCGTCGAACTCGGCCTGGACGGCATCATCGCCACCAACACCACCATCGCCCGCGAGGGCCTGGGCCTCACCTCCGACCCGGCCCTGGTCGCGGAGACCGGCGGCCTGTCCGGCGCGCCCGTCAAGGAGCGCTCCCTGGAGGTGCTGCGCCGCCTCTACGCCCGCGTCGGCGACCGGATCACCCTGGTCGGCGTCGGCGGCATCGAGACCGCCGAGGACGCCTGGCAGCGCATCCTCGCCGGCGCCACCCTCGTCCAGGGCTACAGCGCCTTCATCTACCAGGGCCCGTTCTGGTGCCGCTCGATCCACAAGGGCCTGGCCGCCCGCCTGCGCACCAGCCCGTACGCCACCCTCGCCGACGCCGTCGGCGCCGAGCACAGGAAGGTGACCGCATGACGGCCGGCCCCTCGCCCGACCCCTCAACGAGGCCCTCCGGGCCGCTGGACCCCTTCGGCGCGCGGCTGCGCCGTGCCATGGACGAGCGCGGGCCGCTCTGCGTCGGCATCGACCCGCACGCCTCGCTGCTGGCCGACTGGGGGCTGAACGACGACGTCGCGGGCCTGGCGCGGTTCACCCGTACCGTCGTCGAGGCGCTCGGCGAGCACGTCGCGGTCTTCAAGCCGCAGTCCGCGTTCTTCGAGCGGTTCGGCTCCCGCGGCCTGGCCGTGCTGGAGACCGCCGTCGTCGAGGCCCGAGAGCGCGGTGCGCTGGTGCTCATGGACGCCAAGCGCGGCGACATCGGCTCCACCATGGCGGCCTACGCCGAGACCTACCTCCGCCCGGACTCGCCGCTGTTCTCGGACGCCCTGACGGTCTCCCCGTACCTCGGCTACGGCTCGCTGAAGCCGGCCGTCGACCTGGCGCGGGAGAGCGGCGCGGGACTGTTCGTGCTGGCGCTGACCTCCAACCCGGAGGGGGCCGAGGTCCAGCGTGCGGTCCGCGAGGACGGCCGGACCCTCGCGGCGACCATGCTCGGCCACCTCGCCGCCGAGAACGCCGGCGCCGAGCCGCTGGGCTCCTTCGGCGCGGTGGTCGGCGCCACCCTCGGCGATCTCTCCTCGTTCGATCTGGCGATCAACGGCCCGCTGCTGGCCCCCGGCATCGGCGCGCAGGGCGCCACCCCGGCCGATCTGCCGACCGTTTTCGGCCCCGCGGCCGAAAACGTCCTCCCCAGCGTCAGCCGGGGGGTGCTGAAGCACGGTCCGGACGCCGCCGGACTGCGCGCCGCGGCGGACCGATTCACCGGCGAAGTGCGCACCGCGCTCGATCAAGCACCGTAAAGCGGGGAGTTTGGTCCCGAATTGTCCTGGTCAGCAGAGTCTGACCAGGACTTTTCGTCTGTTCTCGCTGACTCCGGCGCGCTCGGCCGCTAGTCTCCGTCGAGAGCACCGCACGTAAGCGCGTTGCTCGTTGCTCCGCAGGTGCGGGGCGACTAGGTTCCACACCGGTCCGTATCCGACAGTTCGACATCCGAGGTGACGTAGGCGTGGCTCTTCCGCCCCTTACCCCTGAACAGCGCGCAGCCGCGCTCGAGAAGGCCGCCGCGGCTCGCCGGGAGCGCGCCGAGGTCAAGAATCGGCTCAAGCACTCCGGTGCTTCCCTCCACGAGGTCATCCAGCAGGGCCAGAAGAACGACGTCATCGGCAAGATGAAGGTCTCGGCCCTCCTGGAGTCCCTGCCGGGCGTCGGCAAGGTCCGCGCCAAGCAGCTCATGGAGCGGCTCGGGATCTCCGAGAGCCGCCGCGTCCGGGGCCTTGGCTCCAACCAGATCGCGGCACTGGAGCGCGAATTCGGCGGCAGTGCTTCCGGCTGAATTTTCCGGCATCGCCGGGAAGCTGGAATAATCGCTGCATGAGTTCTGCAGTCTCCCGGGGGACGACCCCCGCCGGCCCCCCGGCCAGACAACCGCGACTGACCGTGCTCTCCGGCCCCTCAGGGGTCGGCAAGAGCACGGTCGTCGCGCATATGCGCAAGGTCCACCCCGAGGTCTGGCTCTCGGTTTCGGCCACCACCCGCTCCCCGCGACCCGGGGAGCAGCACGGCGTCCAGTACTTCTTCGTCGACGACGAGGAGTTCGACAAGCTGATCGCCAACGGCGAGCTGCTCGAATGGGCCGAGTTCGCCGGCAACCGCTACGGCACCCCGCGCAAGGCGGTCCTGGACCGCCTGGAGGCCGGCGAGCCGGTCCTGCTGGAGATCGATCTGCAGGGCGCCCGCCAGGTGCGGGAGTCCATGCCCGAGGCCCAGCTGGTCTTCCTCGCCCCGCCGAGCTGGGAGGAGCTGGTCCGCCGGCTCACCGGCCGGGGTACGGAGGCGCCCGAGGTCATCGAGCGCCGTCTGGAGGCGGCCCGGGTCGAGCTGGCCGCGGAGAAGGAGTTCGACGTGACGTGCGTCAACACCTCCGTCGAGGACGTGAGCCGTGAGCTGCTAGCCTTGATGCTGCATCGATCCGGGGACAAGAGCACCAGCGGCTGACCCCGCGGAGCCGCCCGGCTCCGGACGCACAGACTTTGCACCGGCCCGCACGACAGCCGAGCGCATGAACCCAGGCTTCATCCCCTTTCGGAAGGCAGAGAGTGTCCTCTTCCATCACCGCTCCCGAGGGCATCATCAACCCGCCCATTGATGAGCTTCTCGAGGCCACCGACTCGAAGTACAGCCTCGTGATCTACGCCGCCAAGCGCGCGCGCCAGATCAACGCGTACTACTCCCAGCTCGGCGAGGGCCTGCTGGAGTACGTCGGCCCGCTCGTGGACACCCACGTCCACGAGAAGCCCCTGTCGATCGCGCTGCGCGAGATCAACGCGGGCCTGCTGACCTCCGAGTCCATCGAGGGCCCGGCCCAGTAGGCAGCAGTTCGTTCATCCAGGGCCCGGCGGCTCGTGCGCCGGGCCTTTGGTGTGTCATGGGGGCATACAGACGCTACGGACGACGTAGTGCGGACCGGAAGCTCGGGGAGCGGCGAAGCGATGGACAAGCGGGAGCGGGAGCGTCCCAGGGTCGTCCTGGGGGTCAGCGGCGGGATCGCCGCGTACAAGGCGTGTGAGCTGCTGCGCCGGCTGACCGAGTCCGGGCACGACGTCCGGGTGGTGCCGACCGCCTCGGCGCTGCACTTCGTCGGCGAGGCCACCTGGTCCGCGCTGTCCGGCCACCCGGCCACCACCGAGGTCTGGGAATCCGTCCACGAGGTCCCGCACGTCCGCATCGGCCAGGCCGCGGACCTCGTCGTGGTGGCCCCGGCCACCGCCGACATGCTGGCCAAGGCCGCGCACGGCCTCGCCGACGACCTGCTGACCAACACGCTGCTGACCGCCCGCTGTCCGGTGATCTTCGCCCCCGCGATGCACACCGAGATGTGGGAGAACCCGGCCACCCAGGAGAACGTCGCCACGCTGCGGCGCCGCGGGGCGCTCGTCGTCGAGCCCGCGGTCGGCCGGCTGACCGGCGTCGACACCGGCAAGGGCCGGTTCCCCGACCCGGTGGAGATCTTCGCCCTCTGCCGCCGGGTACTGGCCCGCGGTGTCCAGGGGGCCGTCACGGCGGACCTCGCCGGGCGCCATGTCGTGGTCAGCGCCGGCGGCACCCGTGAGCCCCTGGACCCGGTGCGCTACCTGGGCAACCGCTCCTCCGGGAGGCAGGGCTACGCGCTCGCGGCCACGGCGGCCGCGCGCGGTGCCCGGGTCACGCTCGTGGCGGGCAACACCGAGCTGCCCGACCCGGTGGGCGTGGACGTGGTCCCGGTCGGCACCGCACGCCAGCTCCGGGAGGCCGTGCTGAAGGCCGCCGCGGACGCCGACGCCGTGGTCATGGCGGCCGCGGTCGCCGACTTCCGGCCCGCCGTCTACACCACCGCCAAGATCAAGAAGATCGAGGGCCAGGAACCGGAGCCGGTCGTGCTGGTCCGGAATCCGGACATCCTCGCCGAGCTGTCCGCCGACCGGGCCCGCCCCGGCCAGGTGGTGGTGGGATTCGCCGCGGAGACCGACGACGTGCTCGCCAACGGGCGCGCCAAGCTCGCCCGCAAGGGCTGTGACCTGCTGGTCGTCAACGAGGTCGGCGAGCACAAGGCGTTCGGCTCGGCCGAGAACGAGGCGGTGATCCTGGCGGCCGACGGCACCGAGACCCCGGTCCCGTACGGCCCGAAGGAGACCCTCGCGGACACGGTGTGGGACCTGGTCGTCCCCCGGCTGGCCGAGAATCGCCGCTGATTCCGCACACCCTCTCCTCTTTCACCCCATCGGCCCCACAAAATCGGGCGTGTTCCCTTGACGATGTCGCCCCCGCGCGGTGATCGTCCTACCGTGAGGTGTGGTGTCCCAGGTCACGGGGGGTCCAGAAATCGAGACCGCGTGCCCGAACGCCGCATACGACCGATAAACTGGCGAGTGGATCGGGCCGAGCGCAGCTCTCGGCCCTTCCGCCCATGATCAGCCAGCAGCCGCTGCAACCCCAGGGAGCGATGTGTCCCGCCGCCTGTTCACCTCGGAGTCCGTGACCGAGGGCCACCCCGACAAGATCGCTGACCAGATCAGCGACACGATCCTCGACGCGCTCCTGAAGGAGGACCCGACCTCCCGGGTCGCCGTCGAGACGCTGATCACCACCGGCTTGGTCCACGTGGCCGGCGAGGTGACGACCAAGGCGTACGCCGACATCCCCAACCTCGTCCGCAACAAGATCCTCGAGATCGGTTACGACTCGTCCAAGAAGGGCTTCGACGGCGCTTCCTGCGGCGTCTCGGTCTCCATCGGCGCGCAGTCCCCGGACATCGCGCAGGGCGTCGACACCGCGTACGAGAACCGCGTCGAGGGTGACGACGACGAGCTGGACCGGCAGGGCGCGGGCGACCAGGGCCTGATGTTCGGCTACGCCTGCGACGAGACCCCGGAGCTGATGCCGCTCCCGATCTACCTCGCGCACCGTCTCTCCCGCCGGCTGTCCGAGGTCCGGAAGAACGGCACCATCCCCTACCTCCGCCCCGACGGCAAGACCCAGGTCACCATCGAGTACGACGGCAACAAGGCCGTCCGCCTCGACACCGTCGTGGTCTCCTCGCAGCACGCCAGCGACATCGACCTCGACTCGCTGCTCGCTCCCGACATCCGCGAGTTCGTCGTCGAGCACGTCCTCAACCAGCTCGTCGAGGACGGCATCAAGCTGGACACCGACGGCTACCGCCTGCTGGTCAACCCCACCGGCCGCTTCGAGATCGGCGGCCCCATGGGTGACGCCGGCCTGACCGGCCGCAAGATCATCATCGACACCTACGGCGGTATGGCCCGCCACGGCGGCGGTGCGTTCTCCGGCAAGGACCCGTCCAAGGTCGACCGCTCGGCCGCCTACGCCATGCGCTGGGTCGCCAAGAACGTGGTCGCCGCCGGCCTCGCCGCCCGCTGCGAGGTCCAGGTCGCCTACGCCATCGGCAAGGCCGAGCCGGTCGGTCTCTTCGTCGAGACCTTCGGCACCGCCACCGTCGACACGGACAAGATCGAGCAGGCCATCACCGAGGTCTTCGACCTCCGCCCGGCCGCGATCATCCGTGACCTCGACCTGCTCCGCCCGATCTACGCCCAGACCGCCGCCTACGGCCACTTCGGCCGTGAGCTGGAGGACTTCACCTGGGAGCGGACGGACCGCGTCGAGGCCCTGAAGAAGGCCGCGGGCCTCTGAGGCACCGCATCGTCCCGGCCCCGGCCCCGTACCGCCCCGCGGTACGGGGCCGGCGGCGTTCCGGGGCCCTCGGGCGGCCGCGCTCCGGCCCGGCCCGTTGTCGGTGCGGTCTGCTAAGACTGGTGCTGTGAGCAGTGAGAACGGGCGGGATCCGGGGGAGCGGGGCGAGCAGCTGGCCCTCATCAGGGAGACCGTCCGGGAGACCAGGGCGGAGCGCGCCAAGCCGCGGACGTGGCGGGGCGCGCAGCTCGCCGATGCCCTGCCGGTGGCCCGGGTCCTGGTCGACAAGGGCCCGGTCCATCTCGACAAGCTGTGGGACTACGCCGTCCCCGCCGCCATGGACGCCGATGCCCGGCCCGGCGTACGGGTCCGGGTGCGGTTCGGCGCGGGGACCGGCCGGGTGCGCGAGGGCCGGCGCGAGGGCGGCGGGCTGCTCGACGGCTATCTCGTCGAGCGGATCGCGGAGTCCGACTACCGCGGCCCGCTGGCCGCGCTCGCCCAGGTCGTCTCGCCCGAGCCGGTGCTCAGCCCGGAGCTGCTGGCGCTGTGTCGGGCGGTGGCGGACCGGTATGCCGGTTCGCTCGCCGACGTCCTCCAGCTGGCCGTTCCGCCGCGCCACGCCAAGCCGGAGGCGGAGCGTTTCCCGGCGCCGCCGCCCCCGCCCGCGCCGCCCGCCCCGGGCGGCTGGGCGCGCTATCCGGACGGGCCGGCGTTCCTGGACGCCCTCGCGCGCGGGGGTGCGCCGCGCGCCGTGTGGACCGCGCTCCCGGGCCCGCGGTGGCCCGGTGAGCTGGCCGCGGCGGTGGCGGCGACCCTGGCGTCCGGCCGCGGCGCCCTGTTGGTGATGCCCGACGGACGGTCGGCGGCGCGGGTGGACGCGGCCCTGACCGAGCTGGTGGGGCCGGGGCTGCACACCCTCCTGGTGGCCGAGTCCGGCCCCGAGGAGCGGTACCGCCGCTGGCTGGCCATACGCCGCGGTGCGGTCCGGGCCGTCATCGGCACCCGCGCCGCGATGTACGCCCCGGTGGCCGACCTGGGCCTCGTCGCCATCTGGGACGACGGCAACTCCAGCCACAGCGACACCAACGCCCCGCATCCGCACGCCCGGGACGTCCTGCTGCTCCGCGCGGTGCACGAGAAGGCCGCCTGCCTGGTCGGTGACCTGGGCCGCACGGTCGAGGCCACCCAGCTCGTCGAGAACGGTTGGGCCCGGCCGCTGGAGGCCCCCCGCGAACAGGTCCGCACGGCCGCCCCGTTGGTCCGTACCGTCGACGACGTCCAGGCCGCGCGGGACGAGGCGGCGCGGGTGGCCCGGCTGCCGACGCTCGCCTGGCAGACGGCCCGCGCCGGGCTGGCCCGCGGCCCGGTGCTGGTGCAGGTCCCCCGCCGGGGCTACGTCCCCCGGCTGGCCTGTGAGCGCTGCCGGGAGCCGGCCCGCTGCCGGACCTGCGCCGGCCCGCTGGAGGCGCGGAGCAACGACACGGCGCTGTGCTGCAGTTGGTGCGGCCTGGAGACACCGGACTGGCACTGCACCGAGTGCGGCGGCAGCCGGCTGCGGGCTCAGATCGTCGGTGCCCGCCGTACGGCCGAGGAGCTGGGCCGGGCCTTTCCCGAGGTGCCGGTGCGCACCTCCGGCCGGGACCACGTCCTGGACTCGGTGCCGGACCGTCCCGCCCTGGTCGTCTCGACTCCCGGTGCCGAGCCGGTCGCCGAAGGCGCCGGGTACGCGGCCGCGTTGCTGCTCGACGGCTGGGCGCTGCTCGGGCGGGCGGATCTGCGGGCCGGGGAGGAGGCGCTGCGGCGCTGGCTGGGCGCCGCGGCGCTGGTGCGCGGGCAGGCGGAGGGCGGCACGGTCGCGGTGATCGCGGAGCCGACACTGCGGCCGGTGCAGGCGCTGGTGCGCTGGGATCCGGCCGGGCACGCGGTGCGTGAGCTGGCCGAGCGGGCGGAGCTGGGGTTCCCGCCGGTGTCCCGGATGGCCTCGGTGACCGGCCGGCCCGAGGACGTCGCCGAGCTGCTGCGGGCGGCCGAACTCCCGCCGGGCGCCGAGGTGTTGGGGCCGGTTCCGCTGCCGGTGCCGGATCCCGGGCGGCCGCGCCGGCCGGGCGATCCGCTGCCCGGTGAGCAGTGGGAGCGGGCGCTGGTCCGGGTCCGGACGGGCCAGGGCGCGGCGCTCGCCGCGGCGCTCAAGGCGGCGCGGGCGGCCAGGCTGGTCAAGCGGGAGGGGGCGGCGGTGCGGGTCCGGATCGATCCGCCGGACCTGGGCTGATCGCGCGGCGGGGCGCCGTGGTTGAGCGTCCTGCGGCGCCGTGAGTCCCGGGTTCGCGATCGGGTGCGGAGGCGGGCATGACGCCGCCCCGGGACCGAGGTCGGCGGGCGGTCCCGGGGCGCTGGCGAGGGTGCCGGGCGGCCGGCGTGGGGGAGGGGTCAGCCGTTGCGCGGGCCGGGGAAGGCGCCCGGCCGGGTCGACTCTTCCCGGGCGGCCGCGGAGGCCGGGCCGGGCATGGAGCGGGCGGCGGGCACGGACGGCGCGCCGGTCAGCCCGGTGGTCACGCTCACCGCGCGGTTCGCCGCGGACTCCGGCGTACGCACCGCGGGCTCGGCGCCGTCCGCGGCGGGCTGGGCGGCGGCCCGGCGGGCCCCGTAACGGCGGTGCACCGCCTGCTTGGTGACACCGAGCGCGGAGCCCACCGCGTCCCACGAGAACCCCAGCGAACGGTCGAAGTCGACCGCGGCCGTGACGAGCGTCTCGACGCTGTCCCGCAGCTCCTGGGCGAGGCGCACGGTCGGCGCGGGCGCGCGTCCGTAGACGACGAAGCCCGCGGACGGTCCCGTGCGCCGCGGCCGGTAGACGTTGCCCAGCTGAGCGGTCAGCGTGCGCAGTGCGTCCACCTGCCGGCGGACCCGCTCGATGTCCCGCACCAGGAGATGCAGGCTGGCGCGCGCCTGGGCGTCGTGGGTTGCGTGGTCGGCCATGAGCAAGCCTCTCGAACCGGCGTGGAATGAGGAAAAAGGAAAGCGATCGGGCCGCCGAGGCGGCCCGGTTCGGGTCAATGCTGTTTGACCAACGCGACAGGAGTGGCTCTGGTCACGGTATGGGGGCGTACGAGCTTCCGTGCGAGGCGCGGGAAATGTCGTACGCCCCCTGAGGACGGCGCCCGCGGCCCGTACCAAGGCCCATAGACTGGTGTGTCGTTCCGCTGCGTGTGAGAGGTAGTCCGCCACCCATGAGGCTTGTCTTCGCCGGCACCCCCGAGGTCGCCGTCCCCTCCCTCGATGCCCTGATCGCCTCCGACCGGCACGAGGTCGTGGCCGTCGTGACCAGGCCCGACGCGCCCGCGGGACGTGGCCGGAGGCTGGTCGCCAGCCCGGTCGCGGAGCGCGCGGAGGAGGCCGGCATCGAGGTGCTCAAGCCGGCCCGGCCGCGGGAGGCGGACTTCCTGGCCCGGCTGCGGGAGATCGCCCCGGACTGCTGCCCGGTGGTCGCCTACGGCGCCCTGCTGCCCAAGGCGGCGCTCGACATTCCCGCCAAGGGGTGGGTGAATCTGCACTTCTCGCTGCTGCCGGCCTGGCGCGGCGCGGCGCCGGTGCAGCACGCGGTGCTGGCCGGCGACGAGGTCACCGGCGCCTCGACCTTCCAGATCGAGGAGGGGCTCGACTCCGGCCCGGTCTACGGGGTGTTGACCGAGGAGGTCCGGCCGACCGACACCAGCGGCGATCTGCTCACCCGGCTCGCGTTCGCCGGCTCCGGCCTGCTCGTCGCGACCATGGACGGCATCGAGGACGGCACCCTGACGCCGGTGCCGCAGCCCGCCGAGGGCGTCTCCCTCGCGCCGAAGATCGAGGTCGAGGACGCCAAGGTGGACTGGACGGCGCCGGCCCTGCGGGTCGACCGGGTGATCCGCGGCTGTGCGCCCGCGCCCGGCGCCTGGACGGTCTTCCGCGGCGAGCGGCTGAAGCTGATGTCCGCCACGTCCGCCGCGGGCCACGCCGAACTCTCCCTCGCGCCCGGCGAACTCGCCGTCACCAAGAAGGCGGTGTACGTCGGCACCGGCAGCCACCCGGTCGAACTGGGCTGGGTCCGGCCGCAGGGCAAGAAGCCGATGCAGGCCGCGGACTGGGCGCGCGGGGTACGCATCGAGGCGGGCGAGCGGCTCGGCGGCTGACGCCACCGGGGCCGCGCGTGCCCCGCCGGATCCCAGTGGGTGGAATTCCCGGGCCGGTCGGCCGGGGCGGTTTGTATCCTCGCAGCCGCCACCTGAACGACGCGCCGTCCCGCGGCGCGGCCCCTGGGAAAGGAAGCACCATGACCTCCGAGCTGAGCCCCGACGCGCCGGCCGGTCCCGTCGAGCGGGCCCGCCAGGACTACCAGGAACTCGTCGGCCGGGGTCTCTCGCTCGACCTCACCCGCGGCAAGCCGGCGCCGGAACAGCTCGACCTCTCCATGGACCTGCTGAGCCTGCCCGGCGGACGGCACACCTCCGCCGACGGCACGGACGTGCGCAACTACGGCGGGCTGCAGGGCCTGCCCGAGCTCCGGGAGATCTTCGCCGGGCTGCTCCAGGTCCCGGCCGGGCAGCTGCTCGCGGCCGGCAACTCCAGCCTGGAGCTGATGCACGACTGTCTGGTGCACGCCCTGCTGGGCGTGCTGCCGGGCGCCGCGTCGCGCTGGGCGGACCAGGGGCGGATCGCGTTCCTGTGCCCGGTCCCCGGCTACGACCGGCACTTCGCGCTCTGCGAGCGGTTCGGGATAGAGATGATCCCGGTGCCGATGACCGACGAGGGCCCGGACATGGCGACCGTGGAGCGGCTGGTCGCGGAGGACGCCGCGGTCAAGGGCATCTGGTGCGTACCGAAGTACAGCAACCCCACCGGCGTCAGCTACAGCGACGCGACCGTGGCCCGGCTCGCCGCCATGCCCACCGCCGCACCCGACTTCCGGATCTTCTGGGACAACGCGTACGCCGCCCACCACCTCACCGACGAACCGGTCGAGATCGCCGACCTGCTCGCCGCCTGCGCCGAGGCCGGCAACCCGGACCGGGCGTTCGTCTTCGGCTCCACCTCGAAGATCACCGCGGCCGGCGCCGGTGTCGCCTTCTTCGGCTCCTCGCCCGCGAACGTCACCTGGCTGCTCGGCCACAACGCCAAGCGGTCGATCGGCCCCGACAAGGTCAACCAGCTGCGGCACGTGCTGTTCCTGCGCGACGCCGACGGGGTGCGCGCCCACATGGAGCGCCAACGCGCCCTGCTGCAGCCCAAGTTCGAGGCGGTGGGCCGGATCCTGGAGAAGGAGCTCGGCGGGACCGGGCTCGCGACCTGGACCACACCCAAGGGCGGGTACTTCGTGACCCTGGAGGTCCCGGACGGCTGCGCCAAGGAGGTCGTCCGCCGGGCCGCCGAGGCGGGCATCGTGCTCACCCCGGCCGGAGCCACCCACCCGTACGGCGACGACCCGCGCGACGCGGTCATCCGGATCGCGCCCAGCTACCCCGGTCTCGCGGAGCTGGAGCAGGCGATCGAGGGGCTCGCCGTCTGCGTCCGGCTCGTGGGTCACGAGCGGCGGGCCGCGTAGGGAGGCGTTCTGCGGCGGCCCCGGGCCCGCGTAGGCTGGGACGGATCCCTCATCGGGGACCCCGCAGACCGCATGTCGTATCCGGAGCACCTTTTCTGTGAGCCAGCCCCAGCCCCGCCGCCGTCCCGGCAAGCCGCACCGCCGTCCGAAGAAGGACCCGGTCAGGATCCTCGCGTTCGAGGCGCTGCGGGCCGTCGACGAGCGGGACGCCTACGCGAACCTCGTCCTGCCGCCGCTGCTGCGCAAGGCGCGCGAGGGCGGGGACTTCGACGCCCGGGACGCGGCGCTGGCGACCGAGCTGGTCTACGGTTCGCTGCGCCGGCAGGGGACGTACGACGCGATCATCGCCCGGTGCGTGGACCGGCCGTTGCGCGAGGTCGACCCGCCGGTCCTGGATGTGCTCACGCTCGGCGCCCACCAATTGCTCGGCACCCGCATCCCCACGCACGCCGCGGTCAGCGCGAGCGTCGAGCTGGCGCGGGTGGTGCTGGGTGACGGGCGCGCCAAGTTCGTCAACGCGGTGCTGCGCAAGGTCGCGGCGGACGACCTGGACGGCTGGCTGGCGCGGATCGCCCCGGACTACGACGAGGACCCCGAGGACCACCTCGGCCTGGTGCACGCGCACCCCCGCTGGATCGTCTCGGCGCTGTGGGACGCCCTCGGCGGCGGCCGGGCCGGCATCGAGGACCTGCTGGAGGCGGACAACGAGCGCCCCGAGGTGACGCTGGTGGCGCGGCCCGGCCGGGCCACCGCCGAGGAGCTGCTGGCCGCGGCCGGTGAGCGGGGCGCGCTGCCCGGCCGCTGGTCGCCGTACGCGGTCCGGCTCGCCGAGGGCGGTGAGCCCGGCGCGCTGGACGCGGTGCGCGAGGGCCGCGCCGGTGTGCAGGACGAGGGCAGCCAGCTGGTCGCCCTGGCCCTGGCGAACGCGCCCGTCGAGGGCACCGACCGGGCCTGGCTGGACGGCTGCGCCGGCCCCGGCGGCAAGGCCGCGCTGCTGGCCGCGCTGGCCGCCGAGCGCGGTGCCGCCCTGCTGGCCTCGGAGAAGCAGCCGCACCGCGCCCGCCTGGTGGCCCGGGCCCTGGACGGCAACCCCGGCCCGTACGCGGTGATCGCCGCCGACGGCACCCGCCCGGCCTGGCGGCCCGGCAGCTTCGACCGGGTCCTGATGGACGTCCCGTGCACCGGCCTGGGCGCGCTCCGCCGGCGCCCGGAGGCCCGCTGGCGGCGCCGTCCCGAGGACCTCGACGGCTTCGCCCCGCTCCAGCGCGAGCTGCTGCGCCAGGCGCTCGCCGCGGTGCGCGTCGGTGGCGTGGTCGGCTATGCGACCTGCTCGCCGCACCCGGCCGAGACCCGGGCCGTGGTGGAGGACGTCATCAAGGGCCGCGGCGGCCCGGCGGTGGCGGTCGAATGGCTCGACGCCCGGCCGCTGATGTCCGGCGTCCCCGCCCTCGGTGACGGCCCGGACGTCCAGCTCTGGCCGCATCTGCACGGCACCGACGCGATGTACCTGGCCCTGCTGCGCCGCACCGGCTGACCGGCGCACGGCGGGGCGGACCGCGGCCGGCCGGTCTCCGGCCCGTCCCGCCTCCGACCGCTCGGGCCCGGGGCGCCATACTGGGGGCATGGCCTTGATCAACCCCAGCATCCTGTCCGCAGACTTCGCCCGGCTCGCCGAGGAGGCGAAGGCCGTCGAGGGCGCCGACTGGCTGCACGTCGACGTGATGGACAACCACTTCGTCCCGAACCTCACGCTCGGTGTGCCGGTCGTCGAGTCGCTGCGCAAGGCGACGGACACCCCGCTCGACCTGCACCTGATGATCGAGGACCCGGACCGCTGGGCGCCGCAGTACGTCGAGGCCGGGGCCGGGTCGGTGACCTTCCACGCCGAGGCGGCCGCCGCGCCGGTGCGGCTGGCGCGGGAGATCCGGGCCAAGGGCGCGCGGGCGGCGATGGCGCTCAAGCCGGCCACCTCCATCGAGCCCTACGAGGACCTGCTCCCCGAGCTCGACATGCTGCTGATCATGACCGTGGAGCCCGGCTTCGGCGGCCAGGCGTTCCTGGACATCATGCTGCCCAAGATCCGCCGCACCCGTGAGCTGATCTCCCGGCACGGTCTGGAGCTGTGGCTCCAGGTCGACGGTGGGGTCTCCGACGCCACCATCGAGCGGTGCGCGGAGGCCGGCGCCGACGTCTTCGTGGCCGGTTCCGCGGTCTACGGCGCGGACGACCCCGCCAAGGCGGTGCGGGATCTCCGCGAGAAGGCCGAGGCGGCGACCGCGGGGGCCGGCTGGGCCTGCGCACACTGAATTCCGGCCAACGGGGGCGGGTGGCAAGGCCGTTGTCGGCCACGGGAATCCCCCCGGGGCACGGCCGAGCCGCCAATTGTCCGTGGCGCTACCCAGCGTTCACCAGGGTCGCGGCGGTCAAGGTCCCCGTTGCCGCCGGGTTTCTGAAAGGATGAGCAAAGACTCGATCAGATGCGCAAAAGGGGAGAATTTCGTGGTAGCCAGCCGCCCACAGTCCGGAATGGGCCCTGCCGAGCTGGTGCAGGCCGCGGCCATGGCCCGCCGTTTCTATCTTGAGGGCAAGTCGAAGATCCAGATCGCGGAGGAGTTCGGCGTCAGCCGGTTCAAGGTCGCCCGGGTGCTGGAGACGGCACTGGAGCGGGATCTCGTACGGATCGAGATCCGGGTGCCCTCCGAGCTGGACGCCGAGCGCTCCGACGCGCTGCGGGCCCGCTACGGCCTGCGGCACGCCGTGGTCGTCGAGTCGCCCGCGGACGCTCCCCCCGCCTTCGGCGGCCAGACCGCGCCCGACGACGCCGCGGACCCGGAGAACCTCGGTGAGGTCGCCGCCGACCTGCTCGGCGAGCTGGTCACCGAGGGCGATGTGCTCGGGCTCGCCTGGGGCCGTTCGACCATCCACATGGCGGCCGCGCTGCACCGGCTGCCGCCCTGCACGGTCGTCCAGCTGACCGGTGTCTACGACGCGGGCACCGCCGACCGCGGCTCGGTCGAGGCGGTGCGCCGCGCGGCCGACGTCGCCGGCGGCGAGGCCCACCCGATCTACGCGCCGATGCTGCTGCCCGACTCGGCGACCGCCGAGGCGCTGCGCCGGCAGACCGGTATCGCCCGCGCCTTCGACTACTTCGACAAGGTCACCGTCGCCTGCGTCTCCATCGGCTCCTGGGAGCCGGGCGTCTCCACGGTCTACGACATGCTGTCCGAGCAGGAGCGCGAGCACTACGCCTCGCTGGGCGCGGCCGCCGAGATGTCCGCGCACCTCTTCGACGCCGAGGGCCGCCGGATCGGCCGCGACCTGGGCGAGCGGTGCATCACCGTCGAGGCGGACCGGCTGCGCCGGATCCCGGAGGTCGTCGCCATCGCGGGCGGCCGGCGCAAGGCCGCGGCGATCGGCGCGGTGCTGCGCTCCGGGCTCGTCACGAGCCTGGTCACGGACACCGCGGCGGCCGACCACCTGCTGCTGGAGACCGGCCCCGGGCCGCGTCCCGCGCTGGACCGGGCGGATCCCGACGGGTCGTGAGCCCGGCCGCCGCCGGCCGGCCGCACCACCCGGCCGCCACCGGCGGGCGGGCCGGGCGGGCCTGTGACAGCATCGGCCCATGGTGATCCGCCCCGTCCCGCGCCGTGCCGCCGCCGTCGGCGGGCCGTTTCCCCACCCCCGCCCTTCCCGGGCGGTACGGCGATGACCGGGCCCACCGAGCCGGTGGCCGTGCCGCGGCCGCTCGCGGCGGTGCTCGACGGGCGGACGCCGCCCGGGGTGTTGCCCTGGCCCGCCGACCGGCCGGTGGCCGAGGCGCTGGCCGCGGCGCGGGACGCCGGCTGGACCGGCGCGGTGCTGGGACTGGAGGGCGTCGCGGACAAGGCCGCCTTCATGGACCGGTGCGCCGGCGCGCTGCGGCTGCCCGACTGGTTCGGCCGCAACTGGGACGCGCTCGCCGACTGCCTGACCGACCTGTCCTGGTGCCCGGCCGGCCGCGGCCGGCTGCTGGCCGTCACGGGCTGGCAGGGCTATGCGGCCGCCGCACCCGAGGACTGGGCCGTGGTGGAGTCCGTCCTGGCGGACGCGGTGGGCTTCTGGCGCGACACTGGCACCGGGCTCGCGGTGGTCCTGGCCAGGGGCCGGAGCCGCCGGGAAGCGCCCTGACACCGGGCCGGTCGGTGGCTCCCGGGCCCCTTTGGCGGATCGCACAGATGGCCCGGTCCGGGGCTAGGACATTCGTATGAGCCCTGGTCAGGGCCCGTATCCTGGGCTATATGCGATTCCTGAATCCGAAGAACGGCGCGCTCGAAGAGAGTTCTTCGGTGCCCTACGACCTGACCTACGACGATGTGTTCATGGTGCCCGGCCGCTCCGCCGTGGGCTCCCGCCAGGGCGTCGATCTGGCCACGCCCGACGGGACGGGAACGACGATCCCGCTCGTGGTCGCCAACATGACGGCGATCGCCGGCCGCCGGATGGCCGAGACCGTCGCCCGCCGTGGTGGCCTGGTCGTCATCCCGCAGGACATCCCGATCGACGTCGTCACCGACGTCGTGACCTGGGTCAAGCGCCGCCATCTGGTACTGGACACGCCGATCGTGCTGTCCCCGGTGGCGACCGTCGCGGACGCCCTGGCGCTGCTGCCCAAGCGGGCGCACGGCGCGGGCGTCGTCGTCGAGGGCGGCCGCCCGGTCGGCATCGTCACCGAGCACGACCTGGCCGGGGTGGACCGCTTCACCCAGGTCGCCGAGGTCATGTCCAAGGACCTGCTGGTCTTCGACGCGGACATCGACCCGCGGGAGGCCTTCAACCGCCTCGACGCCGCCAACCGCAAGCTCGCGCCCGCGGTCGACGCCGACGGCATGCTGGTCGGCGTGCTGACCCGCAAGGGCGCGCTGCGCGCCACCCTCTACACCCCCGCCACCGACGCCAACGGCAAGCTGCGGATCGCCGCCGCGGTCGGCATCAACGGCGACGTGGCCGGCAAGGCCAAGGCGCTGCTGGAGGCCGGTGTGGACACGCTCGTCGTGGACACCGCGCACGGCCACCAGGAGAGCATGATCAGTGCGATCAAGGCGGTCCGGGCGCTGGACCCGCAGGTCCCGATCGTGGCGGGCAACATCGTCGCCGCCGAGGGCGTGCGCGACCTGATCGAGGCCGGCGCGGACATCATCAAGGTCGGGGTCGGCCCCGGCGCGATGTGCACCACCCGGATGATGACCGGCGTCGGCCGGCCGCAGTTCTCCGCGGTGCTGGAGTGCGCCGCCGAGGCGAAGAAGTACGGCAAGCACGTCTGGGCCGACGGCGGCGTGCGGCACCCCCGCGACGTCGCCATGGCGCTGGCCGCCGGTGCGTCCAACGTCATGATCGGCTCCTGGTTCGCCGGCACCCTGGAGTCGCCCGGTGACCTCCAGCACACCGCCGACGGCCGCCCGTACAAGGAGAGCTTCGGCATGGCCTCCGCGCGTGCGGTGCAGCGCCGGACCAGCGAGGAGTCGTCCTACGACCGGGCCCGCAAGGCGCTCTTCGAGGAGGGCATCTCGCACTCGCGGATGTTCATCGACCAGGCCCGCCCCGGCGTCGAGGACCTGATCGACTCGATCATCGCGGGCGTCCGCAGCTCCTGCACGTACGCGGGTGCGGCCACCCTGGAGGAGTTCGCCGAGAAGGCCGTGGTCGGGGTGCAGAGCGCCGCCGGCTACGCCGAGGGCAAGCCGCTGCACGACAGCTGGAACTGACCCGCGACGGGCCGCTCACGGCCCTGGGGAATGCCTGACCGGCCCCGCACCGACCCGGTGCGGGGCCGGTTTGCGTTTCCGGGGTCTTACGGGGTTTCCTGACGCAACGGCGCAACGATCCACCGTCCGGGTCGCCGGTGCGCAACGATCAGCCGTGATTGCGCAAGGAACCTGCATTACGGCAGTTCAGCGGCGCCCCGTAAGGTCTGCGTCAGTACGTGGAGTGGCGGAGACCGCCTGCTCGGCGGTCTCCCGCACGGGGTGTTTCGGCATGCCCGTTTCCTGACCGCCGCCGGTCGCCGTCACCTGACAGGCAGCGAAGAAGGAGCCCTCCCAGTGTTGGAGCACGGCGCAGCCCCGCCCGCAGGGGCCAGCGACACCCGGCCGCCCTCTCCCGGCGGCCCCGGCGGCCTCGGCGGCCGGCTGATGCGGCGCAAGCCGGTCGAGCGGCTGGTCGCCGAGGGCGGGAAGGGGCAGGGCGGTGAGCTCCGCCGCTCGATGGGCGTCTGGCAGCTGACCATGATCAGCATCGGTGCCACCCTCGGCACCGGCATTTTCGTGGTGCTCGGCAACGCGGTCCCGGCAGCCGGCCCCGCGGTCATCATCTCGTTCGTGATCGCCGGCATCACCGCGCTGTTCTCGGCGCTGTCCTACGCGGAGCTGGCCGGCACCATCCCGGTCTCCGGCTCCTCGTACTCCTACGCCTACGCCACCCTCGGCGAGCTGGTCGCCTGGGTCTGCGGCTGGTGCCTGATCCTGGAGTACGGCGTCTCGGTCGCGGCCGTCGCGGTGGGCTGGGGGCAGTACCTCAACGAGCTGCTCGCCGGCACGTTCGGCTTCACCCTCCCCGACGCGCTGTCCCAGCCGCCCGGCGACGGCGGCTACTTCAACCTGCCGGCGCTGCTGGTGGTGCTGCTCGCCATGGCGTTCCTGCTGGGCGGTGCCAAGGAGAGCGCCCGGGCCAACACCATCATGGTGCTGGTCAAGATCGCCGCGCTGCTGCTGTTCTGCGGCGTCGCCTTCCAGGGCATCAAGTCCGGCAACTACGCCAACTTCATGCCGATGGGCATGGCCGGCGTGAGCGCCGCGGGCGCCACCCTGTTCTTCTCGTACATCGGCTTCGACGCGGCCTCCACGGCCGGCGAGGAGGCCAAGGACCCGCAGCGCGACCTGCCCCGCGCGATCATGCTCTCGCTGATCATCGTCACCGCGCTGTACTGCCTGGTCGCGGCGATCGCCGTGGGCGCGATGCCGTGGCAGAAGTTCGAGGGTTCCGAGGCCGCGCTGGCCGGGATCATGAAGTCGGTCACCGGGCAGAGCTGGTGGGCCGTGCTGCTCGCGTTCGGCGCGGTCATCGCCATCGCCAGCGTCGTGCTGACCGTGCTCTACGGCCAGACCCGCATCCTGTTCGCGATGTCCCGCGACGGCCTGGTGCCCAAGGCGTTCGCCAAGGTGCACGCCAAGAGCGGGGTGCCGCGGGTCAACACCGTGATCGTCTCGCTGTTCTGCGGCGTGCTCGCCGCCGCGGTGCCGCTCGGTCAGCTGGCCGACGCCACCAGCATCGGCACGCTCTTCGCGTTCGCGCTGGTCAACGTGGCGGTGATCGTGCTGCGCCGGACCCGGCCGGAGATGAAGCGCACCTTCCGTACGCCGCTCTCCCCGCTGTTCCCGGCGATCGGCTTCCTGCTCTGCCTCTGGATGATGTACAGCCTGGAGGCGGTGACCTGGGTGGTCTTCGGTGTCTGGATGGTCGTGGGCCTTGTGGTCTACTTCGGTTACGGCTTGCGCCGCTCCCGATTGGCCACGTCAGAGAAGTGATCCACCCGCAGTGCGACTGAACGATCTCGACGAACGCATCGTCCACGCCCTCGCCGAGGACGCCCGCCGCAGCTATGCCGACATCGGCCAGGAGGTCGGGCTGTCCGCCCCGGCCGTCAAGCGCCGGGTGGACCGGCTGCGGGCCGACGGCGCGATCACCGGCTTCACCGTACGGGTGGACCCGGCCGCGCTCGGCTGGGAGACCGAGGGGTTCATCGAGATCTACTGCCGCCGGAACACCTCGCCCGAGGCGATCCACCGCGGTCTGTCGCGCTATCCGGAAGTGGCGTCCGCCTCCACCGTCACCGGTGAGGCGGACGCCCTGGTCCAGGTCTTCGCGTCCGACATGCGGCACTTCGAGCGGGTGCTGGAGCGGATCGCGGGCGAGCCGTTCGTGGAACGGACCAAGTCCGTGCTGGTGCTCTCCCCGCTGCTCCGCCGCTACGGCTCGGGCGCGCCCCGCTAGGGCAGAGTCCCCGCCCAGCGGTGGCCTCAGGCCTCCGCGCCCAGGTCCGCCGGCACCCGCGGCGGGGTGCCGCGGGTCCAGACGATCCGCAGCGACGAGGCGGCGATCCGCCAGCCGTCCGCGGTCCGCACCAGCGTGCTGTCGGTGTGACCGGCCGAGACGAAGACGTCCTCCGAGCCGTCGGCGAGGACATGGGTGCTCAGCTGGGCGCCGCGCACGGTGGCCCGGTCCCCGTCGATCTCGATGACGGGGTTCGTGCCCAGGTGCACGGTCCGGTCGAACAGGGCCATCCCGGCGCGGACGCGGGCCAGCAGGGCGTTGCGGCCGTGGACCGTGCCGATCGGCATCTCGGCGGTGACGTCCTCGGTGTGGAAGGCGCGCGCCCACTCCTCGTCGAACCGCCCCTCGTCGAGGGAGCGCAGATAGCGGTCCATCAGGTCGCCGATCTCGGCCCGGTCGGTCAGGTACTGGAGCTGGTACCGCATCGCTTCGGTGCTCATCGCTTCGGTGGTCGTGGCGTCGGTGGTCGTGGCTGCGTTGGTCATGGCCGCGGTGGTCATCGTTTCGCTGGTCATGCCGCCGAGCCTGCTACCTCAATCGGACTTGAGGTCAAGCCCCGGGGCGGCCGGCGCGCGGACGGGTCCGCAGACCGGCCACCGTGACGATCCCGACCACCCGCACCACGCCCGCCGCGATCCGGCGGCCCGGCGCGGTGGCCTCGGTGAACGCGGTGGCCTCGGTGAACGCGGTGGCCATCGCGGCGCCGTGCCCGGCGTCGCCCCCCAACTCCCGTGCCGCGCCTGCCCGGTGGCATGCGCAGGGAACCGGACGGAGAGGGGGGAGAGGGCGGAGGGGACGGAGAGGGCGGAGACAGGGGCGAGGGCAGGGGCGGGGCGGTAATGTCCCGGTGAATTGACCTCAAGTGCAAGGTGTGACCTCCATGATTGCGCGAAACGCAAACATCGACCTCAACCTGCTGACCGCCCTCGACGCCCTGCTCGAGGAGGAGAGCGTCACCGCGGCCGCCGACCGTCTTGGGCTCTCCGGGCCGGCCATGAGCCGTGCCCTCGGCCGGATCCGCCGCACCCTCGGCGACCCCGTCCTCGTCCGCGCCGGCCGCCACATGGTCCCCACCCCGCGCGCCCTGGAGATCAGGGCCGAGGTGCGCCGGCTGGTGGACGGCGCCCACAGCCTGCTCGCCCCCGTCACCCCCGCCGACCCGGCGCAGCTGGTCCGGGCCTTCACCCTCAGCGCCAACGACCTCTTCGTCACCGCCATGGGCCCGCGCCTGGTCGCCCGGGTCGCCGAGGAGGCCCCGCAGGTCGTGCTGCGCTTCCTCGGCGAGAGCCACGTCGACCTGCCGCTGCTGCGGGACGGCGCCGCGGACCTGGAACTCGGGGTGATCGACAGCACCGAACCGGAGATCCGCACCGAGGAACTGTTCACCGACCGCGGGGTCGCGGTGGTCCGGGCCGGGCACCCGCTGACCGAGGGCCGGCTCACCGCCCGCCGCTACGCCGATGCGCCGCACCTCAACTTCACCCGCCGCGGCCGGCTCACCGGCCCCATCGACACCGCGCTGGCCGCCCTCGGGCTGCGCCGCAAGGTGATCGCCACCGTCCCCACCTTCGCCGCCTCGTTGATGATGGTCCGCGACACCGACGCGGTCGGCTTCGCGGGCGAGGTGATCGCCGCCTCGACGGTCCGCGCACTGGGCCTGCGCACCCTGCCCATCCCGCTCGAACTGCCGACCATGAACATGGCGATGGCCTGGCACCCCCGCCAGGAGGCGGACGCCGGCCATGTCTGGCTGCGCGGGCTCGTCCGCCGGGTGGTCACGGAAACGATCGCCGCCGGACCCGCGCCGGAGGCCGCGCGACACCCGGCGCAATGAATCGCCGCGGAGGCGCTTGAACGCGCAATGAATCGTCCCGCGGCACGCAACGGTGGCGCCTTGTCCGGAATCGTCACCGCCCCGTACCGTCATTTCGTCCCGCCCGAACCGTCCGCCGAGGGGTCCCATGACATCGCTGCACACCGCCCTGCTCCAGAGTTCGGGCCGGCCCGGCGATGTCGCCCACAATCTGCGGGTACTGGAGGACGCGGCCCGCGCGGCCGCCGCTCAGGGCGCCGGGCTGCTCGCCGCGCCCGAGATGTTCCTCACCGGCTACGCCATCGGCGCCGACGTGCCCAAGCTCGCCGAGCCCGCCGACGGCCCGTCCGCGGACGCGGTCGCCCGGATCGCCGCCGACCACGGCCTGGCGATCGCCTACGGCTTCCCCGAGCGGGACGGCGACACGGTCTACAACGCGGTCCAGCTGATCGACGCCGACGGAGCGCGCCTCGCCACGTACCGCAAGACCCATCTCTTCGGCTGCTTCGAGCGCGAGTGGTTCACGCCGGGCGACCAGCCGGTCGTCCAGGCCGAGCTCGGCGGCCTCCGCGTCGGCCTGATGATCTGCTACGACGTGGAGTTCCCGGAGAACGTCCGGGCGCACGCGCTGGCCGGCACCGATCTGCTGCTGGTGCCCACCGCGCAGATGCACCCCTTCCAGTTCGTCGCCGAATCGCTGGTGCCGGTCCGCGCCTTCGAGAACCAGATGTACGTCGCGTACGTCAACCGCACCGGCCCGGAAGGGGAGTTCGAGTTCGTCGGGCTCTCCACGCTCGTCGGCCCGGACGGCGTCGCCCGGGCCCGCGCCGGCCGCGGCGAGGAGCTGGTCTCCGCCGAGGTCGACCCGGCGTTCCTCGCCGCCTCCCGCGAGACCAACCCCTATCTGCGCGACCGCCGCCCGGAGCTGTACGCGTCCCTCGTCTGACCCTCCCCCCACCGCCCCGCCCACGCCGCATCGTCAGCTTCCCCCTGCAAGGAGTCCGTACCCCATGACGTCCACGGTGCCCCCCGCCGTCCCGCACACCGACGCGCAGCCGCCGATCACCATGTTCGGCCCGGACTTCCCGTACGCGTACGACGACTTCCTCGCCCACCCCGCGGGCCTCGGCCAGATACCGGCGACCGAGCACGGCACCGAGGTCGCGATCATCGGCGGCGGCCTCTCCGGCATCGTCACCGCCTACGAGCTGATGAAGATGGGCCTCAAGCCCGTCGTGTACGAGGCGGACCAGATCGGCGGCCGGCTGCGCACCGTGGGCTTCGACGGCTGCGACGACTCGCTCAACTGCGAGCTGGGCGCGATGCGGTTTCCGCCGTCCTCGACGGCGCTGCAGCACTACATCGACATGGTGGGCCTGGAGACCAAGCCCTTCCCCAACCCCCTCGCCGAGTCCACCCCGTCCACCGTCGTGGACCTCAAGGGCGAGTCGCACTACGCCGAGACGATCGACGACCTGCCGCAGGTCTACCGGGACGTCGCCGAGGCTTGGAACAAGTGCCTGGACGAGGGCGCCGACTTCTCCGACATGAACCAGGCCATGCGCGAGCGGGACGTCCCGCGCATCCGCGAGATCTGGGCGAAGCTCGTCGAGAAGCTCGACAACCAGACCTTCTACGGCTTCCTCTGCGACTCCGAGGCCTTCAAGTCCTTCCGCCACCGCGAGATCTTCGGCCAGGTCGGCTTCGGCACCGGCGGCTGGGACACCGACTTCCCCAACTCCATCCTGGAGATCCTGCGCGTCGTCTACACCGAGGCCGACGACCACCACCGCGGCATCGTCGGCGGCTCCCAGCAGCTGCCGCTGCGCCTCTGGGAGCGTGAGCCGGCCAAGATCGTGCACTGGGCCCAGGGCACCTCGCTGTCGTCGCTGCACGACGGCACGCCCCGCCCGGCCGTGACCCGGCTGCACCGCACCGCCGGCAACCGCGTCACCGTCACCGACGCCTCCGGCGACATCCGCTCCTACAAGGCGGTCGTCTTCACCGCCCAGTCCTGGATGCTGCTGTCCAAGATCGCCTGTGACGACGAGCTGTTCCCGATCGACCACTGGACGGCGATCGAGCGCACCCACTACATGGAGTCGTCCAAGCTCTTCGTCCCCGTCGACCGGCCGTTCTGGCTGGACAAGGACGAGGACACCGGCCGCGACGTGATGTCCATGACGCTGACCGACCGGATGACCCGCGGGACCTACCTGCTGGACAACGGCCCCGACCGGCCGGCCGTCATCTGCCTCTCGTACACCTGGTGCGACGACAGCCTCAAGTGGCTGCCGCTGGACGCCAACGAGCGGATGGAGGTCATGCTGAAGTCGCTCGGCGAGATCTATCCGAAGGTCGACATCCGCAAGCACATCATCGGCAACCCGGTCACCGTCTCCTGGGAGAACGAGCCCTACTTCATGGGCGCGTTCAAGGCCAACCTGCCCGGCCACTACCGCTACCAGCGGCGGCTGTTCACCCACTTCATGCAGGACCGCCTCCCCGAGGACAAGCGCGGCATCTTCCTCGCCGGTGACGACATCTCCTGGACCGCCGGCTGGGCCGAGGGCGCCATCCAGACCGCGCTGAACGCGGTCTGGGGCGTGATGCACCACCTCGGCGGCACGACGGACGCCGCCAACCCGGGCCCGGGCGACGTCTACGACGAGATCGCCCCGGTCGAACTGCCCGAGGACTGACCCCGGTTCGGTCTCCTCCCCTGAGGGCCCTCCAGAAGGGAGGGCCCTCAGCCATGCGCGGACCCGCCTCTTATGATCAGCGGAAAACGCTGAGCACCAACGGGGGAGACGGAACCTTGGCAACGACGAACCGGCCGGGACGGCGCGCGGCCCTGGCGGCCGTGATGATCACCGGTGTGCTGTGCGCCGGCCTCACCGGCTGCGGGGACACCGGCGACAAGAGCGGCGCGGGCGGCAAGGGCGGCGGCTCCGCCGCCAAGCCCCGGCCCAGCAGCCCGGCGCCCGGCAAGTCCTCCGGCACACCGGACTCCGCCACCGTGCTGACCGACAAGGACCAGGTCAAGAACGCCCTTCCGGACCTCGGGGCGATGGGCGGCCTGCAGGGCGTGAGCGGTGACGTCACGACCGCGGACGGGCACCTCAACTGCCCGAGCCCGCGGTCCTGCAAGGGGCAGTGGTTCGGGCACGACAAGTTCGCCCTGTCCGGCGGCACCCACTACGTCAACTTCCAGATCACGACGTACCGGACCCGGCAGGACGCCAAGGACGGGCTGAAGCGCGAGGCCGGCAGGTACCCCACGCTGTCGAAGCCCGTCTTCGGCAACGAGAGCCGGGCCTACACCAGGAACGGCGGCGGGCTGGACGGCGAGTACGTCACCATGCGGGTCGGCACGGTGGTCGCCACCACCTTCGTGGAGGGCGGCGCGGCCGAGCCGATGCTGACGCAGGGGGCCAGGATGTTCGCCGAGCGGATCGCCCAGGTCGAGGCCGGGCGCAAGGCCACCGCGACGCTGCCCCAATACTGAGCACGCGGGCCCGGCCGGGGCCCGGGAAAGCCCTACACCCCGGCCGCCCGCGCCGCCGCGTACACCTCCGCGGCGAGGTCCTTCAGCTCCTCGGCGTCCCGGGCCCGGCCCTGCAGATCGATCAGGATCTCCTCCACGCCCACCGCGGCGTGCGCGGCGAGGTCCTCGACGATCTGCGCCACGCTGCCCTGGAACGGCTTGCGCCCCGGGCCCTCGTACGGAGCGCCGGTGTGCTCGGTGTTCACCCGCAGCACGCTCTGCACCGGCTCCGTGCGGCCCCGTTCGGCGGCCAGCTCCTGCAGCCGCTTCCACTGCGCGGCGAGCTGCTCGGCGCCCGTGCCGACCGGCATCCAGCCGTCCGCCCGGTCCACCAGCCGGCGCAGCGCCCGCGGGCTGTTGGCGGGCAGCAGGATCGGCATCGGCCCCTTCGGCTTCGGCCCGACCTCGGACGGGGCGATGGTGGTCAGCTCCCCTTCGTACGCCACCGGGTCCGGGCCCCACACCGCGCGGCAGACGTCGATCAGCTCGTCGAGGACCTTCCCGCGCCGCTCGAACGGGGCGACCGCGGCGGCCGCGTACTCGTCCAGCGACCAGCCGGTGCCCAGGCCCGCGACCACCCGGCCGCCGCTCGCCGCGTCCAGCGAGGCCAGTCCGCGGGCCAGCTGGAAGGGCACGTGCAGCGGGGCGACCAGCACGCTGGTGCCCAGCCGGGCCCGCCGGGTGGCGCCCGCGGCCAGCGCCAGCGTGACCAGCGGATCGGCGACCGAGCGGTACTGATCGGGCCAGGGCAGCCCCGGGATGCCGTACAGGCCCTGGGTGGCGGGTTCCGGGAACAGGATCCGCTCGAAGACCCACAGGCTCTGGTAGCCGGTCTCCTCCGCGGCCCGGGCCACGTCGGGAACGTCCCGTCCGATGTCGTACTGCCGCATCTGCGGAAGGCTCAGACCGAGTCGAATGGCCATGCCCGCACTCCTTCGTGTCAGGTGTCGCGTGGTGCGTGGTGCCGTGCCCTGATCCGTACGTCCGTCAACCTACCGTCGGCGCAAGGGAGTTCGCGCAACGGGCGGGTGACGGCGGGCGCGATCAGCCGGGCAGCGGGGTCAGCAGCATCCGGCCCACCAGACCGACGCCGGCGTCCAGCCGCTCGGTGAACTCCTCCGTCACCTCCGGCAGCCGGCGCACGCTCCACAGGGCGCGGGCCGCCACCCAGGCGCCGTCCCGGGCCTTGTCCAGGCTCCAGGAACCGATCAGATGGGTCAGCGGATCGGCGATGTCGAGGAGATCGGGGCCGGGCATCAGCTGCTCGCGGATCCGCTCCTCCAGGCTCGTCAGCACGCCGCCCACCCGGTCGAAGTCGCCCTCCAGCGCGGCCGGTTCGCACTCCAGCGCCCGGCAGGTGTCCAGCACGGCGAGCGCGAGATCGTGGCCGATGTGCGCATTGATCCCGGCCAGTGCGAACTGCAGCGGATGGACGCCGGGGTGGCGGCGCAGCTGGAACAGCGGGCGCCAGCAGGCCGGCGGCCGCAGCCCGCCGGCCGCCGCGTCCACCGCGTCGAAATAGCGCCGGGCGAACCGCACGTCGAGCTCCCCGGCGGCCGCCGGGTCCCGGAAACCGCCGTCACCGAGGCGCCGCGCCACCGCCTCGGTGACGGTCAGGTAGACGCCGTTGAAGACGGCCACGCCGTCCCCGGCGGGCAGCGCCGCGTCCAGCGCCCGCATTCGCGCCAGCACCCCGGCCACGTCGCCGGGCGGCGCCGGGCGGGGCGCCACGGCACCGATCCGACCCGGTTCGCCGGATTCCTGAGTCGTCGTCATCGGCCCAGCGTGACAGCTGCCTTACGGATATCCGGGTTTCCCGGGCGGTGTTGACCGGAACGGGGTAATAATCGGCGCGCCCTCTTGTGGCTCTCCGGAGAGTCGACAGAGCGGCAACGGCCTTTGAGAAACCCATATCTCTTCACGTTCCAGGAAGCGCCGCGGTGAACGAGGCGCAGAATTCCGGAGGTTGGCGCATGTCCCGAAGACGTTCCGCAGTACTCACCGCCCCGCTCCTGGCAATAGCGGCGCTGCTGACCGCAGCCGCCCCCGCGCCGGCCGCCCCGGCCGTGCCCGCCGACAAACCCCGGGTGCTGGCGAGCTGGACCCGGACCGACGCGGCCAGCTACACGCAGTGGGCCGCCGCCCGGGACCACCGGTCGAAATGGTCCGCGTACCGCTTCAACTGGGACACCGACTACTGCTCCAAGTCGCCGGACAACCCCCTCGGCTTTCCCTTTCACCTCCGCTGTGCGCGCCATGACTTCGGCTATCGCAACTACAAGCGGATGGGCACCTTCAAGGCGAACAAGGCGCGACTGGACAAGGCGCTCTACGAGGACCTGAAGCGGGTCTGCGGGCGCTACTCGGGCGCCCGCAAGGCCTCCTGCAGGGCGCTGGCCTGGACCTACTACCAGGCCGTGAAGAAGTACGGCCACTGAGGCCCGGGGTGCCCGGGGACCTCGTGGTACGGCGGAGCGCGAAGCTCGCAGGGGGCGTCCTTCCCCCTGGTCCTCGTCGTACGACGGGGTCCCCCGCCCGGCGGCGTGCGCGTACGGCAGCGGCGGCCGCCTCGGCCGGTGCGGTTTGTCCTGCGGCAGACGTTCGACTATGAATCACCTCGGCTCTGTGACGTGCAGGGCGTCGCAGATGTGGAGAGTGATCATGGCCCGCTTCGGGTGGCAGCTTCATGGGGACGGACGGCACCTGAAGCCGGGGGAGGTGGTCCGGCCCGGGGAGCGTCTGACCTGGGGCCGCACGATCGCGCTCGGCGCCCAGCACGTCGTCTCGATGATCGGCGCGTGTTTCGTCGCACCGGTGCTCATGGGGCTGGACCCCGGCCTCGCGCTGATGGCATCGGGTGTGGCCACCGTGCTCTTCCTGGTGATGACCCGCGGGCGCATTCCGAGCTATCTGGGATCGTCGCTCTCCTTCGTCGGCGTGTCCGCCGTGATCGCGGGCCAGGGTGGTGACGCCGGGACACTGACGGGGGCGATGCTCGTCGTGGGTGCCTCCCTGGCGGGCTGCGGAATCGTCATTCACCTTCTCGGGGCCCGGGTGATTCACGCGGTCCTTCCGCCCGTGGTGACCGGCGCGGTCGTGATGCTCATCGGTTTCAACCTCGCCCCCGTGACGGCATCCGTCTATTGGCCGCAGGATCAATGGACGGCGCTGGCGACCATGCTTTTCACCGGCCTCGCTCTGGTGGTTCTGCGGGGCTTCTGGTCGCGCATCGCCATCTTCCTCGGCCTGGTTTTCGGATACGCCCTGTCCTGGGTTCTCGACCGCACCGCTGGAATGATTCATTCCGCCAATGGCGCGGGGAAGGTGACCGACCACTGGCGCATCGACTTCTCCGGTGTGGAGAAGGCCGACTGGATCGGCCTTCCGGCCTTCCACGCACCGAATTTCTCGGCCTCCGCGATTCTCGTGGCGCTGCCCGTCCTGGTGGCGCTGGTCGCGGAGAACACCGGACACGTCAAGGCGGTCGGTGAAATGACCGGTGACCCCCTTGAGGACAAGATGGGCATGGCCATCGTCGCCGACGGCACGGCCACCGTCCTCTCCACCGCGGTCGGCGGCCCCGCCACCACGACGTACGCCGAGAACATCGGCGTGATGGCGGCCACCCGGGTCTACTCCACCGCCGCCTACTCCGCGGCGGCGGCCTTCGCGGTGCTGTTCGGACTCTGCCCGAAGTTCGGTGCGGTGGTGGCCGCGATCCCCGGTGGGGTGCTGGGCGGTATCACCGTCATCCTCTACGGGATGATCGGCCTGCTGGGCGCCCAGATCTGGATCCGGAACCGGGTGGACTTCACCGTGCCGCTGAACCTCATCCCCGCGGCGGCCGGCATCGTCATCGCCATCGGCGGCGTCTCGCTGAAGCTCACGGCCCACTTCGAACTCGGCGGCATCGCCCTCGGCACGCTCATCGTGCTGACCGGCTACCACTCCCTGCGCTGGCTCTCCACGGCCGCCGGCCGGCGCGGTATGCCGCTCCTCGACGCGGGGACCAGCGACTACGACGCGGCACCGGAAGAGGGCCCGAAAGAGGGGAGTTAGCTCCCCTGCGTCCGCGGGTGCCTCGGGGGATGCTTGATCCACCTACCGCTGACAGGAAACGAGGCGAAGATGAACGAGCACGGTTCCGAGGTGGGCCTGCGGCCCGGGTGGGGCGGGTCCGCCGCCCTGTTATGGCGAGGCGTGGTGCTGACCGGGCTGGCGCTGACCGAGGCCCTGCTCCTGGTCTGGGTCACCGTCGTGGTCTGCCTGGCCTGCATCGGCGTCGGCATCCCGCTGCTGGCCGGGGCGTTGGACACCGTGCGCGCCGACGCACGGCTCCAGCGCAGGCTCGCCCTGGAGTGGACGGGGGTGCGGGTGCCCGAGCCGTACGCCCCCGAACCCCACGGCCAGGCCCGGCCGTCGGGACTGCGCCGGGTGCACCGGATGATCGGCGACCCGGCCACCTGGCGTGACCTGCTCTGGCTGCTGATCAACCCCTGCATCGGACCGGTCCTGGCGCTGCTGCCCGCGGTGGCCCTCGTGCACGGACTGTTCGGGCTGGTCCTGCCCTTCATCTGGCAGCCCGTCGTGGAGAGTTGGGACAACACCTGGTTCCTCTTCCTGCCGGTGCAGAGCCTGCCCGCGGCGATCGGCGCCGCCGGGCTGGGCGTCGTGGAGATCGTCGTCTCGCTGGGCTATCTGCCCCGGCTGATGCTGCCGCTGCACGGCCGCTGGGTGCGTGCCGTACTGGGGACCTCCCGTACCGTGTTGTCGGCCCGCGTCGACCACCTGACGCACTCGCGGTCGGACGCCATGCGCATGCAGGCCGGGGAGATCCGCCGCATCGAGCGGGACCTGCACGACGGAGCGCAGGTGCGGCTGGTCGCCCTCGGCATGACACTGTCGGCGGCCGAGTCCCTGCTGGAGGAGAACCCGCAGGCGGCGCGCGCCCTGCTGCTGGCGGCCAAACAGGACTCCACCAAGACGCTCAACGAGATCCGGGACCTGGTCAACGGCGTCCACCCACCGGTGCTCGCCGACCGCGGTCTGGTCGACGCGGTCCGCACCCTCGCCCTCGGCATCCCGCTGAAGATCCAGGTCGCCGGATCGTTGCCGGGCCGGCTGCCGGAACCGGTCGAGTCCGCCGCGTACTTCTCCGTCGCCGAACTCCTCGCCAACGTCACCAAGCACGCGGGGGCCCGTGAGGCGCACGTCGACATCCGGCACGCCGACGGTGCGCTGCGCATCGCGGTGCACGACAACGGCGGGGGAGGGGCCGACCTGAAGAAGGGCAACGGCCTGAAGGGGGTCGAACGCCGGCTGGCGGTCTTCGACGGACCCCTCGCGATCACCAGCCCGGACGGCGGACCCACCACGGTGGCCTTCGAGATCCCCTGCGACATCGTCGACGCGAGCGACGACCGACCGGCGACGATGTGACGGTCGAGCCACGGGGAGCGGCCCCCGCACCACCGGGGGGCCCTTCCCGCCGGCCGAGCGAGAAGGGTGGCATTCACATGGCGTTACCTCGGTGGGGGTCCGTCCGTACGGCACGGTGGGCCGCCGGCGCTCCGGAACGGACGGTCAGCGGCTGGCTGTTCACCATCGGCCTCGCGGTCTACCTCGGCGCGCTGGTCCGGCCGTTCGGCGTGGCCGGCCGGTTCGGGCCCCCGGTGGCGCTCCTGGCACTGGTCACCGGCGCCCTCGCCACGGCCGGCGCGCCGCGCCTGCGGCACCTGGCGACGCTCGCCTGGGGCGGGGGGCCGGCGGTGCTCGGCTATCTGGTCACGCCGGGCGGGGCCCCGGCCGCCGGTGTGGTGGCCATGGTGGGCCTGGTGCTGGGCCTGGACCTGATCCCCGCCCAGGTACGCCGATACCGGGAGGAGAGCGCGCGCGGATACCGTCCCGCCGCGGCGCTCACCATCGTGGCCGGCACCTCCGGGCGGGCCGTGGCGCGCTGCGCCGGGCTGCTGCTGCTCATCGCGGCCGGGCTCACCGTGACCGGGGCCCCGGTGCTGCCCGGGATCGCCCTCGGGACGGCGGTGGTGACCGTGGTGGTGACGGTGACGGCGACCGTCGCGGTGCCCGCCGTGATCGTGCTCGGCGAGGGGTGCCGCCGCACCGCCCCGCGGCGCCCGCCCCGCCGGGCCGGGTCCTTCGGTGCGTCCCGGTTGCGCCGCGCGGTGATCGGCCGGGTGACGGATCGTGCGCCGGCCTGCCTCGCCGGCACCGCCGGGGTGCTCGCCGTCCTCGCCGGGGCATTGTCCCCCGCGTTCTTGGGGGCGCTGTGGCCGTGGCCGGCCGGGGGAGTGGTGCTGCTGGTGCTCACCGCGGCCGGGGCCGCGCTCGCCCTGCGGTCGTGGGTGCTCGGCCCGTCGGTCGTCCTGGCCCAGGCCCTGGTGACCTCGGTGACCTGGGCGGTGCTCGGCGAGGTGGCGCCCGCGCCGGTCGCACCGGCCGGTCCGGGCGCGGCGGCGGGCCGGTGGGCGCCGGTGGCCGCCTGGCTGCTGCTGTCGGCGCTCGTCCTGCCCTCGTACCTCCGGGCGGTGGGACGGATCCGGGAGAACCGGCGCCTGGGCATGCCAGCCGGCGCCGCAGCGCAGGACGGCTGCTGCCGCGCCGGGTTCCCGCTCGCCGCGGTGGCCGCCGTGGCCGTGGCGGCCGGGTGGCTCCCGGGTGACGGGCCGATGGCCGGGGTGCGGTCGGCGGCCGTGGTGGCCGCGGTCTCCGCCGTCGCCCTGGAGGTGCTCGTCGGCCTGGTCGCCCTGCCGGCCTGGTGCGCCTGGCGCGGGGAGTCGGGGGAGTCCGGCGGCGGCCCGGCGGCCTTCCTCGGCCGGATCACCGGCCGGCCCACCGCGGCGCGCGCCGACCGGATGTGCTCCGGGCCGGCGCGTCCCGCGTACCCGGCGAGCCGGCCGACGGCCGTGCTCAGCCGTTCGTCAGTCCCGCGTCAGCGCGCTTGAGCATAGTGAGGAAGGACCACGCCGGCAGGTGAGAGAACGACAGGGGCGGCCCATGAGTAACCCGTTCGACGACGCGGAAGGCACCTTCCACGTGCTGGTCAACGACGAGAACCAGCACAGCCTCTGGCCGGCGTTCGCCGAGGTCCCGGACGGCTGGCGGCCGGTGCTCTCCTCCGTGACCCGGGCCGAGGCCGCCGGTTACGTCGAGGAGCACTGGACGGACCTGGACCCCGCCCGCCTCGGTTCCCGGGGAGCCTGACGACGTGCCGGACGCGACGGTGGCCATCGAGGTCGAGGGACTGCGCAAGAGCTACAAGGACGTCGAGGTGCTGCGCGGGGTCGACCTGCGCGTACCGGCCGGCAGCGTACTGGGGCTGCTCGGCCCCAACGGCGCGGGGAAGACCACCACCGTGCGCGTGCTCAGCACCCTCGTGCGCCACGACGCCGGTACCGTCCGGGTCGCCGGGTACGACGTGGCGGGCGAGGCCCGGCAGGTGCGCCGCCGGATCGGCCTGTCCGGTCAATACGCCGCGGTGGACGAGCAGTTGACCGGCTGGGAGAACCTGACGCTGCTCGGGCGGCTGCTCGGGATGCGCCGCCGGGACGCCCGGGCCCGGGCCGGGGAACTGCTGGAACGCTTCGGGCTGAGCGCGGCGGCCGGACGGCCGCTCGGCACCTACTCCGGCGGGATGCGCCGCCGGCTGGACCTGGCCAGCACCCTGGTGGGCTCACCCGAGGTCATCTTCCTCGACGAACCCAGCACCGGCCTGGACCCGGCCAGCCGGATCGCGCTCTGGGACGTGGTCAGGGAACTCGTGGCACAGGGCGTCACCGTCCTGCTGACCACGCAGTACCTGGAGGAGGCCGATCAACTGGCCGACCACATCTCGGTGATCGCGGACGGCGCGGTGGTGGCCGAGGGCACCGCCGACGAGCTCAAGCGCAAGGTCGGGCAGGAGCGGCTGGAGATCACCCTCGCCGACCCGGCGGGCCTGGCCACCGCGCGCCGGACCCTGCGCACGGTGGTGACCGGCGAACTCACCGAGGACGCGCAGCGCGGCGTGCTCGGGTGGCAGCTCGACGACGGGCTGGCCGGGATCGCCGCCGCCGCGTCGGCGCTCCACGAGGCCGGGGTGGAGGTGGCCGACTTCGCGCGGCGCCGCCCCTCGCTGGACGACGTCTTCCTCGGCCTGACCGGCCGGCAGGCCGTCGACGGGCAGGGGTGAGCCGGGCCGTGACCGACGCCCCCGTGTGCCGGGTGTGGTGGTCCCCGGTGGTCGACGACCCGGCGGTCCGGGCCCTGCTGGACGCGGACGAGCGGGCCCGCCATGACCGGCTGCACCAGGCGGCGGACCGGGCCCGCCTGGCCACCGGGCGGGCGCTGATCAGGACGGTCATCGGCGGGCTCACCGGGACGCCGCCGCGGCGGGTGCCGCTCCGCCGGCGGTGCCGGCACTGCGGCGGTCCGCACGGCAAGCCCTTCGTGCCCGGTGCCGGGGTGCGTTTCTCGCTCGCCCACGCCGGTGGCCGGGTGGTACTCGCCGTCACCGAGGGCCCCGAGCCCGGGGTGGACGTCGAGCGGGTGCACGGGCGGTCGGTCGGGCGGCTGGCCCCGCGGGTGCTGGCCGAGGCCGAGTACCGCGTGTTCCGGGCGCTGCCGGACCACCGGCGGGACCTTGCCTGGGCGGTGTACTGGACGCGGAAGGAGGCGCTGCTGAAGGCGGTCGGGCTGGGCATCGTGGTGCCCAAGCGGGACCTCACCGTGTCCGCGCCCGGCCGTTCACCGGCGCTCGTGGAGTGGCGGGGGCCGTACGCCGCCGGGCCGTTCGCCCTGTTCGACCTGGAGCCGGGGTCCGGGTACGCCGGCGCGCTGGCGGTGCGGGGCCGTGCGGCGCGGGTCGAGGAGCGGTTCCTGGCGCACCCTCTTGACGGCGGCCAAGAGGCGGTCGGGCGCCGCCGGCCGCCTCCCTGACCAGGCCCGGATCAGCCGCCGGCGAAGACGGCCAGGGGACCGCGGCGGCGCGGACGGCGCGTCATGAGGCCGACGCCTGGGGCAGTCGGGCGTCGATGGCCACGTCCTGGGTGAGGATCGCCCGCTGCAGGCTCCGCAGCTTCCGGCCCGGTTCCACGCCGAGTTCGTCCTGGAGCCAGGAACGGACCCGCTGGAAGGTGGCGAGGGCCTCCTGCTGCCGCCCGGAACGGTAGAGCGCGACCATCAGCAACTCCGTCAGGCGCTCGCGTTCGGGGTGTTCGAGGGCGAGTTGCTCCAGCCCGTTCACCACGCGGTACCCGCCGCTGAGCAGCTTGGCCTCGTAGAGGTCCTCAAGGGTGCTCAGCCGCTGGCTGGCGAGCCGGCTCATCTGGTTCTGACAGCGCAGGCCGCCCAGCACGTCGAGCAGCGCGTCCCCGCGCCACAGGGCGAGCGCCTCCTCCAGTACGGCGACGGCCTCTTCGGGGGCGTGCGGGAGCAGCGCCGCCCCCTGGGCGGCGAGGGTGTCGAAGCGGTGGGTGTCGACCCGGGCCGGCGGGACGTCCAGCAGGTAGCCGTTGGCCGAGGTGCACACCATCAGGGTGCCCGGTGTCCCGGTGATCCCTTCCAGTGCGTCGCGCAGGCGGTGGACCCCGGCCTGCAGCGCGTTCTTCGGGTTCTTCCAGGGGCGGTCGGTGAGGAGTTCGTCGATGAGGAAGTCGATGGAGACGACCTCTCCCGCGGAGAGGGCGAGCACGGCGAGCAGGGCCCGGGCACGGTTCGGCCCGACGCCGTAGGACTTCCCCCGATGGGCGACCTGTAAGGGGCCCAGTAATCCGACCGACACCTCGCCCGTGTCCATGTTGTCCCCGTTCAGGATGTGCGGAGCCATCTGTCTTCCATTCTTCTTCTCCCGGTGGTCAGCGTTCGGCGCCTACTCCCTGTGCTCGGCATTCGGCGTCTTCCCCCCTGTACTCACGTCGGTGTCGCCGGGCGGGCGCCACGCATGATCCCGCCTGGCCTTGCGGGTGGAGAACTGCGCATGCGCGGGCATGCGACCAAGACCACTACGTCCCCCGGAAAAACGGACGGGGGAATTCCGTGCAAGGGGCGATGCGTCAGGCTCGCGAAAGGGCGAGCTTCCGGGAGATTCCCCACTGGACAACGGTCCGGCGTTGCTGCATGAGCTGGTCCCCCCTGGGCCTGAGCTGCTGACCATCACCGTGCGCGTACTACGTGCTGAGCGTGGGTCCATGCTTTTCGGCCACGCAAAGCTAACACACGCCGTAGTGGTCAGTGATATCGCGAAGGAGGTGCTTTTGCCTTCCCCTTACGGAAAATCTCGCAGTGTCGGCATCCCGCCCCGGTGATCCGTCGATCGGCCGCCCGGGGGGCCGGTGGCGGGTGCCCCCGGGGGCACCGGCCCGGACCGGTCCGGGCCGCGGCGCGCGGCCCAACTCCCGCCCCGGGAGCGGCCGTCCGCCGGAACGGGTCCGTTCCGGACGGTCCGGCCCGGCGAACGAGGTTGCGGAAGAGTGGATTCTCCATGGCCATGGGCTTTCCTCGCCCCGGAGAGAGAAAAGTGCGCCATGGCGCGAAATGCTTCCGGGCCGGTCCGGGTGCCGGAGACTCATCCCGGGGAATACCACCCGGCCCGTTGATCAGCGTGGTCAGTGCCCAGTCAGTGCCTCGTCAATCCGTGCGATTACTTTGTGCCCGTTCCCCGCACCCAATTCGGGGACAGTCGGGCTCGAAAGGAGTCGGCGGGCTGTGACCTCAATAGCCGAGGTATCCACGCACTGGCCGTCCCCGGTTTTCCTTGCGGAGCGTCAGCGGGACCTGGGACTGACCGACGCGGAACTGCGCCGCTACATCCGGGGGTTCGGACTTTCCCGGATCTGCTGGGACGAGGACGTCACGGAGAAGGAGTTGCTCCTCTCCGCACTGGAGAAACTGCCGTCGCTGCGGGGTGCGGAGGACCGGGTCCGCTTTCTGATCCGCGCCAGGACGCTGCGTGCGCCCTCGCCGTATCCGCACAGCGCGCTCCAGGAGATACGGCGGGAGGCCGGTCTGCGGCACGCCCGCACCTTCGCGTTGACCGAGCACGCCTGCGCCTCCGGCCTGCTGGCGGTGGAGGTCGCCGGGATGCTGCTGGCGGAGGAGGGCGACCCCGAGGCGCTCGCGCTGATCCTGACCGGGGAGAAGGCACCGACCCGGGAGACCCAGTTCGTGCCCGGGGTGGGCCCCACCGGTGAGGCGACCGCCGCCGTACTGGTGGCGGCTTCCGGGACCAGGGACCGGGTCCGCGGATTCGCCACCCGGACCGTGTCCACCGGTCACCCGAAGATGGTGATGACGCCGGAGGCGGCCCGGGCCTTCCGCGGGATGTACGCCGACGTCCTCACCGAGGTCATCGGCGAGGCGGTCGACGCCGCCGGGCTGACCACGGACGACATCGACCTGGTGCTGCCGCACAACGTCAACCGGGTCGCGTGGACGAGGCTGGCGGACCGGCTGGGCACCCGTACCGAACGCGTCCTCCTGGACAACGTCCCGCGCACCGGGCACTGCTTCGGGGCCGACCCGTTCGTCAACTACGTCACGGCCTGCGAGCTGGGCAGGCTCCGCCCCGGTGACCACTACCTGATGGTGGCCGTCGGGCTCGGGGCGTGCTTCGCCGCGATGGTCGTGGAGCACTGAGCACCCCGGGTGTACGGGGAGGACGGAGATGCGGTGGAGGAGAACTTCAGCCGGCGGCTGAAGACCGCGGTGGCCGGTGACCCGGGCGCGTCCCTGGTGTTCCTGGGCAACTTCGAGGTCGAGGAGGAGTGGGCCCGCGGCGAGACCGGACTGCCCCGGCTCTCGTCGGCCGGCAACAGCGCCGTGGTCAACCGCATGGAGGAGTTCGCGCTGCTGCTGGGCGACGCCGACGACCACGTCGTCCTCAAGACCCGGCCCGACGAGGACTACCTGGACCACCTGCGCGGGCTGGGGCTGACCCTGCCCACCGTGCACGTGGTGGCCGACCAGCGGCCGCAGCACATGGTCACCCGGGACGCCCTGGCGGACGACGCGCTGATCGCCACCCTCGGCGAACTGGCCGGCCGGGGCGCGCTGCTGGCCCCGCACGGCGTCTCGGCCCCGGAGGAGGAGCTCGCCGCCCGGTCCGGGATCCCGCTGGCCGCCCCGCCGGCACCGCTGTGCAAGGCGGTCAACAGCAAGGTCTACAGCCGGCGCGCGGCGGACGCGGCCGGGCTGCGGCAGCCGCGCGGCTGGGCCTCGGAGACGCTGGAGGAACTCGACACCGTCATGGCGCACGCCGCCGAACTGTGCGAAAGCGGCGTCCGGTTGATGGTCAAGGAGGCGTACGGCGTCTCCGGCAAGGGCATCGCGGTCGTCGACAGCCGGCGCCGCCTCGACCGGCTGCACACCGTGATCGTCCGCGGCGCCCGCGCCGCCGGCTCCGACCGCGCCGCCTTCGTGATCGAGGAACTGGTGGCCAAGGAGCGGGACCTCAACTACCAGATCACCGTGGGCCGGGACGGCACCGTGCGGCTGGACTTCGTCAAGGAGGCCCTCACCGAGGGCGGGGTGCACAAGGGCCACCGCTTCCCCCCGGACCTGACGCCCGGCCAGCTCGACGAGATCCGGCACGCCGCCCGGGTGCTGGGCAAACAGCTGGCGTCCGACGGGTTCTTCGGCGTGGCCGGTATCGACGCGCTCGTGGACACCGACGGCGGCGTCTTCCCGGTGATCGAGATCAACGCCCGCAACAACATGTCGACCTACCAGGCCCGGCTCCAGGAACACCTCCTCACCCCGGGACGGTCGGCACTCGCCCGCCACTACCCCCTCCGGCTGCGCCGGGAGCTGCCGTTCGCCGCCGTGCGCCGGCTGCTGGACGGTCTGCTGCTGCGGGCGCCGGGGGAGGAGGGGCTGGTCGTCAACAACTTCGCCACCGTAAACGCCGGCGCCGGCGCCGCGCCCTACCAAGGGCGGCTGTACGCACTGCTGGTCGGCGCCCCCGAACGGCTCCCCGCGCTGGACCGGGCCGTCTCGGAACACCTGGCCGCCCTTATGGAGGAGCCCGCCGATGGCCGCTGAGTTCACCGTCCAGAACCTGGGGATCACCACCCTCGCCGAGCAGTTCGGCACCCCGCTGTACCTCTACGACGGCGACCACCTCACCGGTCGCATGGACACCCTGCGCGCCCTGCTCCACCCCCGGCTGGAGATCTTCTACTCGCTCAAGGCCAACCCGAACGTCTCCGTCTGCGCCCTGCTGCACGCGCACGGGGCCCGGGCCGAGGTCTCCTCGCTGACCGAGCTGCTCACCGCACGGGCCGCCGGGGTGGCTGCCCGCGACATCGTCTTCCTCGGCCCCGGCAAGAGCCGCGAGGAGCTCGCCGCCTGCCTCCGGGAAGGCCTGTACGCGGTCATCTGCGAATCCTTCCAGGAACTCACGGCGCTCGACGGGCTGGCCGGCGCCCTGGGCCTGACGGCTCCGGTCGCCCTGCGCGTCAACCCGAGCTTCACGGTGAAGGGTTCGGGGCTCACCATGGGCGGCAAACCCCGCCAGTTCGGCATCGACGAGGACCAGCTGCTGGAGTCGGAACCGCTGGGCAAACAGCTGGCCCACGTGCGGCTGATGGGCGTGCAGGTGTACATGGGCACCCGCATCCTCAGCGAGGAGGCCGTCGTCCTCAACACCGGGCGCATCCTCGACCTCGCCGCACGCGTCTCCGCGCACCACGGCTTCCCGCTGGAGATGGTCGACGTCGGCGGGGGCCTCGGCGTCGCCTACTTCGACGGCGAGCGCGACCTGGACCTGGCGCGCCTGGCGGCCGGCGTCAACCCGGTCCTGGACACCTTCGCCGACGCCCACCCCGACACCCGGCTGATCATGGAACTCGGGCGCTACCTGGTGGCCGAGAGCGGCACCTACGTGGTCCGGGTCGGCTACACCAAGACCTCGGCCGGGGAGAACTTCGCGGTGGCCGACGGCGGCACCAACCACCACATGGCCGCCGTCGGGATCGGCTCGTTCGTCAAGCGGAACTTCCCCATCGAGCTGCTCAACCGGCCGGGCACCGGCGCCCCCGAACCGTGGAACATCACCGGACCGCTGTGCACGCCCAACGACACCCTCGGCAAGAAGGTGCCCCTGCCGCCGTTGCGGACCGGTGACCTCCTCGGCGTACGGCGCTCCGGCGCGTACGGACCGAGCGCCTCACCGGTGCTCTTCCTCTCCCACGGCCACCCCGCCGAGGTGCTGGTGCACCGCGGCCGGGCGCACCTCGTGCGGGACGCCGACACCCCCCGGGACCTGCTGGCCCGCCAGCACCTGTACGACCCGGCCTCGGCCACCGTGCGCTCCCCGCTCCCCACCCCGTAAGGCCCGCGCACCGGGCCTTACGCCGACCCACCGAAGGACAACGGACATGACCGAAGCGACCGTGCAGCAGCCCACGACCGAGCAGGACCGGGTGACCGCCGCCGTCACCGAAGCCCTCGGCGACGTCCTCCAGCGCGACCTGACCGGCCTGGCCGCCGACACCAGGCTCTTCGACGAACTCGGCCTCGACTCCACCGGCGTGCTCGACCTGCTGCTCGCCCTGGAGGAGCTGCTGGGCTGCGAGTTCGACACGGAGAACCTGGAGATGAGCCACTTCGCCACCGCCGGCTCGCTGGCCGACCACCTCACGGGTGAGCTGAGAGCGCAGCGGTGACGGTCGCCCTGACGGTGTCCGCGATGGCACACCGCCGCTTCCCGGCCGGGGCCGCCCGCCCCGCCGCGGACGACGACGACCGGTACCACGCCAAGGTCGCCTCCGGCGCCGGCGTGCCCCTGCGGGAAGCCGGCCGGCCGACGGTCACCGGATCCACCTTCGAGGAGATGGCAGCGGCCCTGCTGGACCCGCTCGGCGCCCAGGACCGCCCCGTGGACCTGCTGTTGCTGGCCCATGCGACGCCGGACCTGCACCCGTTGACGCTCACCGGGCCCACGCTGGCCGCCCGCCTGCCCGGCCGGCCCCGGCTCTTCGGGATCACCGACACCGGCGTCTCGGCGCCCTTCACCATGCTCGCGCTGGCCCGCTCCGGTGTGCTCCGGCACCGCCTCCGGCGGGTGCTGGCGTTCGCCTTCGACCGGTCGGACCTGCCGTACGACGTGCCCCTGCCGCCGGACCGGCGGGCGGTGGGCGACGCCGCGGTGGCGCTGGTCGTCGAGCCGGCGCCGGACGGCGCCCCGGACGCGCTCCGGGTGCGCCAGCGGGCCGGCGTCCCCGCCGAGGAGGTGCCGCGCACCCTCGACGCGCTCGCGGCCGAACTCGCGGCCGACGGGGCCTCCACGGTCCTGATCGGGCCCGGCGTGGGGGAGCGGTGGGCACCGAGGATCCCGCACGCCTCGCTCCGGTACGCACCGGAGGGATGGCCGTGCACCGCGCTGCTCGGCGCGCTGGCCGCCCTGCGCCCGGCACCGGACGACGCCCCGGTGCTGCTCGCCGAGTACGACCGGTCCCTGGGTGACCTGTCGGTCTGCCGCGTCGGCCCGGTGGCCGCATGAGCGCCGCGACCGGGGTGAGTGCCCCACCCGGCCACCGGCAGCTGTACGCGGCGGCCCGGGACGAGGGCCCGGCGGCGGCCCTGCGGGCCCTGCTGGACCGGCACGGCCCGCACGCCCTGGACGGCGGCGCCGCCGGCCACGCCGTCCTCCCGGAGCCGGCGGGCCCGAGGGCCGGCCGGGTACTGCGCCGCTACCCGCCGCCCGCCGGCCCCGTGGTCCTGCTACGGCGCGCGCCGGACACCCCCGCGCCCGCCCCGCCGGCCCTGCTCTGGATCCGGCTCGGACTCACCGCCGGACTCCGCACCGCCTGCCTGGCCCGGCTGGGCGCCCGCACCAGCGGGGACGGCACCATCCTGCGGCACCAACTGGTCAAGGCGCAGGCAGCGGAGGCGTACGCCGCCGAGCTGGAACTGACCGCACACGCCACCACGCTCACCCCGGCCGGAGCGACCACGGCGCTGCTGCGGCATCTGCACTCCCAGGTCACCCGCACCGACCGGGCATGGCTGCGGCTCCTCGGCGCGCACGGCTTCCTGCGCGAGGGTCCCGGAGGCATCGCCGAGGTGTCGGAACTGCTGGCCGACGTCTATCTGCCCGCGGAGGAGGAACGGTGAACGGTGACGCACGGCTGGCCGCACTGCGCGCCGAGGCCCGTGAGTGGGGCGACCAGTTCCGCGCCGCCGCGCTGGAGCTCGACCGGGACCCGGCCGCCGTCCACCACTACCTCGACCTGCCGGGGGTCCGCCACCTCAGCACGTACGGCACCCCGCGCGAGTACGGCGGCCGGCCGCTGCGGGTGGGCCCGTACGTCTTCGAGGGCACCGGCGCGCCGGAACACGTCGTGGTGCTGGAGGAACTGGCGCGCGGCGACGCGGGGCTGACCCTCGCCGCGCCCGGGCCGTCGATGTCGGGCGTGCTGGTGGACCGGCTGGCCGACCCGGCGCAGCGCGCGGAGTACTACACCCGGCTGGTGAAGGAACCGACCTGGACCTGCTTCGCGTTGACCGAGCCGGACCACGGCTCCGACGCCTCGGCGATGGAGACCACACTGCGCCCCGGTGCCGACGGCCGGCTCGTCCTGGCCGGCCGCAAACGCTATGTGGGCAACGCCGCCCGGGCCCAACTCGCCGTCGTCTTCGCCCGTACCGGCAGCGGACCGCTCGGTGTGACGGCCGTCCTGGTGGACACCGGGTGCGCCGGCTGGCGGGCCGAGCCGCTGGACACGCTCGGACTGCGCGGCGCGCAACTGGGCGCCGTCACCCTCGACGACCTTCCCGTCGAGCCCGAGCGGGTGCTCGGCCGGCACCTGTCGCCGGTCCGCCGCGGCATGTGGGCCTGCGTCCAGGTCTTCCACCGGCTGCGGCCCGGGGTGGCGGCGCTGGCCCTCGGCATCGCGGGGGCCGCCCATGCGTACGTCGTCGAGCAGCGGCCGGCCGCCCGGGGTGCTGCCCGGGACCGCATCGAGGAACTGGGCCGCCGGATCGACGCCACCCGGTCCCTGGTGCTCCGGGCCGCGGCCGAGGTGGACGCCACCGGCGACGGGCACCTCGCCTCGGCCGCCAAGGCCCGGGCCTGCCAACTGGCCGAGGACGCCACGCTGGCCGCCTGTGAGCTGCTGGCGCCGGCCGCCCGGGCGAGCCATCCGCTGCTGGACAAACTGGCGCGGGACGCGCGGGGCGTCGAGTTCATGGAAGGCACCCGCAACATCCAGCACCTCAACCTTTTCCCGGCGCTGCTGTCCGGGCGGGCCACGGGCTGACCGCCGCGGTCAGGAATGGTTGAGATAGGCCAGCACGGCCAGCACCCGGCGGTTGTCGTCCTTGGACGGCGGCAGATCCAGTTTCTGCATGATGTTGCCGATGTGTTTGGTGACGGCCTTTTCCGTGATGACGAGCGAGGCGGCGATCGCGGCATTGGACCGGCCCGCGGCCATGCCGTGCAGCACATCGCGTTCCCGGTCGGTCAGCCGCGTGACCTTTTCGTCCCGCCCGCTGCCGGACATCATCGCGCTGACCACGTCCGGGTCCATCACCGTGCCTCCGCCGGCCACCTGGCGCAGCGCCGAGACGAACTGCGTGGCGTCGAAGACCCGGTCCTTCAGCAGATAGCCCACGCCGCCCTCGCCGTCCGCGAGCAACTCCCGCGCGTAGAGCTGGTCGACGTACTGCGACAGCAGCAGTGACGGCTGGCCGATGTGGCGGCGGCGGGCCTCCAGCACCGCGCGCAGCCCCTCGTCGGTGTGGGTCGGCGGCATCCGGATGTCCGCCAGGACCAGGTCGGGGCGTTCGACGTCCAGGGCCCGGACCAGTTCCGGACCGCTGCCCACGACCGACACGACCTCGAATCCGTGCGGTTCCAGCAGCCGGATCAGACCCTCGCGCAACAAGAACTGGTCCTCGGCGAGCACGACGCGCATGGCTGCCTTCCCCCCATTCGGCCACCGCCCGGACCACGCCGTCGGGCCGGGCCGCCCAGAACCTAGCAACGCCCTTGCGAAAGCGGCAAGTTGACCAATTCCGGTCAGCGGCCGGTCAATCGGCGGTCAGTGTGATTTGGCAGGATCACGCACGCATCTGAAGAAGCCCATACCCATCAAGGCGGCAGGTGTCCCATTCACATCATCACCGCTCCCCACGAATTCAATGCCGACGACCTCTTCGTCGATCTGGAACCCCTCGTCGGTGAACCGTTGATGCTGAAATGCGAGGGGTTCAATTTCGCCGGTTCCATCAAGCTCAAGGCCGCCCGCGCAATGGTGGACGCCGCCGAACGCCGGGGCCGGCTACGTCCCGGTTCCACCCTGGTCGAGAGCTCCTCGGGGAACCTCGGCGTGGCGCTGAGCCTGCTGGCCGCGAGCCGGGGCTACCGCTTCCTGTGCGTGACCGACTCCCGCTGCACCCTCGGCGCCCGTCAGCTGATGCAGGCGCTGGGCAGCGAGGTGCACGTCATCACCACCCCGGACCCGGTGGACGGACTGCTCGGCGCGCGCCTCGCGCACGTCCGCGAACTGTGCGCCGGCAACGAGGACTTCCTCTGGCTCAACCAGTACGCCAACCCGGACAACGGGCAGGCCCACTACGACACCACCGGCCCGGAGATCCTGCGCGCCTTCCCCGACCTGTCGGTCCTGTTCGTCGGCGCCGGGACCACCGGCACCCTGATGGGCTGCGCCCGCTACCTGCGGGACCACAAGCCGTCGGCCCGGGTGGTCGCGGTGGACGCGGCGGGCTCGGTCACCTTCGGTGGCCCCGCCCGGACCCGCATGATCCCGGGGCTGGGCACCGGGGTACGCCCTCCGCTGCTCGACGAATCGCTGGTCGACGACGTCGTCATGGTCGCCGAGCCCGACACCATCCGCAGCTGCCGCCGGCTGGCCCGCCGCGGCTTCCTCTTCGGCGGCTCCACCGGCACCGTCGTCGGCGGCGCCCTCGCCTGGCTCGCGCGGCACCCGCTGCCGCCCGGCGGCCGGGCCGTCGCCATCGCCCCCGACCTCGGCGAGCGCTATCTGGACACCGTGTACCAGGAGCAGTGGGTCGTCGACCTGTACGGCCCGCAGACCCTGGACGACGACCTCCCCGCCCGGGTCGGCTGAGCCGCCCGCCGTCCCCCGCCCCCGCTCCCCGCTCGCCGGCGCCCCCGTGGCAGCGGCCCGCCCTCCCACCGTGACGCGTCCAGGAGACACCATGACCCAACCCGCCGACACCGCCCTGCCGTTGACGGGCGCCCAGTCCGGTATCTGGTTCGACGAGCGGCTCGCGCGGGGGCGACTGGCCTACAACATGGCCGACTACCTCGACATCTCCGGGCCGCTCGACCCGGCCCGGCTGCGCCGGGCGCTGGAGACGGTGCTGGACGAGGCCGAGTGCACCAGGGCGCGGTTCTCCGAGACGGACGGCGTCCCCGTCCAGCACGTCCGGCCGCTCGGCGAACTGCCGCTGCGGCAGCTGGACCTCGGCGGTGCGGCCGATCCGGTCGGTGAGGCCCTGCGGCTCTTCGACGAGGACCTGCACCGGCCCTTCCGGCTGACCGGCAGTCTGCTGTTCCGGATGACCCTGGTGCGGATCGCCGCCGACCGCCACCTGTTCCACCTGGCCATGCACCACCTGCTCGCCGACGGCTACAGCCGGCTCGCGGTCTACCGCAGGCTCAGCGAGGTCTACGACGGCCCGTCCGCCGACGGGAGCGGCCTGCCGGGGACACCGCTGCCCCCGCTGCGGGTGCTGCTGGACGCCGAGGCCGAGTACCTGGCCTCGCCCGCGGTCGAGCGCGACCGGCTCTTCTGGGAGCGCCACCTGCCGCAGGACGCACCACCGACCACCCTCGCCACCGAGGACCCCGCACCCGGCACGGCCTTCCTGCGGGTCACCCGCACCGTCGACGCCACCACCGCGGCCACCCTGCGCCGCGCCGCGGCGGACGCCGGGGTGACCTGGCCGACCTTCGCGATCGCCGCCACCGCCGCGTACGTCGCCAAGGCCACCGGCACCCCCGACGTGCTGCTGACCCTCCCGGTGACCGCACGGCAGTCCGCGCTCGCCCGCACCGTCCCCGGAATGGTCGCCAACTACCTGCCGTTCCCGGCCCGGGCCGCGGCCGCCACGACGGTGGCCGAACTGCTCACCGCGACCTCCCGGACCCTCGCCCGGTCGCTGCGGCACCAGCGCTACCCGGCCGAGCGGCTGCGCCGGGCGAGGGGGCTGACGGCGGGCGACCGGCGGCCGTTCGGCCCGTTCGTCAACGTCCTGCCGCAGAACCCGGAGATCCGCCTCGGCCCGTGCCGGGCGGAGCTGCACAACCTCTCCACCGGCATCGTCGACGACCTGATGATCACCGTGCTGGACTCCGTCGGCGGCGGCCTGGAACTCCACATGAACGGCAACCCCGCGCTCTACCGGCCGGCGGAGATCCAGGGCCATCTGGCCCGCTTCGAGGCGTTCCTGCGCCGGCTGGCGTCCGCCCCGGCGGACACTCCGCTCGGCCGGCTGGAGATGGTCACCGACGACGAACGCGCCGCGCTGCTCGCCGCCGGCACCGGAGCCACCGGCCCGGTGCCGGGCGGCGTGGTGGAGCGGATCCACGAGCGCGCCGGGCGGGACCCGGCGGCGACCGCCCTGCGGGAGGGCGAACGGGCGGTCTCCTACGGGCAGTTGGTGACCTGGGTCGACGCGCTGGCGCGGCGGCTGACCGGGGCCGGAGTGCGCCCCGGCTCCCTCGTGGGCGTGCTGGCCGAACCGGGCGCGGTCTTCCTCGGCACGGTGCTGGCCGTCCTGCAGGCCGGCGGTGCCTGGGTGCCGCTGGACGTACGGGCCCCGGTGGCCCGGGCCGCCGGACTGCTCACCGACGCCCGCGTGGCGCACCTGGTCGTCGGCCCCGGATGCGCCGCGCTGGCCGACGAGGTGACCGCGCTGACCGGCCACCCGGTGCGGCGGCTCGCGGCGGACCGGGACTTCGCCGCGGCGGCCGGGCCCGCCGGACCGGCCGCACCGGTGGGCGCACCGCGGGACCCCGCCTACGTGATCTTCACCTCGGGATCGACCGGCCGGCCGAAGGGCGCGATCGTCGAACGCCGAGGGATGCTCAACCACCTCCTCGCCAAGATCGAGGACCTCGGACTCGGCCCCGCCGACACGGTGGTGTGGAACGCGCCGGTGACCTTCGACGTGTCGGTGTGGCAGATGCTGGGCCCGCTGCTGGCCGGCGGCGTCGTACAGATCGTCACGCACGAGGTCGCCGCCGACCCCGAGGCGCTGTTCGGCACGGTCGCGGACCACGCGGTGACGGTGCTGGAGGTCGTGCCGTCCCTGCTGCGCGCCGCGCTGGACCTGTGGCAGGTCTCGGGCACCGGCCCCGACACCGGCCCGCTCCGGTGGCTGATGGTCACCGGTGAGGCGCTCCCGGCCGACCTGTGCGCACGGTGGTGGGAGATCGCCGGGGTGCCGATGGTGAACGCGTACGGGCCCACGGAGTGCTCGGACGATGTGACCCACGCCGTCCTGCGGCCGGGCCAGGAGCTGGGCCACCGGGTCCCCATCGGCCGGCCGGTGCGCAACACCGTCCTGCACGTGCTCGGCGGCGACCTGCGCCCGGTCCCGGTGGGCCAGGTGGGCGAACTCTTCGTGGGCGGCGCCGGGGTGGGCCGCGGCTACCTCTTTGACCCGGTCAAGACCGCCGCCGCGTTCGTCGCCGATCCCTTCGCCGGGGGCGGCGCACGGATGTACCGCACCGGCGACCGCGTGGTGCGCCGCCCCGACGGCCAGCTGGAGTTCGTCGAGCGCCTGGACCACCAGGTCAAGGTGCGCGGACACCGGATCGAACTGGGCGAGGTGGAGGCCGCGCTGCGCGCCGTCGACGGGGTGGCCGACGCGGCGGTACGGGCGGTCGCCGGCCCGTCCGGAAACACCCGTCTGATCGCCTACGTCGTCGCGCCGGACGTGCCCCCGGACACGGTCCGCGACGCGGTCGCCTCGGCACTCCCCGACTACATGGTGCCCTCGTCCTGGGTCGCGCTGGACCGGATGCCGCTGACCGCGCACGGCAAGGTGGACCGCCGGGCGCTGCCCGACCCCGCCGGCGCCACCGCCCCGGTCACCCGGCGGCGGCGCGGGCCGCGGCCGGGGGCCGAGACGGTGCTCTGCGAGACCTTCGCCGAGGTGCTGCACCTGGCCGAGGTGCACGTCGACGACAGCTTCTTCGCCCTCGGCGGCGACTCCATCACCGCGATCCAGGTGGTGAGCCGGGCGCGGGCCCGCGGGGTGACGCTCACCCCCCGGGCGATCTTCGACCACCGCACCCCCGCCGCCCTCGCCGCCCACCACCCCGTGGGCGCGGACGGGGACGCCCCCGCGGGCTCCGCGACGCGGGCGGCGGCCGACGACGGTGTGGGCGACCTCGACCCCACCCCGATCATCGCCCAGCTCTGCGAGGACCTGACCACGCTCGACGGGCCGGCGGCGCAGTACAGCCAGTACGTGGTCCTGCGCACGCCCCCGGGCCTGACCGCCGCACGGCTGGTCCCCGCCCTGCAGTCCCTCGTCGACCGGCACGACGTGCTCCGGCTGCGGCTGCACGAACCGGCGCCCGGCGTCTGGACGCTGCGCACCGGCGAGCCCGGCACGGTCGACGCCGCCACCCTCGTCCACACCGCGGACGGCACCCCGCCCGACCCCGCCGCCCTCGAACGGGCCGTGGCGGCACAGGTCGCCGCGGCCCGCACCCGGCTCGACCCGCGCGGCGGCGTCATGCTGCAGGCCGTGCTCCTCGGTCGCGGACCGGACGGCACGGACCGTCTGCTGCTGCTGGCGCACCACACGGTCGTCGACGGCGTCTCCTGGCGCGTCCTCCTCGCCGACCTGCGCACCGCCTGCGAGGCGGTCGAGGCCGGGGAGCCGCCGGAGCCGGCCGAGGTCCCCACCTCCTACCGGCGCTGGGCGTCCCTGCTGGCCCGCGAGTCCCGCTCCGGCCGGCGGATCGCCGAACTCGACCACTGGCAGCGGCAGTTCGCCGACCCGGCCGCCGGTCTCGGCCGGCGCCCCCTCGACCCGGCCCACGACACCTACGGCCGGGCCGGCCGGCTGCGGCTGCAGCTGCCCGAGGACACCACCGCCGCCCTGCTCACCTCCGCCGTCGCCGCCTTCCACGGCGAGATCAACGACCTCCTGCTGGCCGCGCTCGCCCTGGCCGTCGGCCGGTGGCGCGCCGGCCGGAACCCGGACGCGGGGCCGCGGGTCCTGGTCGAACTCGAAGGCCACGGACGCGAGGAGCTCGACGCCACGGCCGACCTGTCCCGCACGGTCGGCTGGTTCACCTCCGTCTTCCCGGTCCTGCTCGACCCCGGGGAGTTCGACGCCGCCGAGGCCTGGGCCGCCGGGCCGGCCCTGGCCACCGTCGTCAAGCGCATCAAGGAGCAGCTGCGCGCGGTGCCCGACCGCGGCCTCGGCCACGGCCTGCTGCGCCATCTGAACCCGCAGACGGCCCGGTTGCTGGCGGCCGGCGGCACCCCGGACGTCGGCTTCAACTACCTCGGGCGGTTCACCGCGGACGCTACGGCCGGCCCGTGGACGATGGACGGCGCACACGGGGTGGTCGGCACCGGCGTCCACCCCGACATGCCGCTGCGCCACCCGCTGGCGGTCACCGCGGTCACCGAGGACCTCGGCACCGGACCGCGGCTGGCCGCCGAGTGGCTGTGGGCCGACGGTGTGCTGACCGCCGCGGACGTCGAGGAGATCGCCCGGGGCTGGTTCGAGGCGCTGCGGACCGTGGTGCGCCACCTCGCGCTGCCGGACGCCGGCGGACCCTCCCCGTCGGACTTCCCGCTGGTCACCCTGACCCAGGAGGAGACCGACGAACTGGCCCGGGAGAGCGCCGGCGCCCTGACGGACGTGCTGCCGCTCACCGCCTTCCAGCGCGGCCTGCTGTTCCAGGCCCAGCTGCGCGGCGACGGACCCGACCTCTACACCCTCCAGATCACCGCCGACCTGACCGGCCCCCTCGACCCCGCGGCGCTGGAGCGCTCCCTGGCCGCCCTCCTGCACCGGCACCCCCACCTGGCGGCGGGCTTCCGGTACCGCGACGCCGGCGACCCGGTCGCCGTCCTGCGCGAGGGCGTCACCGTGCCGCTCACCCGGGCCGACTGCCGCACCCTGTCCGCCGAGGAGCGCACGGCGGAACTGTCGCGGCTCGCCGCGGCCGACCGGGAGCGCCACTTCGACCTCGCCCAACCGCCCCTGATGCGCTGGACCTTGGCCCGCCTGGACGACCGGCGGCACCGGCTGATCTGGACCCTGCACCACATCCTGGTCGACGGCTGGTCCATGCCCGTCCTGGTCCGGGAACTGCTGACCTGCTACGCCGACGGCGGCGACGCCCGGGACCTGCCCGCCCCGGTCCCGTTCCGCAGCTACCTGGCCCGACTCGCCGCGCAGGACCGCGACTCCGCCCGGGCCGCCTGGCACGCGGCGCTGGCGGGCGTCGCCGGACCGGTGTACCTCTGCGCGGCCGGGCCGGGCCGGGAACCGGTCGAGCCCGCGTCGCTGCCGTTGCTGCTGACCGGGGCCGAGACGGCCGCGCTCACCGGCTTCGCGGCGGCCCAGGGGCTCACCGTCAACACCCTCCTGCTGGGCGCCTGGGCGGCGCTGCTGGGCCGGACGACCGGACGCGACGACGTCCTGTTCGGCTCCACCGTCTCCACCCGCCCCGGCGGGCTGCCCGGCGTGGAGTCCATCGTCGGACCGTTCCTCAACACCCTCCCGGTGCGCGCCGCGCTGCGGCCCGACGAGCCGGCGACCGACTTCCTGCACCGGCTGCAGAAGGAACAGTCCCGACTGCGCGACGTCGACCACCTGGGGCTCGGCGAGATGCTCGGGGGCAACCCCGCGCTCGCCGCGGCCGGTGAACCCTTCGACACGGTCCTGGTCTTCGAGAACTTCCCGACGGTGACCCCCGACGACCTGCCCGCCGGGACGGGCCTGCGGGTGGCCGACGCCGGCGCCCGCGACGCCCGGCACCACCCCCTCAGCCTGGTCGTACGGACCGGGACCCGCCTGGAGATCCGCTTCGACCACGCGCCCGACGTGCTGGACCGGGACACCGTCGAGGCGCTCGCCACGACGTTCCGCCGGCTGCTCCTGGGACTGGTGGAGCATCCTGACCGGCCCGTCACCGGACCGGACGTCCCGGGCCCCGACGAGGACGTGCTGCGGCGCGGCGGCATCTTGACGGCCGCCGACGGGACGGACCGGCCCGACACCGGTCCGGCCCCCGCCGCGGCGGGCGCCGAGGTGGCGCTGCTGTGCGGGCTGTTCGCGGAGGTCCTGGGGCTCGAACGGGTCGGCCCGCAGGACAACTTCTTCCTGCTGGGCGGCGATTCGATCAGCGCGATCCAGGTCGTCGGCCGCGCCCGGGCCAAGGGACTGCCGCTGACCGCCGGACAGGTCTTCCGGCTGCGGACCCCCGCCGCGCTCGCCGCCGCACGACAATCCGCGGAAGAGCCCGCCCCGGACGAAACCGGCCCCGAACCGGACCCGGCGGACCTGCTCGGCCTCGACGGCGACGAACTGGCCGTACTGGAAAGCGAGTTGGCGGAACTCGACACCGAGCTGGAGTCCTGATGGCGACCACCCGCACGAGCCGGCCGCGCAGTGAGTTCCTGCCGCTGTCGCCGTTGCAACGCAGCTTCCTCTTCCACGCCGACCTCGTGCAGGACGGCCCCGACATCCACGTCCTGCAGTTCACGGCCGACCTCGCCGGGCCCCTCGACGAAGGCCGGCTGCGCTCCGCGGTGCGCGCCCAGTTCGTCCGCCACCCCAACCTGCGGGCCTGCTTCCGCACCCGCACATCGGGCGAACCGGTACAGGTGGTCCCCACCGCCGTGCCACTGCGCTGGACCTCGCTCGACCTCGGCCACCTGCCCCCCGACGGGCAGCGCGCCGAACTGGAACGGATCACCGAGGCCGACCGGACCGAGCGCTTCGACCTCACCCGCCCGCCGCTGCTGCGGTGCACCCTGGTCCGCCGCGCCGACGGCCTGCACCGCTTCCTGCTCACGGCACACCACATCGTGGTGGACGGCTGGTCCATGCCCCTGCTGCTGTCCGGCCTCTTCGAGGACTACGCCGCCGCGTCCGGTCCCGCGGGTCCCGCCGTACGTCCGGGGACCGGCTACCGGGACCATCTGACCTGGCTGGCGCGGCAGGACGGGCGGGCGGCGCGGGCGGCGTGGCGCGAGGCGCTGTCGGGGCTGTCCGAACCGTCCCTGGTCGCGCCGGACGACCCGGGCCGCACCGCGGTCGTCCCGCACACCGTGCGCGGCCATCTGCCTCCCCGGGCCGCCGCACGCCTGGCCGGCTGGGCGCGCACGCACCAGCTGACCACCGGCACCGTGGTCCAGGGCAGTTGGGGACTCCTCGTCGGCCAGCTCACCGGCCGTGCCGACGTCACCTTCGGGGTGGTGGACTCCGGCCGGCCGGCCGAGCTGCCCGGCGTGGAATCGCTGGTCGGGATGTTCGCCAACACCCTGCCCGCCCGGCTGCGGATCGACCCGGCCCGCTCCCTGACCGACCTGTTCACCGCCTACATGGCGCAGCAGGCGGAGCTGCTGCCGCACCGGCACCTCGGGCTCGCCGACATCCAGCAACTCGCCGGCGGTGCCCGGCTCCTGGACACCGCGGTGCTGTTCCAGAACTACCCGCGGACCGGCACGGACGCCTTCACCGAACTGACCGGCCTGCGCCTGCTCGACTCCGAGATCCGCAACGACACCGAGTTCCCGCTGAGCCTGGTGATCCTGCCCGGCGACGGCCTCGAACTGCGTCTGCAGTACCACCCCGGACTCCGCACCGAGCAGGCCGCCCGCCGGCTGCTGACCCGGGCGACCCGGCTGCTGGCACGCCTCCCCGACGTCGCCGGCGAACCGGCCGGCCGCCTCGACCTCCTCGCCCCCGAGGAACGGGAGCTCGTACTGGCCCGGTTCAACGACACCGCCCGGCCCGCCCCCACGTGGCTCCTGCCGGACGCCCTCGCCCGGCGGGCCGCCCAGGACCCGGACCGGGTCGCCGTGGCGAGCGACCACGGGACGCTGACCGCGGGCGCGCTGGAAGGCCGCGCCAACCGGCTCGCCCGGCTCCTGCTCGGCCGCGGCGTCGGACCGGGTTCCGTCGTCGCCGTGGCGCTGCCGCGCACCGGCGACCTGCTGGTCGCCGTGCTCGCCGTGCTCAAGACCGGCGGCGCGTTCCTCGCGGTCGACCCCGACCACCCGCGCGCCCGCATCCGGTACATGCTGGACGACGCCCGCCCGGCCGTGCTGCTGAGCGCCACCGCCGAGGCCGCCGCCATCGGCTGGCCGGGCCCCACGGTCCTGGTGGACGCATCCGCCGTCGGCGACCGGCTGGACACCCTCGCCGACGGCGACCTCACCGACGCCGAGCGGGGCGGCCCGCTCCGCCCCGACCTGCCCGCCTACCTCCTCTACACCTCGGGCTCGACGGGCCGGCCGAAGGGCGTCGTGGTGCCGCACGGCGCCCTCGCCAACTTCCTCGACGACGCCCGTCACCGGGTGGCCCTGAACCCCGACGACCGCACCCTGGCGACCACCACCTTCGGGTTCGACATCGCCCTGCTGGAGCTCTTCCTGCCGCTGCTGACCGGCACCGGACTGGTCCTCGCCGACCGGGCCACCACCCGCGACCCCGCGGCCCTCGCGGCGGCGGTACGGACCCACGGCGCGACCGTCCTGCAGGCCACCCCCAGCCAGTTGCAGGCGCTGTTGACCTCGCAGCCCGCCTGCCTGGCCGGACTGCGCCTGCTGTCCGGGGGAGAGGCGCTGAGCGCCGCGCTCGCGGCGGGCCTGCTCCGGCACGCCGGTTCCCTCCTCAACTTCTACGGGCCCACCGAGGCCACCATCTACGTCACCGCCCACGAGGTACGCGCCCCGGCCGACCGCACCCCGCCCATCGGCACCCCGTTGGCCAACACCCGCGGGTACGTCCTGGACGCGGCGCTGCGCCCGGTCCCGCCCGACGTCACCGGCGAGCTCTACCTTGCCGGGACCCAACTGGCCGACGGCTACCTCGGGCGCCCCGCGCTGACCGCCGAACGCTTCGTCGCCGACCCCTACGGCACCCCCGGCACCCGCATGTACCGCACCGGTGACCTGGCCCGCTGGAACGCCGACGGCCAGCTGGAGTACGTGGGCCGGGCCGACCACCAGATCAAGGTCCGCGGCCACCGCATCGAACCCGGCGAGATCGAGGCGGTCCTGGTCGAACAGCCCGAGGTGACCCACGCCGTGGTGGTGCCCCGCACCTACGGCGCGGACGACGTACGGCTCGTCGCCTACCTCGTGACCCCGGAACCCGGCCCGGACACCGCACGGATCCGCGAACGGGTGGCCGCCGCGCTGCCCTCCTACATGGTCCCGGCCGCCTTCGTCCGCCTGGACGCACTGCCGCTCGGCCCCAGCGGCAAGGTCGACCGCGCCCGGCTCCCGGAGCCGCCGGCCGCCGCCCCGGCCCGGCCGCTGCCGGCCTCCGGCACCCCCGCGCTGGACATCCTGCGCGGCCTGTTCGCCGATGCCCTGGGCTGCGCCGACGTCGGCCCGGACGACGACTTCTTCGTCCTGGGCGGCCACTCCCTCCTGGCGACCCGGCTGGTCAGCCGGGTCCGGGCCGCGCTCGGGGCGGAACTGTCGGTCCGCGCCCTCTTCGACCACCGCACGCCGGCCGCCCTCGCCGCCCACCTCACCGCCGCCCCGGCCGCCCGGGAACCGCTGTGCCCGCAGGAGCGGCCGTCCTTCGTACCGCTGTCGCACATGCAGCAGCGGCTGTGGTTCCTCAACCGCCTCGCCCCCGGCGGCGGCGCCTACCACGTGACATCGGCGGTCCGCCTCACCGGCGACCTGGACACCGGCGCGCTGCGCGCGGCGCTGGGCGACCTCACCGACCGCCACGAGGTGCTCCGCACCGTCTACCCCGAACTGGCCGGCGTTCCCGGCCAGGTGGTGGTGGACGCCGCCGAGGCCCGGCCGGACCTGCCGCTGCACGAGGTGACCGGCGGCGATCGGGAGCTGGCCGCCCGGCTCGCGGACGAGTGCGCGGCCGACTTCGACCTCACCGGCGAACTCCCCTTGCGCGCCCGGCTGTTCAGGGCCGGACCGACGCACCACGTGCTGCTGCTGGTGATGCACCACATCGCCGTCGACGGCTGGTCCCTGGAGGTCCTGGCCGGTGAACTCACCCGGGCCTACCGGGCACGTCGCGCCGGCCACGCCCCCGAACTGCCCGAACTGCCGGTGACCTACGCCGACTTCACGCTGTGGCAGCGGCGCCTGCTCGGTGCCGAGGACGACCCCGCAAGCCTCCAGAACCGCCAACTCGACCACTGGACCCGCGCCTTGCGCGGTATGCCCGAGGAACTGGAGCTGCCCACCGACCACCGCCGGCCGCGGATGGCCGGGCACGCCGGTGACGCGGTCGGCTTCACGGTGCCCGCGGAAACCCACCGCCGGCTGGCCGCGCTGGCGGTCTCCGCCGGCGTCAGCCCCTTCATGGTGCTCCAGGCCGCCCTCGCCGTCACGCTCACCAAACTGGGCGCCGGCACCGACATCCCCCTCGGCACGCCGGTGGCGGGCCGCACCGACGCCGCCCTGCACGACCTGGTCGGCTTCTTCGTCAACACCCTGGTCCTGCGCACCGACACCGGCGGCGACCCGACCTTCGGCGAACTGCTGCACCGGGTCAGGGAGACCGACCTCGGTGCCTACGCACACCAGGACCTGCCGTTCGAGCGCCTGGTGGAGGCACTGGGCCCCACCCGCTCGCTGGCGCGCCAGTCCCTGTTCCAGGTCATGCTGATCCTCCAGAACACCGCGCGGACCCGCTTCTCCCTGGACGGGCTGGAGTGCGCCCCGGTGGAGGTGGGCCTCGGCGTCAAGTTCGACCTGGCCTTCGAGATCGCCGAGGAGCACGACGCCGACGGACCGGCGGGCCTCACCGGCCGGCTGGAGTTCGCCACCGATCTGTACACCCGCCCCACCGCCCAGCGGCTCGCGGAGCGCTTCGTCCGGCTGCTGACCGCCGCGGTCACCCGGCCCACGGAACGGCTGAGCTCCCTCACGGTCCTGGCGCCCGAGGAACGCCGGCAGATCCTGGACCGGTGGAGCGTCGACCGGCGCCGGACCGCGCCCCCGCCCGTCACCCTGCCGGCCCTGTTCGAACAGTGGGCGCGGCACCAGCCCGGCCACCCCGCGTTCGTCTCCGACCGGGACCGGCTGAGCTACCGGGAACTGGACGAGCGGGCCGGCCGGCTCGCCCGCCACCTGCGGGACCTCGGCGCCGGCCCGGGCACCCTGGTCGCCCTGGCACTGCCCCGCTCGGCCGACCTGGTGGTCGCGCTGTTCGCCGTGCTCAAGACCGGCGCGGCCTACCTCCCGGTCGACCCCGCCTACCCCACCGCGCGGATCACCCAGATGCTGACCGACGCCCGGCCGAAGGCCCTGATCACCTGCACCGCGGTCCGGGCGTCCGGCGCGCTGCCCGACGGCGTGGTGGCGGCGGACCGGACCGTGCTGCTCGACGACGCCGCGACCACCGGGTCCGTCGCCGCGCGCCCCTCCCGGCCACTGACCGACGACGAGCGCACCCGGCCCCTCACGCCCGCGGACCTCGCGTACGTGATCTACACCTCCGGTTCCACCGGGCGGCCCAAGGGCGTCGCCGTCAGCCACGCCACGGCCGCCGATCTCGCCCGCGACCACCGGGCCCGCCTCGGGCTCGGACCCCACACCAGGGCCCTGCAGTTCGCGTCCTTCGGCTTCGACGCGGCCGTGTGGGAACTGTGCGTCTCGCTGTTCAGCGGCGGCACCCTGGTGCAGGCCGACGACGACCGGCGGGCCGGGGAGCCGCTCGCCGACACGCTCCACCGGCACGCGGTCAACCTCGCCGTGCTGCCGCCGGTCGTGGTCGCCTCCCTCCCGCCGGACACCCGGCTGCCGGAGGACCTGCTGCTGGCGGTCGCCGGCTCGGCCTGCCCACCGGAGCTCGTCGAGCGCTGGGCCGGCACCGTCCGGATGGTCAACGCCTTCGGCCCGACCGAGACCACGGTCTGCTGCACCGTCAGCGACCCGCTCGACACCGGCCGTCCCCCCATCGGCCGCCCCGTCGCCGGGCACCGGGTCCACGTCCTCGACGACGCGCTGTCCCCGGTGCCGGCCGGGGTCACCGGCGAGCTCTACGTGGGCGGCACGGGCCTCGCGGTGGGCTACCTCAACCGCCCGGCGCTGACCGCGGGACGCTTCGTCGCCGACCCCTTCGGCGCCCCCGGCTCCCGCATGTACCGCACCGGAGACCTCGTGCGATGGCTTCCCGACGGCAACCTGGACTACGTGGGCCGGGCCGACCAGCAGGTCAAGATCCGCGGCTTCCGGGTCGAACCGGGCGAGATCGAGAGCGCGTTGACCGACGAGCCCGGGGTGGCCCAGGCGGCCGTGGTCGCACGGGAGGACCGCCCCGGGGACCTGCGGCTCGTCGGCTACCTGGTGCCCGAGGCCGGCACCGCGCCCGATGTCGCGGCGCTGCGTGCCGCGCTCGCCCGCAAGCTGCCCGGCCACATGGTGCCCGCGGCCCTGCTGGCCCTGCCGGAGCTGCCGTTGACCGCGCACGGAAAGCTGGACGTCGCCGCGCTGCCGGTGCCCGAGCGGCGCCGCACACCGTCCCGGCCACCCGCGGCCGGGACGGTGCGGCTGGTCGCCGACGCCTTCGCCGAGGTGCTCGGGGTGGCCGGGGTCGGCGCCGAGGACGACTTCTTCGAGCTCGGGGGCAACAGCATCGGCAGCGTCCAACTGGTCTCCCACCTGGCCAAGGACGGCCTGCGGATCGCCGTCGCGGAGGTCTTCACCGAACGCACCGTCGCCGCCCTGGCCGCGCTGGCCCGCCGCCGCCCGACGGCCCCGGGCCACGTCACGGTCCGGCACCTGGAGGAGCAGTGGACGGCCGGCGGGCTCGACGCGGGCGCCCTGGACCCGTTCGCCCCCCTGCTGCCCATCCGGCCCACCGGTGAACTGCCGCCCCTGTGGTGCCTGCACGGCGGGCTGGGACTCAGCCTTCCGTACCTCGGCCTGGCCGCCCACCTCGACCCGGCCCGCCCGCTGTACGGCCTGCAGGCGCCGCAGGCGAGCGGCGGCGCACCCCCGGCCACCCTGGAGGCACAGGCCGAGGACCACCTCGCACTGATCCGGCGGATCCAGCCCGAGGGCCCGTACCACCTGATGGGCTGGTCCTACGGCGGACTGCTCGCCCACCACCTGGCCGTCCGGCTCCAGGACGACGGGGAGCGCGTGGCCTACCTCGCCAACCTCGACGCCTATCCGCACGACCCCGCCCACGACGGCCCCCTGGCCGGCGACCGGGAACTCCTGGTGCGCTTCCTCGCGTACCTCGGGCACGAGGACGCGGCCGGGGCGGCGGACGGCGGCGCCGAGTCCGTCGCGCGCACCCTCCGCCGGCACGGCGGGACGTTCGCCCGGCTCGCCACCGAGGACGTCGAGCGGCTGCTGGCCACCATGCGGCACCACGCCGACCTGGCGGCCCGCTTCCGACCGGGCCGCCACCGGGGCGAGATGACGCTGGTGGTCGCCGCCGCCGAACGCTCCGCGGCCGCCACCACGCACTCCGTCCGGCGCTGGCGGCCGCACGTGACCGGCGCGGTGCACCGGCACGACGTACCGCACGAGCACGAGTACCTGATGCACCCCGGGCCCCAAGCGGCGATCGGGCAGATCATCGACGACGACCTGCGCCGACTCGCGTCGCGGCGCCCTGGAAGGCAGGCATGAGCACCCTCACCGTCGACACCACCGCCGGACCGTCCGCCGCCGGCGTGGTCAGGGAGACCGTCGCCCTGGCCGGCCGCCGTCTGCGCCACCTCCGCCGGGCCCCGGGACGCATGGTGGGGCTCGTGATGAACCCGCTGGTGATGCTGCTCGCCGTGGGCTACCTGTTCAAGAACGCCATCGTGGCCCCGCACGGCGGCGCCTATCAGGAGTACCTGATGGCCGGCATCACCGCACAGATCGGTCTGGCCGGGGTGGGACCCACGGCGGTCAGCGTCGCCCTCGACCGGCGGGCCGGACTCATGGACCGCTTCCGGTCGCTGCCGATCTCCCGGGCGGCGGTGCTGACCGCGCACGCGCTGGGTGACCTGCTGATCGGCCTCGGGGTCCTCGTGGTGATCAGCCTCGTCGGACTGGCCATCGGATGGCGGGTCCACGGTGATGCGCTGTCGGTCCTCGCCGGTTTCGGCGTCGCCGCCCTGTTCATCCTGGTCACCGTATGGGTGGGCATCGCGCTGGGGATGACCGTCAGCAACATCGAGTCCGTCGACTCGATCGCGGCCCTCGCCCTGGTCGTCTGCACCTTCCTCTCGGACGCGGTCTTCTCGGCCTCCGCCATGCCCGGATGGCTCCGCCCGGTGGTGGCATGGAACCCGGTCACCGCGGTGGCCGACGCCATCCGCCACCTGTGGGGCAACCCGGTCCAGCCCGGCGCGTCCTTCCCCGGCCAGCACCCCTTCCTGGTCTCCGGCTGCTGGCTCGCGGTGCTGCTCACCGGCGCCGTGGCAGCCGCCCTGACCAGCTTCCGGTCACAGGAGTGAGACACGGTCATGAGCTGAGCCCCACGCAGGCGGACGCGCCGGCCGTCGGGCCGGAGACGGGAGCGGACGCGGCCTGATCCGCCGGACCGGGAGCGGGCCGCGGCCGGCACCGCTCCGGCTCAGGACCGTTCCAGGTCGTCCGCCACCGCGGGCGCGCCGCCCGAGGCCGTAAGGGCCGGCACCCGCAGCACCCGGGCGCCCACCACCAGACCGCAGGCCAGCGCCGTGACCAGCGCGAAGGACACCGTGAGCGAACTCGCCTGGGCGATCCCGCCGATCGCGGACGGGGCGATCAGCCCGGACGTGTAGGTGATCGTGGCGACCCCCGCGATCGCCTGGCTCGGCGCCGGACCGCTGCGCGCGGCGGCCGCGAAGGCCAGCGGGACCACCACCGCGATGCCCAGGCCGATCAGCCCGAACCCGGCCATCGCCGTCACCGGGTGGCCGGCCGCGACGATCAGCAGCCCGCCGGCCGCCGCCAGCCCGCCCCCGGCCCGCACCGTGCGCACCGCGCCGAAGCGGGCCACCACCTTGTCGCCGGCCAGCCGCGCGGCCGTCATGGTGCAGGCGAAGGCGGTGGTCGAGGCGGCCGCCAGGCCCGCGTCCGTGCCCAATCGGTCGCGGAGGAAGACCGCCGACCAGTCCAGGCCGGCGGCCTCGGCGAACACCGCGCAGAACCCGATGGCCCCGATGACCAGGGCCGACTTCGGCGGCAGCGCGAACCGCGGCGGCGGATGCTCCTCGGGTGCGCTGCGCAGGTCCAGCACGCCCTGACAGGCGGCCGCGCCCAGCAGGGTCAACACCAGCGCGGCACCGGCCAGATGGAGCCTGGCGTCCCATCCGGCGTGCGCGGCGAGGGTGCCGGCCGCCGAGCCGAGCAGCGTGCCCGCGCTCCACATCCCGTGCAGCCCCGACATGATCGGCCGCCCGAGCCGGTCCTCGGTCTCCACGCCGAGGGCGTTCATCGCGACGTCCGCCATGCCGGAGACCGCGCCGTACACCAGCAGCGCCGCGCAGAGCGCGTACAGGCCGGGGGAGAGGGCGGGCAGGACCAGCGAGAGGGTCCACAGGGCGAGCAGTGCGCGCAGTGCCGTCCGGGCGCCGAGGCGGTGGCTGATCCGGCCGGCCAGCGGCATGGCCAGCGACGCGCCGATCGCGGGGAAGGCCAGGGCCAGGCCGAGTTGGCCGGGGGAGACGCCGGCGTGGTCCTGGATCCAGGGGATACGGGTGGCGAAGTTTCCGGTGACCGAGCCGTGGACGAGGAAGACCAGCGCGACGGCCCGGCGGGCGCGGCGCAGCCGGTCCTGGGGGAGCGGGGGGCCGAGAGGGAGGGAGCCGTCGGGGACGCCGGTGCCAGCCATGGGCGGTAAATTATCAGGAACCCTGCCTGATAATAAGGGCGTTGGCCCGACCGGAGGGAACAATCCCGCCATGCATCCACCGCGCGCGGCAGCCGCCGGCCGCACCGCCTCCCCGGCCACCGCCCGGCTGATCAACGACCGGCTGGCCCTCCAACTCCTCCAGTCCGACGGCCCGTTGACGGCCGGTCAGCTCAAGATCCTGACCGGGCTGTCCCGGCCGACCGTGGCCGACCTCGTCGAACGCCTCCAGCAGGCCGGACTGATCGCCGTCGTCGGGGAGAGCGGCGCACAGCGGCGCGGACCCAACGCCCGTCTCTACGGCATCGTCGCCGACCGGGCCCACCTCGTCGGCCTCGACCTGCGCACCCACGGCGTCACGGTCGCGGTCGCCGACCTCCTCGGCCGGGTACGCGCCGAACGCTCCGCCCCCGTAGGCCCGGACGAGACCCCTGACGCGGCCGTCGCCACCGCCCTCGCCGTGGTCGACAAGGCGCTCACCGCGGCCGGCGCCGACCGGCCGCACACCTTCGCGGTCGGCGCGCCCGGCCTGGTCGACCCCGCCACCGGCCGGCTCGGTGGCACCGACCGGATGCCGTCCTGGCACGCCACCCTGGTCGACACCCTGCGCACCCGGACGGCCGCCCCGGTCCTGCTGGAGAACGAGGTCAACCTCGCCGCCCTCGCCGAACAGCGCGAGGGCGCGGCCCGCGACCACGACACCTTCGTCCTGCTCTGGCTCGGCCACGGCACCGGCGCCGCGGTCGTCCTGGACGGCGCGCTGCGCCGCGGCGCCTCGGGCGGCACCGGCGAGATCGGCTTCCTCCCCGTCCCCGGCACCGGCGCCCTGCCCTCCGCCACCGGCTGCGAGGGCGGCTTCCACTCCCTCGCCGGCTCCGCGGCGATCTGCGCCCTGGCGGCCGAGCACGGCCTCGCCGCCCCGCCCGGCGAACCCGCGGACCGAGCCGGCCCCACCGAAGCCCCGCCCGCCGAGGCCCTGGTCCACGCCGCCGTCGCCGCCGAGGAACGCGGTGCCGGCGCGGCGGGCGGCGCCTTCCTCGACGCCCTGGCCGACCGGGTCGCCCTCGGCGCGGCGGCCGTCTGCGCGATCCTCGACCCCGGCTGCGTCGTCCTCGGCGGCGAGATCGGCCTGGCCGGCGGCGCCGCGCTGGCCGACCGGGTCGCCGGCCGGCTGGCCCGGCTCTCCCCGCTGCGCACCGACGTACGGGCCGGCACGGTCGGCGGCCGGGCGGTCCTGCGCGGCGCGGTCCTCGCCGCCCGCGACGCGGCCCAGAACGCACTGTTCGCCCCGCCGGGCTGAGCCCGTTCCGCGCGGAGGCGTCCCGGTCCCGGCCCGGCGGCCCGGCCCGGCGGCCCCGGCCGGCGCGGGTTCAGTGCGCCGCCCCGCCGCCCGCCCGTTCCGCCAGGAACTCCGCGTAGGTCCGCACCCCGACGGCGTGCTCCGGGGTGAGGTTCCCGCCCCGGCGGAACGCCGCGGCGGCCGCGCCCGGCAGCCACACCGGCATCAGCAACCGGCGCCGCCCACCCGCATCGAGCGTCGCCCGCACCAGCTCCCGGGCCGGGATCACCTCGGGCCCGCCCATGTCCGTGACCCGCCCGGCGGGTTCCCCGGCCGCCAACTCGGCCAGCCGCGCGGCCACTTCGCGGACCTCCACCGGCTGCACCCGGACCCCGGTCGGCACCGGCACCACCGGCGACCGGGCACCCGCCTTGACCATCTGGAGCACCAGATCGTGGAACTGCGTCGTCCGCAGCACCGTCCAGCCGATGCCGGAGTCCTCGATCATCCGCTCCACCGCGAGCTTGGTCCGGTAGTAGCCGATCGGCACCCGGTCCACCCCGACGATCGAGATGTAGACCAGATGCGGCACCCCCGCCGCCTTGGCCGCGTCGAGCAGCGGCCGGGCCGCCTCCGCGTCGCCACCGGACGGCGTGGTGGCACAGTGCACGACGGTGTCCACCCCCGCCACCGCCTCCGCCAGGCCGGTACCTTCGTGCAGATCGAGGGCCAACGACCGCAGCCGCGGCCGTTCGGTGCCGGTGTGCGGCCGCCGGCTCACCGAGCGGACCTCATGCCCGTCGGCGAGCAGCCGCTCGACCAGCGGGCGGCCGAGCGTGCCCGTACCGCCGGTCACCAGAATTGTTGCCATCGCGGATCAGTCCTTGGAGTGCGAGGGGACAGCTGCGTCCCCGGGTGCGAAAGGTCCCCCTCATGACGGAGCAGCGGCCCCGTCCGTGACATCGCGGCACGCCGGGCGCTGTGAGGCAGCCCACAGCGGTTCGCCCGCATGGGCGACGATCGGCCGTGGCAGACTGAAGCTGTACTGACATAAGAGCAGCAGCGCACTCCGGGGTCGGTGTAATTCCGAACCGGCGGTAACAGTCCGCGACCCGTCCGCATCCAGCGGCCGGTTGAGCAGGTGAAATTCCTGCACCGACGGTGAAAGTCCGGATGGGAGGCAGTGCGCGGCGGGCGAGCTTCGGTACACCGCCGTCGGCGGCGTCTTCCGGTCATATCCGGGCGGGCGCTTCCCTTTCCGGCGCGGTGTCCCCCCTTGCGTCGTTCCGCTTCCTGTCGTCCAGACAGCCCCGGAGTCCGTGCCCGAAGAGGCAGGAGGACCCGGTGGCCACCCCAGCCCCCGTCGAGACCGCGGCGATGCGCCGCGCCATCGAGCTCGCCGCCCGCGGCCTCGGGCACACCAGCCCCAACCCCGTGGTCGGCTGCGTCATCCTGGACTCCGACGGCCGCACCGTCGGTGAGGGCTGGCACCAGCGCGCCGGCGGCCCGCACGCCGAGATCCACGCACTGCGCGCCGCGGGCGAACGCGCCCGGGGCGGCACCGCCCTGGTCACCCTCGAACCCTGCAACCACACCGGCCGCACCGGCCCCTGCGCCCGGGCGCTGATCGACGCCGGGATCGCCCGGGTCGTCTACGCGGTCTCCGACCCCACCCCGGCCGCCACCGGCGGCGCCGTCACCCTGGCCGAGGCCGGTATCGACGTCGAGGGCGGACTGCTCGCCGACGAGGCCGCGGCCGGCAACGAGGCGTGGCTGACCGCCGTCCTGCGCGGCCGCCCCTTCGTGCTGTGGAAGTACGCCGCCACCCTCGACGGCCGGATCGCCGCCGCCGACGGCACCAGCCGCTGGATCTCCTCGCCCGAGTCGCGCGCCGACGTGCACCGGCTGCGGGCCGCCGCGGACGCGGTGATCGTCGGCTCCGGCACCGCCCGCGCCGACGACCCGCAGCTCGGCGCCCGGATCACCGGGCTCACCGACGACGAGATCAGCCAGCCGCTGCGGGTCGTCGTCGACTCCGGTGCCACCGCCGTCAAGCCCGGCGCCCGCGTCCTGGACGGCACCGCACCCACCCTGATCGCGGTCGCCGAGGACGCCGACGCCAGCCACCTCGAAGGTCTCGCCCCGCTCGTCCGGCTGCCCCGCGCCGCCGGCGGGCCCGGCCTGTCCATCCCCGCCCTGCTGAAAGCCCTGTACGAGCGGGACGTCCGCTCCGTACTGCTCGAAGGCGGGCCCACGCTCGCCGGGGCCTTCCTCGCCGCCCGGGCCGTCGACAAGGTCGTCGGCTATCTCGCACCGGTGCTGCTCGGCGCCGGACCGGCCGCCGTCGGCGACGCCGGAATCACCACTCTCGTCCAGGCGTTGCGGCTCGACGTGACCGACACCCAACGGCTCGGTCCCGATCTGCGCATCACCGCCACGCCCCTTCGCCCCGCTTTCCCCGAGGAGAACTGAAGTGTTCACCGGAATCGTCGAAGAACTGGGAGAGGTCGTCGCCGTCGAGGACCTCGGCGATGCCTCCCGGTTCCGGCTCCGTGGTCCCGTCGTCACCGAGGACGCCAAGCACGGCGACTCGATCGCGGTCAACGGCGTCTGTCTGACCGTCGTGGACACCGCCGACGGTGAGTTCACCGCCGATGTGATGGCCGAGACGCTGAACCGCTCCAGCCTCGGTGCGCTGACCGCCGGCTCGCGGGTCAACCTGGAGCGCCCCATGGCACTCGGCGGACGGCTCGGCGGACACCTCGTCCAGGGCCACGTCGACGGCACCGGCACCATCATGGGGCGCACCCCCGCCGAACACTGGGAGATCGTCAAGATCGCGCTGCCGGCCGCGCTGTCCCGTTACGTCGTCGAGAAGGGCTCCATCACCGTCGACGGCGTCAGCCTCACCGTCGTCGAGGCCGCCGACGACTACTTCACCATCAGCCTCATCCCGACCACCCTCGCGCTCACCACCCTGGGCATCAAGCAGCCCGGCGACCCGGTGAACCTCGAGGTCGACGTCCTCGCCAAGTACGTCGAGCGGCTGCTGGGCCGCGGCTCCGCGGACCTCAACGACATCGAGGAGATCAAGGAGATGGACCGGTGAGCGTCCTGGGGGCCGTCGGCGACATCGCCGGCCACGGCCTGGTCAAGCAGGCCTTCGAGGCGACCCTGGCGCCCGTGGGCCACTGGCTGACGAGTGAGGCGTTCACCGCCTTCGGGCAGCACGTCATCTGGTCGGACATGATCGGCAACACCATCGGTCTGGCCGCCCTGGCGCTCGGCTGGCGGCGCTCCCTGTGGACCTGGCCGGCCCAGTTCCTCTCCGGCGTGATCCTCGTCGCCGCCTACGCCTCCGCCCACCTCAGCGGCGGCGTCGGCAAGCAACTCCTGGTCATGGGCGTGGCGTTGTGGGGCTGGCGGCAGTGGCAGCGCGGCCGCCGGCAGGCGCAGGACGGCTCCATCGCCGTACGCTTCGCCGGCTGGCGCGAGCGCGGCCTGCTGCTCGCCGGCACGGCGCTGGGCACCGCCGCCGTCGGCGGCCTGTTCACCCTCTTCCCGCAACTGTCCTGGAACCCCTGGCCGGACGCCTACATCTTCGTCGGCACGATCGCCGCGATGGTCGCCCAGGCCCGCGGTCTGGTCGAGTTCTGGTTCGCCTGGCTGCTGGTCGACGTGGTCGGCGTACCGCTCGCCTTCAGCAGCGGACTCGCCTTCTCCGGCCTCGTCTACGTCGTCTACCTCGCCCTCGTCGTGTGGGGCATGCGCGACTGGTGGCTGCGCTCGCGCGCCCTCGCAGATCGCCCCGTCCTGGAAGGAGCACTCTCGTGAGCGACGCGTGCGCGGCCGCCGGGTCGCAGACAACAACGAAGGCTGCACCTCTGCGCCGCGCAGGCGGAGAAGCGAACAAGGGAGCACGAGCATGACCGCCCTCAAGAGCTGGTACGACGCGGACGACTCCCTCGTCCTGGACCCCGTCGAGCGGGCCATCGCCGACATCGCCGCCGGCCGCCCGGTCGTCGTCGTGGACGACGAGAACCGCGAGAACGAGGGCGACCTCGTCATCGCCGCCGAGAAGGCCACCCCCGAGGTCGTCGCCTTCATGATGAGCGAATGCCGCGGACTGATCTGCGCGCCCATGGAGGGCCCGGAGCTGGACCGGCTGGAACTCCCGCAGATGGTCGAGCACAACACCGAGTCGATGCGGACCGCCTTCACCGTCTCCGTCGACGCCACCGCCGCGCACGGCGTCTCCACCGGGATCTCCGCCGCGGACCGCGCCACCACCCTGCGCCTGCTGGCCGCCGGCGAGTCCACCCCCGGCGACTTCGTCCGGCCCGGCCACATCTTCCCGCTTCGCGCCAGGCCCGGCGGCGTGCTGGTCCGCAACGGCCACACCGAGGCCGGCGTCGACCTCGCCCGGCTGGCCGGACTGCGCCCGGCCGCCGCGATCGTGGAGATCGCCGGTGAGGACGGCACGATGCTGCGGCTGCCCGAGCTCGTCCCGTTCGCCCGCAAGCACGGCCTGTCGATCATCTCCATCGAGGACCTGATCGCCTACCGCCGCTCGTCCGAACCGACCGTCCGCCGCGAGGCCACCACCCGGCTGCCCACCGCGCACGGCGAGTTCACCGCGTACGGCTACCGTTCCACCGTCGACGGCGTCGAGCACATCGCGCTGGTCGCCGGCGACCTCGGGGACGGCGAGGACGTCCTGGTCCGGGTCCACTCCGAGTGCCTGACCGGCGACATCTTCCACTCCCTGCGCTGCGACTGCGGCCCCCAGCTGGAGGCCTCGCTGCAGCGGGTCAGCGACGCCGGCCGCGGCGTGGTGATCTACCTCCGCGGCCACGAGGGACGCGGCATCGGCCTGCTGTCCAAGCTGCGCGCCTACGAACTCCAGGAACGCGGCCGGGACACCCTCGACGCCAACCTCGAACTGGGCCTGCCCGCCGACTCCCGCGACTACGCGGCCGGCGCGCAGATGCTCGCGGACCTGGGCGTGCGCTCGCTGCGCCTGATGACCAACAACCCCGACAAGACCGCGGCCCTGGTGCGGCACGGCCTGAAGGTCACCGGCCGCGAGCCGATGCCCGTCCAGGCCGGCGAGCACAACCTGCGGTACCTGCGCACCAAGCGGGACCGTATGGGCCACGACCTCCCCTGGTTGCCCGGTGCGAGCACCGGCTCCACCGGAGCGGCTGACGCCGCACCCCCTGCCGACCCCGGCACCTGCCACAACCAGTGATCCAACCCCCAACCCCTGTTACATCACCACCAACCGGCACCACATCCGTACGAGGAGAACCGTGAGCGGCAAGGGCGCACCCGAACTGACCGTGAAGAACTGTGGCGACCTGCGGGTGGCCGTCATCGCCGCGCAGTGGCACGAAAAGGTGATGGACGGCCTGGTCGACGGCGCACTGCGGGCGCTGACCGAGCTCGGCATCGACGAGCCCACCCTGCTGCGGGTCCCCGGCACCTTCGAGCTGCCGGTCGTCGCCAAGGTCCTGGCCGGCCGCGGCTACGACGCCGTGGTCGCGCTCGGCGTGGTCATCCGGGGCGGCACCCCGCACTTCGACTACGTCTGCCAGGGCGTCACCCAGGGCCTGACCCAGGTCTCGGTGGACACCGGCGTACCGGTCGGCTTCGGCGTGCTGACCTGCGACACCGAGGAGCAGGCACTGGACCGTGCGGGCCTGGAGGGCTCCACGGAGGACAAGGGCCACGAAGCGGTCACCGCCGCGGTCGCCACCGCGGCCACCCTGCGCACCGTGTCGGAGCCCTGGCGCTGATGCGAGGGGGCGACCGCGTAGGGTAGTCACCATCATGTCCAAGAAGACGTTCGAGGAGCTGTTCGCAGAGCTCCAGCAGAAGGCCGCCACCGGCGACCCCGCCACCTCCCGTACCGCCGAGCTGGTGCAGGCCGGTGTCCATACGATCGGCAAGAAGGTCGTCGAGGAGGCCGCCGAGGTCTGGATGGCCGCCGAGTACGAATCGCACGAGGCCGCCGCCGAGGAGATCTCCCAGCTCCTCTACCACCTCCAGGTCATGATGGTCGCCAAGGGCATCTCCCTCGACGACGTCTACGCCCACCTCTGAACCACCCCAGGCACCCGCCCCAACACCCTCACCCGCAAAGGAACTCGCTCTCATGCTGCGCATCGCTGTCCCCAACAAGGGTTCACTGTCCGAGCCTGCGTCGGCGATGCTGCATGAGGCCGGCTACCGCCAGCGCAAGGACCGCCGCGAACTGGTCCTGGTCGACGCCGAGAACGAGGTCGAGTTCTTCTTCCTGCGCCCGCGCGACATCGCGGTGTACGTCGGTTCCGGCAAGCTCGACATCGGCATCACCGGCCGTGACCTGCTGCTGGACTCCGGCTCGCCGGCCGAGGAGATCCTCCAGCTCGGTTTCGCCGGCTCGACCTTCCGCTACGCCACCCGTCCCGGCACCGCCAAGGACGTCAGCGAGTTCGGCGGCATGACGGTCGCGACCTCCTTCGCGGGCCTGGTCAGGAAGCACCTCGCCGAGAACGACGTGGACGCCTCGGTCGTCCGTCTCGACGGCGCGGTGGAGACCGCCATCCAGCTCGGTGTGGCCGAGGTCATCGCGGACGTGGTGGAGACCGGCACCACCCTGCGCAACGCCGGACTGGAGATCATCGGCGAGCCGATCCTCAAGTCGGAGGCCGTGGTCATCCGCGGCACCGGCGCCCCGGACGACGACCCGAAGGTGCGCCAGTTCCTCCGCCGCATGCAGGGCGTCCTGGTGGCCCGCCGGTACGTGATGATGGATTACGACATCCGGGTCGAGCACGTCGAGAAGGCCGTCGCGCTGACCCCCGGCCTGGAGTCGCCGACCGTCTCCCCGCTGCACCACGAGGGCTGGGTCGCGGTCCGTTCCATGGTCCCGTCCAAGGACGCCCAGCGCATCATGGACGAGCTCTACGACCTCGGCGCCCGGGCGATCCTGACCACCGGCATCCACGCCTGCCGGCTCTGACCGGCCCGTACCGCCTCACCCCCCGACGGAAAGACCGACGACGACGTGTCCGCGCCCCTGCCCAGCCTCCCGGTGACGTTCCGGCCGACCCGTACCCGGGTCGTGCTGTACGCCGTCGGCCTCGCCCAGCTCGCCGCTCTCACGGCGATCGCGCTGGCGCTGCCGAAGCTGACCGGCGGTGAGCGGATCAGCTTCATCGTCACCGGACTGCTGGTGGGCGCCGTCCTCCTGCTGCTGGCCCGCCCCAAGGTGGTCGCGCGGCAGGAGGGCGTCACGGTCGTCAACCTCACCACCCGGCGCGAACTGGCCTGGGCCCAGATCGTCCGGGTCAACCTCCGGCAGGGTGACCCCTGGGTCCATCTCGACCTGGCCGACGGCACCAGCCTGCCCGCCATGGGCATCCAGCCCGGTATCGCCCGAAATCAGGCCATTCAGGACGCCCGTGCGCTGCGCGACCTCACCGAGAAGCACGGTGCGCTCGACCACACGGCCTGATGAGCCTGCCCTAACACGGGCCCCGCTGTTTACTCTGTTCTCCGGGACGCACCCCGCGCCCCGCCCCTTCGTGGGCCCAACCCGACCCGAGGAGTGACTCCCTCCGGCAATGGACGGATCGTCCTGTAGTACCTGCGCCGCCCCTCCGCATACCACGGGGGCGGCGGCATGACCGGCCCCCTGCTGCTGCTCGCGGCGGCCCTCGTCCTGATCCTCGCCAACGGATTCTTCGTGGCCGCCGAGTTCGGCCTCGTCACCGTCGAGAAGGCGGACGCCGAACGGGCCGCGGCCGACGGCGACCGCCGGGCCGGCACCGTCGTCTCCGCACTGCGCGAACTCTCCTTCCAGCTCTCCGGCACCCAACTCGGCATCACCATCACCTCCTTGGTGGTCGGTATGCTCGCCGAGCCCGCGCTGGCCGACGTCCTGTCCGGCCCGCTGCTCGCGACCGGGCTGCCCAAGGGCGCGGTCCCCGGCATCGCCGTCGTCCTCGGCATGCTGCTGGCCTCCGCCGTCCAGATGGTCGTCGGCGAGCTGGTGCCCAAGAACTGGGCGGTGTCCAAACCGCTGCCGGTGGCCCGCGTCGTGGCCGGCCCGCAGCGGGCCTTCTCCCGCTTCTTCCGGCCGGTGATCACCCTGCTGAACACCGTCGCCAACCGGCTCGTCCGCGCCCTGGGCGTGGAGCCGACCGACGAACTGGCCTCCGCCCGCACCCCCGGCGAACTGGTCTCGCTGGCCCGGCACTCCGCCCGGGCCGGCGCCATCGAGCAGGACACCGCGGACCTCTTCGTCCGCACCCTCTCGCTGGCCGACCTGACCGCGGAGAACGTGATGACCCCGCGGGTCCGGGTCAGCGCCCTGCAGGCCTCCGCGACCGCCGAGGACGTCGTGAACCTCACCCGCGCCACCGGCCTGTCCCGCTTCCCCGTCTACCGCACCCGGCTCGACGAGGTCGTCGGCATGGTCCACCTCAAGGACGCCCTGGCCGTCCCGGCCGACGAGCGGCTGCGCACCCCGGCGGTCCGGATCGCGGTGCCGCCGCTGCTGGTGCCCGAGACCCTGCCGGTGCAGCCGCTGCTGGAGCGGCTGCGCAGCGAACAGCCGATAGCCGTCGTCGTCGACGAGTACGGCGGCACGGCCGGCGTGGTCACCCTCGAGGACATCATCGAGGAACTGGTCGGCGAGGTCCGCGACGAGCACGACCGGGTGGACCTGCCCGAACTCGGGCAGGCGCCACCCGAGGAGGGCCGCCCCGCCTGGGACGCCGACGGCGGCTGCCGGGTGGACACCCTGCGGCGGATCGGCCTGGAGGCCCCCGAGGGGCCGTACGAAACGGTGGCGGGACTGGTGGCACACATACTCGGGCGGATCCCGGCCCCCGGTGACACCGCCGAACTCGACGGCTGGCGGCTGCGGGTGCGGCTGGTCGCGCACCACCGCGCCGAGCGGATAAGGATCGTTCGGACCGCGCCCGCCGCGCCGGTCACCCGTGAGCCCGTCGCGGCCGGTGCGGAGGTGGCCCGATGATCCTGGCCCAGCTGCTGTTCGCGGTACTGCTCGTGCTCGCCAACGGCTTCTTCGTCGGCGCCGAGTTCGCCCTGGTCTCGGTCCGCCGCTCCCAGATCGAACCGCTGGCCACCGAGGGCTCCAAACAGGCCCGCCGGGTGCTGCACGGTCTGGAGAACCTCCCGCAGATGATGGCCGCCGCACAGTTCGGCATCACCGTCTGCTCCCTGACCCTCGGCGCGGTCGCCGAACCGACCGTCGCCCGCCTCCTGGAACCCCTGTTCGAGGCGGTCCGGCTGCCCGCCGCCCTGATCCATCCGCTCGGCTATGTCATCGCCCTGGCGCTGGTGGTCTTCCTGCACCTCGTCATCGGCGAGATGGTCCCGAAGAACCTGGCGATGGCGGCGCCCGAGAAGACCGCCCTGTGGTTCAGCCCCGGCCTGGTGGCCTTCGCCCGGCTGTGCCGTCCGGTGACCGCCCTGCTCGGCGCCTGCGCCCACGGAGTGCTCCGGCTCTTCCGGGTCGAGCCGAAGGACGAGGTCGAGGCGGTCTTCACCAGCGAGCAGCTGACCCATCTGGTCGAGGACTCCGGCCAGGCCGGCCTGCTCGAACCGGCCGAGCAGGAGCGCCTCTCCGACGCCCTGGAGCTCGGCAGCCGCCCCGTCACGGACGTCCTGCTGGACCGGGCGGCGCTGATCACCGTCGAGCCGACCGTGACGCCCCGCCAGGTCGAGGAGCTGACCGTACGCACCGGCTACTCCCGCTTCCCGGTGTGCGCCCCCGGTGGCGCCTACATGGGCTATCTGCACGTCAAGGACGTCCTCGACCTGGAGGAACGGGACCGTGCGGTGCCCCAGCGGGTCTGGCACCCGATGACCACGCTGCGCGCCGAGCTGCCACTGGACGACGCCCTGACGGCGATGCGGCGGGCCGCCTCCCACCTGGCGGCGGTCGCCGACCCCAGTGGCCGGGTGCTCGGCCTGGTCGCCCTGGAGGACGTGCTGGAAATGCTGGTGGGCGAGGTCCGCGACCCGGCGCACCGCCGGACGCCGGCCTCCCGCACCTCGCAGGACCGGCTCGCGGAACCCCGTGACGAGTCGTCCCTGCCCGCCGAGGACCGGGCGATGGCGCGCTAGGGAAGGACCACCGCCGGCCGCATCGGAAGCCCGGTGACTCCGGCCGCATCGGAAGCCCGGTGACTCCGGCCGCGTCAGAAGCCCGGTGACTCCGGCCCCCGCCCCGACAGCACCTCGCCGTACGCCTGCATCAGATCCGGCAGTCGCAGGGTCGCGAGGTCGTCGCGGGTGGGGGCGCCCTGCCAGGTGGACAGCCGCAGGTCGCGGTAGGCGCAGCTCTTCTCGTAGAGGGTGCGCAGGAAGCGGCCGTTGCCCAGCTCGTCGATCCAGCCCTGGTCGACGACATGGCCGCTGATGCTGCACAGCTCGTCGCGGGCCTCCTCGTCCCAGCGGTCGCCGTTCTCCGCGGCCAGGACCTCCCCGATGGCGGTCAGCTCCAGCGGCCGGTAACTGGGGAAGTCGACCCGGGTGGTGAACCGCGAGGACAGCCCCGGATTGGCGGCCAGCAGCCGGTCCATGCCCTCCGGGTAGCCGGCGAGGATGACCACCAGCCGGTCCCGGTTGTCCTCGGCGCGCTTGAGCAGCACCTGCAGCGCCTCGTCTCCGTAGGCGTCGCCCTTGCTGTAGCCGGAGTTGGACAGGCTGTACGCCTCGTCGACGAAGAGCACGCCGCCCAGCGCGGAGTCGATCAGTTCATTGGCCTTGACGGCGGTCTGTCCGAGGAACTCGCCCACGAGATCGGCGCGTTGGGCCTCCACGAGGTGGTCGCCGCCGAGCAGCCCCAGCGCGTAGAAGACCCGCCCGAGTATCCGGGCGACGGTGGTCTTGCCGGTGCCCGACGGCCCGGAGAAGACGAAGTGCCGTTTCGGCGGCTGTACCGGCAGGCCCTGGCTCGCCCGCAGCCGGGCCATCCGCAGCTGGGCCGAGAGCGCCCGTACCTGCCGCTTGACCGGCTCCATGCCGACCATCCGCTCCAGCTCCGCCAGCGCCTTCTCCAGCAGCACCGGATCGGCCGGTCCGGCGGGCAGCCGCTCGGTGCCGCGCGCTCCCGGCACCGTGGCCTTGGCCCGGGCCGCGGCCGGATCGCCGCCGGCCGGGGCGGCGCCGAGCGGATCGCCGTCCGGCCCGTCCGCCTCACCGGTCGCCAGCAGCTCGCGGCCGTCGACGGGATCGAGCGGCGCCAGCGGGTCCAGGTCGCCGCCGGCCTCCTGGCCGAGCCCGGACGCGGAGACCGCGGCCAGGTCCGCGCCCTCGTCCAGACCGTCCACCTCGGCGATCGCGGCGAGCCGGGCCGCGGTGTCCATGAACGCCGGGTCCACCCGGTGCACCGCGCGGTAGAGGGGGAGCGCCGCGGCGCTGCGGCCGGTGCCCTCGTGCGCGCGGGCGAGCCAGTAGCGCAGCTCCTTGCGCTGCGGCTGCTCGCTACGGCACCGCATCAGCGCGGCCGACAGCAGCGGCTCGGCCTGCCCGTACATCTCCAGCCGCACCCGCGCCATCCCGCCGAACAGCCCGGCCTCGATGCCCAGCACCGGGTCGCCGAGCAGTGGGTCGGTGTGCCGGACGAGCTGGTCCCAGTCCTTGACGAGGTAGGCGCGGCAGGCGTGCAGGAAGCGCACCTGGGGGTCGGTGTCGACCGGCGGGCAGCCGGCCAGTGCCTGGTCGAGCTCGGCGACGTGCCGGCCGTCGAGCCAGTGCGAGGCGTGTGCCAGCAGCAGGTCGCGGCCGGTCTCCAGCACCGGCTGCACCCACCAGCCCAGCCAGTACCAGGAGTTGAGGGTGCGTCGGTGCCGGGAGCGCATCTCGCCGAAGCGGTCGCGGTGGCGGTGCATCCGCAGCAGGGCGATGGAGGTGTCGGCGCGCAGTGCGTGCAGGCCGAGCCAGGCGTCGGCCATCGACGGATCGAGCCGTACCGCGGCCCGGAACTCCTCCTCCGCCTGCGGATAGGCGCCCACGGTGTAGGCGTCGACCGCACGCAGCCAGGCGAGCTCGGCCGGGGCGGGCGAACCCTGAGTTCCGAAATCCATCCGTCCCCCCACAAAGCGTCCCCCGTGTGTGCCGCCGGGCCGGTGCCCCGCCGCGGGGTCCGCCCGAACCGGCGTGCGGCATACGGGAGTTGACCCTCGCCGCGGCGGACGGATTCCGGTGCGTGGCCTGCGGTGGCACAGACCCGCATGGTACCTGCGGCAACGGCGCGGGCCGTAGAGGGCGGTACGGGGCAAGAGCGGACGAGCGGTACGGCGCGGCGGCGCGAAGAATGCGGTGACCCAGGGTGAGGGGGAAGGCGGCGCGCGCCGGCGGCAGGAGGTAGTTTTACGCAGAACGAAGCCCCCGATCACGGGGGAACAACCGGGGGCTTCGCATCTGTGGGCGGTCCGTTGAACCGCACATTGAGAACGTAAGTCCTGTACGCCCCCCAGGTCAAGCGGAGTTGGGGCACTCGGCAAGACCCTGTCGTCGGTGCGCCCCCTGTCGGGCGAAGTCCGCTACGCAGAGTGAACTGCGGGGCCGATCAAGGTGCCGATGCCGGCCCCACCCGTACCTCGTACCCCAACTCCCCCTGGTGCACCAGAAAATGGGCGTAGGGGCGCGAAGGGTCCGCCGCGAAGTGCGCGCGCTCCGCCGGAATCCAGCCACTCCAGAACGTCGACAGGCCCGGTCCGTCCCGGAGTTGCCCCCTTTCCCAGGAATGTTCGCGCGTCAGTTCCATCCACAGCAGACAGCTCAGATACGGCCGCAGCGTCCGTCGCCCGGTGCCCACGCCCTCGACCAGGACGACCGGCGCGGGCGCCAGCGCACACTCCTCGGTGAACTCCCCGCGCACCCAGTCGTAGACCCCGTACCGCGCCGTCCCGCCCCGGGACAGCGGCTCCACCACCTGCGTCCGGAACCGCTCGTCCCAGGCGAACAGCTCCTCATGGGTGGCGAGGTCGTCGGTGTGCACCACCGGCGCACCGCCCAGCGCCCCGGCGAGCCGCTCGGCGAAGGTGGTCTTCCCCGAGCCCGCGTGGCCGTCCACCGCGATCAGCCGCACCGGTCCGCAGGAGGGCGGCAGGGTGCGCAGCCGGGCGGCGAGCGGGGCCAGATCGTGAACCATCGCGCCAGCGTACGCCCCGGTCCGGCACCCTCCCGCATGCCACTGGTGTGGACCAATATTTCCCGGGCGACGCGCGCCGCAGCGCCTTCCGAAGCAGGGCCGGAACAGCAATAGTTGAGCCACTGCCGACCCTTCCCCGAGCTCTCCACTCCGTTCGAGCAGGGAAGACCCCATGGCCGCCCGCAGGCCCGGGCCGGCCCGCCCACCCGATCGCACGCATCCGACTGGGGGACCTCCACATGACCAGCTCCGCGCCCCGGCGTACCGTCCTGGCCGCCGCGCTCGCCGCCGCGGCCGGCGCCGCCACCCCCCTGGCCCTGGCGCACGCCGCCGACGAACCCCGCGGGACCGCCACGGGCACCGCCGGCAAGGCGGCCCGGGACACCACCGCCCACACCACCGCGCGCCGACCGAAGAACCCCGTGGACTATCACGCCTGGACCACCGCCGCCGACTGGGGCCGGGGCCACGCCGAGGGCACCGTCGTCGCCCACGGCTCCCGCCCCGGCGTCCGCATCGCCCGCCCGGCCGGCACCGCCGACTACAAGGACCCGCACACCGGCCGCACCGCCCGCTGGGAGTACGCCACCTGGACCTCCCCGGTGCACGCCCTCAAGGTCCCCGCCACCGAGGTCGTCGCCTCCTGGAACGCGCACACCCCGCCCGGCACCTGGATCACCGTCGAACTGCAGGGCAAGTACAGCGACGCCACCCGCACGCCCTGGTACGTCATGGGCCACTGGACGGCCGGCGACGGCGACGCGGACATCCGCCGGACCTCGGTCGACGGCCAGAAGGACGGCAAGAGCAGCATCTCCACCGACACCTTCGCCGTCGACGACCCGTCCGGCGGCCTCCGACTCACCTCGTACCGGCTCCGCCTCACCCTCCACCGCAAGCCCGGCACCTCACTCACGCCCACCGTCTGGCGGCTCGGCGCGATGGGCTCGGACCTCCCCGACCGCTTCGAGGTTCCGGCGTCCACGCCCGCCCTGGTCGGCCGCGAACTGGTCGTCCCGCGCTATTCGCAGGAGATCCACAAGGGCCAGTACCCGGAGTACGACAACGGCGGCGAGGCCTGGTGCAGCCCCACCTCGTCCCAGATGATCATCGAGTACTGGGGCCGCAGGCCCACCCAGCAGCAGCTCTCCTGGGTCAACCCCGACTACGCCGACCCCCAGGTCTGCCACGCGGCCCGCTACACCTTCGACTACCAGTACGACGGCTGCGGCAACTGGCCCTTCAACGCCGCCTACGCCGCCACCTACCGCGACCTCCAGGCCGTCGTCACCCGCCTCTCCTCCCTCAACGACGCCGAACGCCTGATCCACGCCGGCATCCCGGTCATCACCTCCCAGTCCTTCCTGAAGACCGAACTCGACGGCGCGGGCTACGGCACCGCCGGCCACCTGATGACCGTCATCGGCTTCACCAAGGACGGCGACGTCATCGCCAACGACCCGGCCTCCCCCGACGACCAGGCCGTCCGCCACATCTACCGCCGCCGGCAGTTCGAGAACATCTGGCTCCGCACCAAGCGCTACGACGCAAACGGCAAGGTCAAGAGCGGTTCGGGAGGGGTCTGCTACCTCTACTTCCCGGCCAAGCCGGCACCCACTCAGCACCGGGTACTCGCGGAGCTGGGAATCCGCTGAGCTGGGAACCGCGGCGCATGTGCACCCCCAAGGTGGCCTCGATGACCTGACGGCAGCGCTTGCTGCCGTCAGGGTGAGGTGGCCCGGGATCTTGGCGCCCTGCTGGCGTACACCGGCTGTCGGGGGCGTATGCGGCTGAACCACTCGGTGCCGGACGGCTGGGCCGCCCCTGCGGGTGAGACGGAGCGGTCCCGGTGCCCGGATTCGTGGAGAGTAACGCTACTGAGTGGATCGAAACGCAACTGAATCGTGACTGACTTCGCACTCATTCGGCCACGGTCCCCCCTCCCGCCACGGTGTACCTGTCGGTAATGTCGGCCGCCACCGACCGGGGGGTATGGACGGCTCTTCCGAGGGGCCAGTGTGGCGAAATGGTCCGAGGAGGCGTGATGGCGACTGATCCGCAGGCCGTACATTCGGGGCGACCGTATGGCTGCTCGGACGAGCGCTGGCAGCGTATGTGGAGCCATCGCGAGCATCTGCTGAGGGTCGCGCGCAGGCGGTCCATGAGCGTCGAGGACGCGGAGGACGCCGTACACGAGGCGATGGTGCGCGCCATGGAGAATCCGCACGTCGAGGACGAGCGGCTCGGGGCGTGGCTCACGACCGTGACCATGCGTCTGTGTGTCGACCGGTACCGCCAGGTCAAGCGTGAAGCCGAGGTCGGCACCCGCGCGACGCTGACCCCGCACCCCACCGTCCCCGTCGACGAAGTGGTGTGCGATCGCGCCGAGGCCAAGTGGCTGGCGAACCGGAGCGGCGAACTGCCCGCACGGCAGGCGGAGGCGCTCTGGCTCAAGTCGGAGGACCTGGACGTCGGCCAGGTCGCCCGGAAGATGGGGCTGAGCTACCGGACGGTCGAGTCGCTGCTCGCCAGGGCCCGTCGTACGATGCGCAACTCGCTCGCCGCGACGCTCGCCGCCGGCTTCTGGATGTGCTGGCGCGGCCGGCCCCGGCTGGGCAGCGGTGCGCAGGTGGCGACGGTGGCGTCCACCGCGGCGACGCTCGCAGCCTTGGGATTCGCACTTCCCTCCATGCACAGGGAGATGGGGGAGCACGGGGTTCGTCCGCAGGCGTCCTCCCGGGCCGTGGCCGACTCGCCCACGGCGGAGGAGGGCCACCAACGGACCGACGTGCCCGGCCCCATGGCCGGATCGGAGTCCCGCGGTCCCGCCGCGTGGGGACCGGCCGGGCCGCTCGCCGGCGCCGGTCTGTCGCTGCTCGACGTGTCGCTCCCGCTGCCGCCGCTGACGGAATCGGCTGTTCCGGCCACCCCGTCCGTTCATCGGATGCTGTCCGTACCGGACGTCAAGGATGTTCCGGGCGCGCCCGATGTTCCGGAAGCCCCGGCGGTGCCCGGTCCTTCCTCCGCTTCTTCGGCGCCCCTGATCGCTCCGTCCGCTCCGTCCGCTCCATCCGTTCCGTCCACTCCGTCCGTCGCGGGAACTGCTGCCGAGAAGGCCGAGAAGGCCGAGGATGACGTACCGGTGGCCACCCCGGGCGACACCCCCGGCGCACTGCCGCGCGCGCCCGCCGCACAGTGATGTTCACCCCTGGTCGACGCAGCATTGCGGCCCGGTAAAAAAACTTGGCGGACGAGCGACGGACACCCCGCCCTCCCCCGTAGAGCTGATGACAGAGCTACTTCAGGGCTGAAGGGCGGGCCGGATGGGTGTCGAGATCTGCGTGGAAGGGTTGACCAAATCCTTCGGTCGGCAGGTTATTTGGCAGGACGTATCGCTGACTCTGCCCGCGGGGGAGATATCGGTCATGCTGGGCCCTTCTGGCACCGGCAAGTCCGTGTTCCTGAAGACGCTCGTCGGCCTGCTGAAGCCGGACAGAGGCTCGATCACGATCGCGGGGAAGGACATCACCCGGCTCCGCGAGCACGACCTGTACGAGGTGCGCAAGTTGTTCGGCGTCCTCTTCCAGGACGGTGCGCTGTTCGGCTCGATGGACCTCTACGACAACATCGCCTTCCCGCTGCGTGAGCACACGCGCAAGTCCGAGAGCGAGATCAAGCGGATCGTCCTGGAAAAAATGGACATGGTCGGCCTGATCGGAGCCGAGGAGAAGCTGCCCGGCGAGATATCCGGCGGGATGCGCAAGCGAGCGGGTCTGGCGCGGGCGCTGGTGCTCGACCCGGAGATCATCCTCTTCGACGAGCCCGACTCCGGGCTCGACCCGGTGCGGGTGGCGTACCTCAACCAGCTGATCGTCGATCTGAACGCGCAGATCGACGCCACCTTCCTGATCGTCACCCACGACATCGCCTCGGCCCGCCAGGTGCCGGACAACATCGGCCTGCTCTTCCGCCGCGAGCTGGTGATGTTCGGCCCCCGCGAAGAGCTGCTCACCAGTGGGGAGCCGGTCGTGGGCCAATTCCTCAACGGACGCATGCAGGGTCCGATCGGCATGGCCGAGGAGAAGGACGCGGCCCAGGTCAAGCAGGAGCTCGCCGAGCTCCATGCCGGAAACCACCGCGGCCCGAAGGGCGGCAAGGGAGCGGGCGGGGGCAAGATCCCGCGCCTGCTGCCCAGCCCCGGCATCACCCGCCCGCCCCGCTGGGAGGAGATCGCCAAGGACGAGGAGCAGATGCAGCGGCTGCGGAAGCTGCGCGTGGCCGTGGGCCCGGACGGCGGGGGGACCGGAGCATGAGCCTCTCGCCCACGGCCGGGCTGAAACATTCGGGCAGCCTCTTCTCGCTGGCTCTGGACGTTCTCCGCACCCTGCCGCGACGCCCCTTTCAGCTGCGGGAGTTCATCCAGCAGTCCTGGTTCATCGCGAGCGTCACGATCCTGCCGACCGCGCTGGTCTCCATCCCGTTCGGCGCTGTCATCGCGCTCCAGATCGGAAGCCTGACGCGGCAGTTGGGCGCGCAGTCGTTCTCCGGAGCCGCGTCGGTCCTCGCGGTCCTCCGTGAGGCGTCGCCGATCGTGACCGCCCTCCTCATCGCAGGGGCCGGCGGCTCCGCGATCTGCGCGGACCTCGGCGCACGCAAGATCCGCGAGGAGATCGACGCCATGGAAGTCCTCGGCATCGATCCGATCCACCGGCTGGTCGTCCCCCGAGTGCTGGGCTCGATGGCCGTGGCGGTGCTCCTCAACGGACTGGTCTCCGTGGTCGGCGTGAGCGGCGGCTACTTCTTCAACGTGGTGATGCAGCACGGGACGCCGGGCGCGTATCTGGCCTCCTTCACCACCCTCGCGCAGCTGCCCGACCTCTATTGGGCCGAACTGAAGGCGCTGGTCTTCGGCGCCATCGCGGCGATCGTCGCCTCGTACAAGGGCCTGAACGCCAAGGGCGGTCCGAAGGGCGTCGGCGACGCGGTGAACCAATCGGTCGTCATCACCTTCATGCTGCTGTTCGTCACCAACTTCGTGATGACCGCGGTCTACTTCCAGCTCGTTCCGCAGAGGGGTTAGTGATGGCGCTGTCGGAACGATTCCTCTCTCGCCCCCTCCGCTCCCTCGAAGAGCTCGGGACCCAGCTGTCCTTCTACGGGCGCTCCCTCGCCTGGACCGGGCGCACCCTGCGCCGTTACAAGAAGGAGGTCCTGCGCCTGCTGGCCGAAGTGTGCTTCGGCCGTGGAGCGTTGGCGGTCGTCGGCGGCACCGTCGGTGTCATCGCCTTCCTCTCCTTCTTCACCGGCACCGAGGTCGGACTCCAGGGATACACCGCGCTCAACCAGCTCGGCACCTCCAACTTCGTGGCGTTCCTCTCCGCCTACTTCAACACCCGTGAGATCGCCCCCCTGGTCGCCGGGCTCGCACTCTCCGCCACGGTCGGCGCCGGGTTCACCGCCCAGCTCGGCGCGATGCGGATCAGCGAGGAGGTCGACGCGCTCGAGGTGATGGGCGTCCCCTCACTGCCGTTCCTGGTCACGACCCGCATGATCGCCGGATTCATCGCGGTGATCCCGCTCTACGTGATCGGTCTGCTGTCCTCGTACTTCGCGGCCCGCACGATCACCACCGGCTACTACGGCCAGTCCAGTGGCACGTACGACCACTACTTCCAGCAGTACCTGCCACCGGCCGACGTGCTCTGGTCGTTCGGCAAGGTGATCCTCTTCGCCGTCGTGATCATCCTTGTCCACTGCTACTACGGATACCGCGCCAAGGGCGGCCCCGCGGGGGTCGGTGTGGCGGTCGGCCGCGGGGTACGGACGTCCATCGTCGCCATCAACATCCTTGACTTCTTCCTCAGCCTGGCGATCTGGGGAGCCACCACGACCGTGCGGATCGCGGGGTAGCCGATGTCGACAACCAACCCATTCAAGCTGCGGCTTTACGGCGTCGTCTTCATCGTCGTCATCGGCCTGCTGCTGTCGCTCACCGTGGCGATCTACCAGAAGGTGTTCACACCGGCCGTGGCGATCACCCTGCAGGCGGACACCGTCGGCAATCAGCTGGAGCCGCCCGCCGACGTGAAGCTGCGCGGCCTCATCGTGGGCGAGGTCCGCGAGGTGCGGGCCGACGGCGACAAGGCCACGGTCGACATCGCGCTCTCCCCCGAGCACGCGCCGCTCATCCCGGCCGACGTCCACGCCCTGCTGCTGCCCAAGACGCTGTTCGGCGAGAAGTACGTCGACCTGGAGATCCCGAAGAAGTCCGCCGCGCGGCCCATCCGGGCCGGAGACGTGATCACCCAGGACCGTACGAAGGCCGGCATCGAGCTCCAGAAGCTGATGAACGACCTGTTGCCGCTGCTCCGTGCGGTCCAGCCGGCCAAGCTGAACGCCACGCTGTCCGCGCTCGCCACCGCATTCGAGGGCCGCGGTGACGAGATCGGTGCGAACTTCGAGCGCGTCGAGCGCTACCTCCACCGCCTCAACCCGCACATGCCGGCGATGCGCAAGGACATCTCGCGGCTGGCCGACGCGGTCGAGCTCTACGGAGACGCCGCTCCCGACCTGCTGAGAATCCTGCACAACAGCATCACCACCAGCCTGACCGTCGTCGACAAGAAGGACGAGATGGCCTCGACCCTCACCGGGACCACCACCTTCGCGCACACCGCGAAGGACGTCCTCGACGAGAACTCCGCGCGGTTCATCACCCTCGGCCGGGTCTCCCGCCCCACCCTCGCACTGCTCGATCGCTACTCGCCCGAATACCCCTGTCTCCTCAGTGGTCTGACGAAGGAGGAACCGCTGGCCGAGCAGATCTTCCAGGGCGGGAAGATGCACATCACCCTGGAGGCCGTCCTGCCCCGGTCCCCCTACCGCCCCGGAGAGGAGCCGCGCTACGCCGACCGCTCCGGTCCCCACTGCCGCGGACTTCCCCACCCCGGCACGCCCCAGCCGCCGATCAAGCTCGACGACGGCACCAAGGGCTCCGGCGGCTCGGCATCCGCGGGACAGAGCGGCGTGACGGCAACGGCCGCCGAGCAGCGGGTCATCGGCCCGCTCGTGGCCCCGGTCATGGGTGTGCCCGCCGATGAGGTGCCGTCCGTGACGACCCTGCTCTTCGGCCCGATGGCACGCGGAACGGCGGTGAGCGTCGCATGAAGGCCAGGGAAACGGCCGCGCCACTGGTCAAGTTCAGCCTCTTCGCCGCGGTGACCCTCCTCGCGACGGCGCTGCTCTCGGCCACGATCGTCAACGTCGACTTCACCCCCAAGGACACCTACAAGGCGGTGTTCAGCGACGTCACCAGCCTGGAGGAGGGCGACGACATCCGGGTGGCCGGCCTGCGCGTCGGTGAGGTCGAGGACATCCAGGTCAAGGACCGGACCCTCGCCGAGGTCACCTTCAGCGTCACCGACGACCGGCCGTTGCTCACCTCGACGCGCGCCGTCATCCGTTTCCGGAACCTCGTCGGGCAGCGGTACATCGCGCTGACCGAGGGGGCCGGGGACGGCACCCGGCTCAAGCCCGGAAGCAGCATCCCGCTCTCCCGTACGCAGCCCGCCCTCGACCTCAACGCGCTGCTGAACGGCTTCAAGCCGCTCTTCGCCGCGCTGAGCCCGAAGGACGTCAACCAGCTCGCGTCGGAGATCATCAAGACCCTGCAGGGCGAGGGCGGCACGGTCAACAGCCTGCTCGCGCACACCGCCTCGCTCACCACGACGCTCGCCGACCGCGACGAGCTGATCGGTTCCGTGATCAACAACCTCAACCAGGTGCTGGGAACGTTGGACAAGCGCAGCACGCGCTTCTCCGGCCTGCTCAAGCAACTGCAGCGGGTGATCTCCGGACTGTCCGCCGACCGCGTGGCGATCGGCGACTCGCTCACCGGCATCAGCGACCTCACGGGCGCCACCTCCGGCCTGCTGCGGGACGGCCGTCCGGCACTGCGGTCCGACATCGCGGGACTGTCGGAGCTCTCCGGGACGCTGAACAAGAACCAGAAGACCGTGGAGGGCGTCCTGAAGCGACTGCCGCACAAGCTCAACAAGCTGACCGCCACCGGCTCGTACGGCTCCTGGTTCAACTTCTATCTGTGCGACTTCGACGGCCGGATCATGCTGCCGCAGACGCCGAAGGCGTACACGCCCGACCTCCACGTCGCCCAGGCGAGGTGCGGCCGATGATTCCCTTCCGCGAGCGCAACCCCGTCACGATCGGAGCGGTGGGCCTCACCCTCATCGCGGTGCTGATCGCCGGCGCGTTCAACATCGAGAGCCTTCCGCTGATCGGGAACGGAGCGGAGTACAGCGCCGCGTTCTCCGAGGCGAGCGGTCTGAAGTCGGGTGACGAGGTGCGCATCGCCGGGGTCAAGGTCGGCAAGGTCGACGACGTCGACCTCGACGGCGACCACGTCAAGGTCACCTTCCGGGTCAAGGACGAGCCGAAGTTCGGACGCGACACCGGCGCGTCCATCCGGGTCAAGACGATCCTGGGCGCCAAGTACCTCTCACTGGAGCCCAAGGGCACCGGTCAGCTGGAGCCCGGGAGCGAGATCCCGCTGAAGCGGACGGTGTCGGCGTACGACGTGGTGGAGGCGTTCAGCGACCTGACCACGACCAGCGAGAAGGTCGACACCGAGAACCTGGCGAAGGCCATGGACACCATCTCCACGACCTTCAAGGACTCGCCCGCCGAGGTCAAGGCGTCCATCAAGGGGCTGTCCCGGCTCTCCAGGACCGTGGCCTCGCGTGACAAGGAGCTGCGTGGGCTGCTCTCGCACGCCAACGGCGTGACCGGTGTGCTCTCCGACCGGTCGAAGGAGTTCAGGAAGATGGTGAAGGACGGCAGCGCGCTCTTCGCGGAGATCAACAAGCGGCGCACGGCGATCCACAACCTGCTCGTGAACGCCTCCGAACTCGGCGTGCAGCTCTCCGGCCTCGTCGACGACAACCGCCGGCAGATCGGCCCCGCGCTGAACCGCCTGAACACCTTCGTCGGGATGCTGCAGCGCAACGAGAAGAGCCTCGACCGCAGCATCAAAGGGCTGGCGCCCTTCGTCCGGGTCTTCACCAACACCCTGGGCAACGGCCGCTGGTTCGACACCTACATCCAGAACCTCGTCGCCGCGCCCGCGACCGTGCGGGGCGGCTCGTCCGCGCCCCAGACACCCCCGGGAGGGTCCCGATGAACCGGCCACCGAACCGGCCCCGGCGCGGGTCCCTGCAGCGGCCCCGGTGGACCTTCCTGCCGCAGGGGCGCACCGGCCACCTCCCTCAGGGGCGCACCGGCCGCACAGACACCCCCGGGCGGGTCCCGATGAACCGGCCACCGAACCGGCCACCGAACCCGCCACCGAGCCGGCCCCGGCGCGGGTCCTTGCAGCGGCCCCGGTGGACCTTCCTGCCGCAGGGGCGCACCGGCCGTCTCCCGAAGGAGCGCACCCGCCGCTTCCCCCAGGGGCGCACCCGCCGCGTCGTCGCGTTCGGCACCGCCCTGTGCCTGCTCGTCGCCGGCCTGACCGTCGCGTTCTGGCCGAAGCCGGACCCCGTCAAGGTCACCGCGTACTTCCCGCGGACCGTCGGCATCTACCCCGGTTCGGACGTCCGCGTCCTCGGCATCCCGATCGGGGAGGTCAAGAGCGTCACCCCGCAGGGCCGCCGGGTGCGGGTCGAGATGGAGTACGAGGCCGATCGCAAGGTGCCCGCGGGCGCCAGGGCCGCGATCGTCAACTCCTCGGTGGTCAGCGACCGTTACGTCCAGATGCTGCCGGTGTACCGCGGGGGCCCGGCCATGAAGAGCGGCGCGGTCATCCCCGAGGAGCGGACGGCCGTACCGGTCGAGCTGGACCGGATCTTCGACAGCCTCCACACCACATCGGAGGCGCTCGGTCCGCGCGGTGCCAACAAGAACGGAGCGCTGTCCCGGCTCATCGGCGTCAGTGCGGACAACCTCAAGGGGAACGGCAGGAACCTGAACCAGACGATCAAGGACGTCTCGCAGGCCCTCACCACGCTCTCCGACGGACGCAAGGACATGTTCGGGACGGTGAAGAACCTTCAGGTGTTCACGGCCGCGCTGGCGGCGGACGACGACAGCGTCCGCTCGTTCAACGACAGTCTGGCCACGACCGCGAACCAGCTCTCCGGCGAGCGCAAGGACCTGGCGGAGGCGTTCAAGAACCTGTCCGTCGCGCTCAAGGACGTGTCCGGATTCGTCCATGGCAACAAGAAGGCGCTGACCCGCAATGTGAAGGGTCTCAGCGAGGTGACCCGCGTGCTGGTCAAGCAGCGCGCCGCACTGGAGGAGCTGATGGACGTCGCGCCCGCCGGTCTCGGCAACCTCGCGAACGCCTACAACCCGGCATCGGGCACGCTGGACACCCGTAACAACGCCGAGCAACCGCAGGACCCGGCCAGCCTGATGTGCTCCCTGCTCAGGACGACGGGCGAGAAGTCGGACTGCCACGACCTGGGGAAGCTGTTCGGTGACCTCCCCGAACTGCCGACCGCCAACTCCCTGACCGGCGCGGTCAACCCGGCGTCCGGTGTCGCCACGACCGACAAGACGCTCGGCGGCGTCCTGGGAGCCGAGGCATGACCGCCCCGCGCAAAGCGGTCGGGTGGGCGGCCGCCGGGGCGCTGCTGCTGACCGGCTGTGAGTTCAACGGCCTGTACGACGTCCCGCTGCCCGGCGGCGCCGCCGCCGGAGACGCGTACCACGTGACGGTCGAGTTCCGGGACGTGATGGACCTCGTGCCGCAGTCCGCGGTCAAGGTCAACAACGTCACCGTGGGCGCCGTGGAGAAGGTGGAGCTGCACGGCTGGCAGGCGCGCGTACGGCTGCGCGTCGACGACACGGTGAAGCTGCCGGCCAACGCCGTCGCGGAACTGCGCCAGACCAGCATCCTCGGTGAGAAGTACGTCTCGCTCGCCAAGCCCGTGGACGTACGGCCCGTCGGCAAGCTCACCGAGGGCGCGAAGATCCCGCTGTCCCGGAGCAACCGGAACGCAGAGATCGAGGAGGTGCTGTCAGCTCTTTCGGCGCTGCTCAACGGCGGCGGTGTGGCGCAACTCCACACCATCACCGTGGAGTTGAACCACTCCCTGGCGGGCCGCGAGGACCGGGTGAAGAACCTGCTGGCCGAGCTGGACACCTTCCTCGGCGGCCTGGACGACCAGCGCTCGGAGATCATCCGCGCCATGAAGGGCATCGACCGGCTGTCCAAGAGGCTCGCGCAGGAGAAGGCCACGATCGGCCGGGCGGTCGACACCATGTCGCCGGCCCTGAAGGTCCTGGCCGACCAGCGCAAGGACCTGACGCGGATGCTGCGCTCCCTGTCCGACCTCGGCACGGTCGGCACGAAGGTGATCAACGGCTCACGGGACGACACGATCGCCAACCTCAGGCACCTGCAGCCGATCCTGGCCCAGCTGAACAAGGCGGGCAACGACCTGCCCAACGCGCTGGAGCTGATGACCACTTACCCGTTCCCGCGCAACTCCGTCGACGCCATCAAGGGCGACTACACCAACCTGCACATCACCGCGGATCTCGACCTGAAGAGCATCTACGGCAATCTCTCCAAGGGCGGCGGCAAGAAGCCCGGTTCCCCGCACAAGCCGAAGCCCAAGCTCCCCGGCACGCCCGATCTGCCGGACACCCCGGACGTGCCGGACCTGCCCGATGTGCCCGATCTGCCGACACCGCACTCGACACCCTGCCTGCCCGGCAGCGACTGCTCGGACGGCCAGGGAGGGGACAAGGGATCGTCCGGCGGCGATGTGCTCTGCCCGCCGGTGTGCACCAGCAGCTACACCGCCCACCAGGGCAGCGGCCGGACGGGTTTCGGCGCCGGCGTGGACCTGGGCCTCGCGGAGCTCCTGACGAAGGGGATGCAGCCATGATCACTCGTACGGTCAAGGTCCAACTGCTCGCCTTCTCCGCGGTCACCGCGGTCGGCGTGTCGTACGTCGGCGCCGAGTACGCGGGACTGGGCGACCGCCTGACGGACAGCGGGTACTCCGTGCAGGCGCGGTTCGCCGACTCCGGCGGCATCTACTCGGGCGCCGAGGTCACCTACCGCGGCGCGCCCGTCGGCCGCGTCGGCGAACTGCGCCTGGTCGGCTCGCGCGTTTCGGCGGAGCTGCGCATCAAGGACGGCTCGCGCATCCCTGCCGACACGCTCGCGGTCGTGGCGAACCGCTCGGCGGTGGGCGAGCAGTACATCGATCTGCAGCCGCGGGCCGCAGGCGGCCCGTATCTGCACGAGGGCAGCACGATCTCCCCCAAGGACACCCGCACGCCGCTGCCGACCACGGAGATGATCCGCAGCTTCGACCGCCTCGTCGGCTCCGTGGACAAGAAGGACCTGCGGACCACCGTCGACGAGCTGGGCCAGGCGTTCACCGGCACGGCCCCGCACCTGACCCGGATGGTCGACTCGGGCAACCGGCTCGTGGAGTCGGCGAGCGACACCCTGCCCCAGACGATCTCGCTGATCGACGACTCACAGACCGTCCTGAAGACGCAGATCGACAAGGGCTCGGCCTTCAAGTCGTTCTCCCACGACCTGGCGGACCTCACCGGCCAGATCAAGGACAGCGACCGCGACCTCCGCCGGCTGGTGGACGGCGGTCCGACGGCGGCGCACGAGTTGGACTCGCTGCTGAAGGCCAACCGGAAGGCGCTGCCGGTCCTGCTGGGGAACCTGATCAGCGGGGGACAGGTGACCGTGGCCCGGCTCCCCAACGTGGAGCAGACGCTGGTCACCTTCCCGGTCGTCGTGGCCGGCAGCTTCACGGTGCTCCCGGGCGACGGCACCAGCCACTTCGGCATGGTGCTCAACTCCGACGACCCCCCGTCGTGCCGGCAGGGCTACGGATCGACGCAGCGGCGCGACCCGAAGGACACCCGCGAGGTGCAGGCGAACACGTCCGCACGCTGCACGCTCCCGCGGGGCAGCAAGAGTTCGGTCCGCGGCGCGCAGAACGTTCCGCGGCCCGGAAGCTCCGAGGTGCGCGGCGGCCGCGGCGATCCCGCGTCGTACCTCGCACCTTACGATCCCGCGACCGGGCAGGCTGCCGGTCCGGGCGGGGGGACCGTCCAGATCGGCTCGACGGGCGGAGAACAGAGTGCGTTCGGAAAGGACTCGTGGCAATGGCTGCTCGTCGGACCTATGGCATGATCCGCCGCCTGGCGGAGCGTACGGCGGCGTCCGCGCCGCGCCCCGCGACCGAGGCCGCGCGCGCGGCGCGGGAGAGCCGGGTGCTCCCCGTCGTGCTCGCCGGTGTCCTCGCCGTGCTGGTGGCGCTCTCCGGCTTCTTCGGGGTGCGGCTGTACCAGCAGCACGAGGAGGAACAACGCAACCAGGACATTCTGGCGGCGGCCCGGCAGTCCGCGGTGAATTTCACGTCGCTCGACTACCGGCACTACGACCGGGACAGCAAGAACGTCCTGAAGGGCGCCACCGGTGACTTCAAGGAGCAGTTCACCGCCCGGACCAAGGAACTCACCAAGCTGGTCGCGGACAACAAGTCGGTTTCCGAGGGGCATGTCCTCGAAGCCGGTATCGCCAAGGCGGGCGACACGTCCGCCCAGGTCCTGGTCGTGGCCGACGGCAAGGTGACCAACGTCGCCGCGCCCCAGGGCCAGGCCCGCAACTACCGGCTGCAACTCGACCTCGTGCTCGAGGGCGGGCGGTGGCTGACCTCGAATGTCGAGTTCATCGGCTGACCCGTCGGCTGATCCGCACCCCCCCACAGCCGTCTGGCGAGTAAGGAGAAACACCGTGACCAAGGCGACCGTACGAGGCCGCGCCGGTACCGGCGCCGGCACATCGGCCCGGCAGCGATCCGTGGCGGCGGCCGCCCGCGCCGCATCCAAGCGGGCCGAGAAAGCGCATAAGTCGGCCCTCGACGAGAAGGGGGCGGCGACGGAGAGAGCGGTGGTGGACGAAGCGTCCGGTTCCGGGTCCGGGGCGGACGCCAAGGCCCGGGAGCGGGCGAAGGGCGCCGTCCGTGACGAGGCCGGAGAGCAGAAGAGCGCGAAGCCGGCCCGCCGGATCTCCGGTGCGGCGACCGCCGTGCTGGCCGCACTCGTCGTGGCGGGCCTCGTCGCCGCCGCCCTGTTGGGCCGGGAGTACCGGGAGGACCAGCGGACGCAGGAGGCGCGCACCGAGGCCCTGGCCGTCGCGCGCAAGGCCGCGCCGGAGATCCTCTCCTACGACTACCGCCACCTCGATCGCGATTTCGCGAAGGCCCGCGCCCACCTCACCGGGTCCTTCGCGGGCAAGTACCGCAAGACGACCACGAGGGTGGTGGCGCCCACCGCCGAGAAGTACCAGGGCGTCGTCACGGCCACGGTGGCGAAGCCCCCCGCCGGGGGAGCCTCCGCCGCATCGGTGGTCTCCGCCTCGCCGGAGAAGGTCGTCGTCCTCATCTTCATGAACCAGGTCACCAACAGCACTCAGGTGTCCGGGCCGCGCCTCGACCTCAACCGGGTCCGGATGACGCTCGTGGACACCTCCGGGGGCTGGCAGGTGAGTGCGCTCGACGCCCTGTGACGGTGTGCCGCACAGTGGGTACGGGCGCGTCGCCCCGCACGGCACCGCCAACGAAAAGGTCGCCGTCACCGATGTCACCAAGGTGCGGGGCGCCGAGGAGGAGAACGACATCCTCGATTCGGTCGACGTCTACACCGACTTCACCGGCGGCAAGATGGGCCCGCACCAGGGCGAAGGAAAGTTGATCGCTGCCTCTGCCTCTGCCTCAGCCGACTGGAAGGAGTCCAAGAACGGGCTCCTCGCCATTTGCGACTCCAAGGGGTAAATCCTCTCCAACGGTATTTTCTGATGCCTCGAAATATTGCGTGGGGGCGCAAGCCGCTCGCCCTGTCGCGCGCCGGGTGGGGATGGGTGCAGGGCAGGGGTGCGGTCAACTCCCGTTAGTCGGGGGTTGGTTATACCCTTTCCGCCCAGTCCATCCCGTGCGTCCCGTGCATCCCGGGCGAGTATCAGAGCTCGTATGAGGTCGCAAGGCTCGAATTCCGGCCAAGATGTGAACGAACCTTGCCCGGGCGATCGGTCGGCACGTTCAATCGATCTTGATCGCGGCAGCCGGGTTTCCGGCTGCCGTGCGCCATGAGATCGAGGAGCGATTCCGTGCGAGCCGAGAACGAGCCACCCGTGAAACCGCAAACGTCCGCCTTTCCCGCGGATCAGCCGGAAAGTCCGGTCTGTTCCTACACGGAGTGGGACCCGCTGGAGGAAGTGATCGTCGGCATCGTCGACGACGCCAGTTTCCCGGGCTGGCACATGGCCTTACCTCCGGTGCTCCCCGGCAATCAGCACGAGACGTTCCGGCGGAATGCCGGAAAGCCGTTCCCGCCCGAACAGGTCGCCGCGGCCCGGGCCGAACTCGAGGAATTCGTCCACATCCTGGAGGGCGAGGGGGTGACCGTACGCCGGCCCGACCCCATTCCGCAGCGCACGCCCTACACCACGCTCGACTGGACCAGCACCGGAATGTACGCGGCGATGCCCAGGGACGCGATTCTCGTCGTCGGTGACGACATCATCGAATGCCCGATGGCCTGGCGCTCCCGCTACTACGAGAACCTCGCCTACCGCCCGCTGCTCAAGGAGTACTTCCGCGGCGGCGCGAAATGGACCGCCGGACCCAAGCCCGAGCTGACCGACGCCCAGTTCGACCAGGACTGGACCGATCCGGGCGAGGACGGCCCGCAGCGACTGGTGGTGACGGAGTTCGAGCCGACCTTCGACGCGGCCGACTTCACCCGCTGCGGACGCGACATCATCGCGCAGAAGAGCAATGTCACCAATGACTTCGGAATCGAGTGGCTGCGCCGCCACCTCGGCGACGAATACCGCATCCATGTCTTCGAGTTCAAGGACTCGCATCCGATGCATATCGACGCCACGCTCGTTCCGATGGCGCCGGGCAAATTGCTCATCCACCCCGAACGGGTGCCGGAAGTGCCGGAGCTCTTCAAGGGCTGGGACGTGATGGCCGCCCCCGAACCGGTCATCCCGGACGCCCACCCGCTCTACATGACCAGCAAGTGGATCAACATGAACATCCTCATGCTGGACGAACAGCGGGTCATCGTCGAGCGGCAGGACGAGCCGATGATCTCGGCCATGAAGAAGTTCGGTTTCACACCGATTCCCTGCAATTTCCGCAATTTCAACAGCTTCGGCGGATCGTTCCACTGCGCCACCGTGGACGTCCGTCGCCGGGGAACCCTGCAGTCCTACTTCTAAAGAGGCGGCGGTCATGCCTCTCCGCGGGAAGGCGCGAGCAGGATCGGGGTGCGAGGAGAAGCTCCTCGCGCCCCGAGCGCGGCGGTGACGGCGGCCACGTACGCCATCAGCAGCAGCACCGTGCGCCGATGCCCAACGACCACATGACGGCGCGGGCGGTCAGGCGAGCCGCAGGTCGATCCAGGGGATGGTGTCGCCCGGCAGGAGGTAGCGCTCCACTTCCTCGAAGCCGTGCTTCAGCGCGAACCGCAGGCCGTCCTCGTTCGACGACAGGACCACGGTCTCGATCGTCCCGGCGCCCAGTGCGCGGGCCCGTTCCAGCCCGCGCGCGTACAGCTCCCCGCCGAACCCCTGCCCACGGTGGGCGGCCAGCACCCGGGCGATCACCGTGGCCGCGCCGTCCACCGGCGGCCGCACGGTGCTACAGCCGATCAGGACGTCGCCGAGATACGCGACCTCCAGGTGGTGGCGCCCGGAACGCTCCCGCACGTCGTCGAGGGACAGCTGATGGGCGGGGATGATCACGTTGTGGACGTGCTGCCAGTCCGTCAGACCGGTCTCGCCGTCCACCCGTACGAAGCGCAGTGTGGGCACGGGGTCAGGTAACCGGCGCCCCCGGACAGATGTCAACGGGGTTGACCGGCGCCGCCCACGTACTTGGCCGTTCCGCTGCGCTTTGCGGCGCCCCGTACGTACCTGTCTGTCCCGCCGCGGGGCGTCTCGCCGTTGCGCTTTGCGGCGCCCCGCACGTTGTCGGCCGTCCCGCCGCGGGGCGTCTCGCCGTTGCGCCTGCGGCGGGCGGGTTTGTGGTGGGTGCGGTGACGGTCCTCCGGGGCCGGTTGTGTGGACTGCTTCGCTTTACGTCCACACAACCGGCCCCACCCGCCCGTCCCCTCCCG
>NZ_JBHWDV010000020.1:0-129816 GCF_042734445.1 Streptomyces sp. NPDC059649
CGCGACCAGTCCAACTCGCCCCGAACGCCGAGCTCGTCAAGGATGACGCGGTGCAGCCTGGCCCACACCCGATCCCGGCTCCACTGGGCGAAGCGCCGGTAGACGGTGAGCCAGGCCGGCCCGAACACCGGAGGCAACTGCCGCCACGTGCAGCCCGAGGTGGCCACGAAGATGATCGCTGCCAGGCATGCGCGGTCACCGGCCCGTCGGCGGCCGCCGCCTTGCGGTCGTATGACCTCCGTCGGCGGGACCACCCGCCGGAACAGCACCCACAACTCGTCCGGCACCAACCGCTCCACCAGATCCGCCATGCACAGCTCAACGAGCGATCACGCCATCAGAAACGGCGTCTTAGCTCAAGGAGCGCCGGCTGGGGCCCGGAAGTGGCCTCGGTCTCCTGGATGGGCCGTTGCCGGATCGAGCACATCGGCCAGGCGGGCGCCCTGGCACCGTCCGGCATCTCGCAATGCGGCACGGAGCGCCACTGCGTCCCACGAGGAGCGAGCCAGCCCCTCGGTGAGGAGGCCTGATGAGAACGTGGCTGGTGAAGCAACAGGTCCGTGCCGCTTGGCGGTAAGCGATCAACTGCCCTGCGAATACTGCTGAGCTTTCGTCAAGGCATGGGGGCATGAACATGATACTCCGTCAGGAGCTGGCCGAACGTGGCCCCCGTGAGGACACGGCTTTTGAGCAGCATGTTTGGATGTGTTGGTGATTGTTAACGCACAGGAAACATCCGAGCCGCGGACGTACTTGGACCGCATTCTGGAGCACTGGAACAAGGACGAGGAGGCCGAGGCGCTCGTCCAGGGGGCGCAGCGACTGACCAGGGGAGAGGCTCGCCGGCGGCTGTTCAGGTTGGGGCACGCACTGCGCGGGCAGGGGCTCGCGCCCGGCGACGGAGTGGGGCTGTTCCTGGCCAACCGCGTGGACTCCGTCCTGGTGCAACTCGCCGTCCATCTCATCGGTTGCCGCGTCGTGTTCCTGCCGCCCGAGCCCGGTCCCGGCGAGCTCGCCGCGCTGGTCGAGCAGTCCCGGGCGCGCGCCGTGGTCACCGATCCGCTCTTCGCGCAACGGGCCGCCGACGCGGCCGGCCGCAGCGTCCACGACCCCGTACTGCTCAGCCTCGGGCCCTGTGAGCAGCAGTGCCCAGACCTGCTGGCCCTGGCGGCCGAGTGCCCGGACGTACGCCCCGACGGCGTGCCCGCCCCGGGAGCGGACGAAGCCGTCACCGTCCTCTACACCGGCGGAACCCTGGGCCGCCCCAAACTCGCCTCGCACAGCCACCGGCTCTACGACATGCTGGTGGACCTGGTGGATGACGCCCAGCAAGACTCCGGCTCCGCGTTCTTCCCGAACATGGACCAAGGCACGGACAGGGTGCTCGCCTCCACACTGCTCACGCACGGCAGCGGCCACCTCACCTCGCTCCAGGCTCTGGTGACGGGATCCACCCTCGTCGTGCTGCCCGAGTTCGAAGCGGGCGCGGCGCTGACGGTACTGCGCGAGGAGCGGATCACCGCCACCATGTTCGTACCGCCCATGCTGTACGCGGTTCTCGACCACCCGGAGTGCGAGCCGGGCGCCCTTCCCGCGCTGCGGCGGATCGTCGTCGGCGGCGCGGCCACGTCGCCCAGTCGGCTGCAGCAGGCGGTCGAGGTGTTCGGGCCCGTGCTCAGCCAGGGCTACGGGCAGTCGGAGGCGCTCGGTATCACCGCGTTCGGTGCGGAGGATCTCGCCTCGGAGGCAGCCCGGCGCCCCGAACTCTGGCGCAGCTGCGGTCGTGCGATATCCGACGTCGAGATCGAGATCCGTGGTGAAGACAGCACGGCGGCACTGCCCGTCAGGCAGGTCGGCGAGGTGTGCGTCCGTGGCGAGACGGTGATGCTCGGCTACTACGAGGACCCGGAGCGCACGGCGGCGGCGTTGCAAGACGGCTGGCTGCGCACCGGGGACATGGGCTATCTCGACGCCGAGGGGTACCTCTATCTCGTCGACCGGGCCAAGGACATCATCGTCACCGGCCGCACCAGCGACAACGTGTACTCCCGGGTCCTGGAGGACTTCCTGCTCACGCTGCCCGGCGTGCGCAACGCGGCGGCACTGGGTGTACCGGACGAGGAGTACGGGGAGGCCGTACAGATCTTCCTGGCCACGGCCGAGGACGGCGCCGACGTCGACCCGGAGGCGGTCGGCGCAGCGGTGACCGCCGAGTTGGGAGAGTTGTACACGCCCCGGAAGACGGTGCTGCTGGACCACCTGCCGACGACCAAGGTCGGCAAGGTGGACAAGAAGGCGCTGCGCGCCGCGTGGACAAGCGGGGCCTTGGACACACCGTAGGTCACCGTGCCGCGGCCTCGTATCACGAAGGCCAACGAGCGCGCGGCAGGTGGTGGTGGCCACGAAGGCGCCGAACGTCATCTTCTACAGCGAGGCGTTGACACCAGGCTCCGTCAAGGCATTCGCCCGGCTCCCACGCGACCGCCACCACCATGAGCCCCAGGACCGCGCACGCGCTCTACGGGAAGCATCACGTGCCCCAGCTCCGGTGACGCACGACGCGCACCTGCGCGAGCTGCCTGGCCTCCCTCGACGAACAGCGCTGTGGTCAGGTCGGACAACGTCTGGATCCGCACCTAACCGAGTGTCGGCGGGTGCTCGGCTGGACGGCGTCCCCAGGCCGAAATCAGCGGCGCGAGTGTCAGGTCGAGTGTGCCCGCGTGGATGGCGGCCAGGTGCGCGTCGATCTCGGCGTCGTCGGCCAGGCCGGCCGCGAGCAGCTCGCCGCGCACGTGCCGGATGGTCGCCGCCTCCAGCCGGTCGCAGGCCGGCCCGCCGACCGGGAAAGCGCCCCCCGCGGCGACATCTACCAAGCCGGCCTTACGCAATGCCCGCGGCAGTGTCCGGCCGTAGCGCAGGTCCGCGCCGCGGCGCGTCAGCAGCTCCCGGACCGCGTCGCGCAGCCGGTTGGCCCGCCGCTGCGCAGGGCCGCTGTCGTCCAGGCAGGCCAGTGGCTGCAGAGCGGTATCGGCGTCCTCGACCATCAGCCAGCAGCCAGCCGCCGGGCCGTAGCGCTGCCGCCATCGTCGCCAACGCCTGAGCCCGGTCGGGTACATGGACCAGCACAAGTCGGGCGTGCATCAGATCGAACGTCCCCGGCTCCGGGGGCGGGTCAGCGGCGACATCGTGCTGGCGCACCTCGTAGCCGGCGCCTGTCTTCAGCCACGACGGGTCGATGTCCGTGGCCAGCACGTGCCCGGTCGGACCGACGGCCGCCGCGAGCGCCTCCGGGATACCGGGGCCACCGGCCCCCACTTCCCAGCAGCGCGAGCCAGCCCTGACCCCCAGTCGATCGAAGTGCCCGCGCGTCACACCGTCGAACAGCTCGGCCAGCCAGGCGAATCGCTCGCCCGCCTCGGCGCGCGCGTTGTCCAGCAGGTACCCGCGGGTGGGAGCGGACTCTGCACCGGGCGCGGTAGTCCCGCCTATCGGATCCCGTCGGCCACCGACGTGCGGCGGGCGCGGCGAGGAGGTCATGACTCCATGCTCAACGTTCCCAGACCACCAGTGCCACGACGAGACGACGGGAGAGGGATGTCTCACAAGGCCAGCGAACCCCGCATGTCCTACAGCACGGCCTTGCACCGTGACGCGCGGGAAGGGGTACATGTATTCGGCCCCCACAGCCAGCGCACCAGGCGCGGGACAGCGCGCTGACCGGACTGTCGGCTATGGCGGGTTCGGCCTCGTACCGGACGCCTTCGATCACGACGTGAAGTCGGGGTCAGCGGATCCAGCAGATGCACGTCCCCGTTTGTGACGGGTGGTACCTCTTCTGCAGTTCGGGATCCGGGGCTGAGACCACGCACCGGCACTGTCTTACTCCCAGGACTTCCCACCCGACAGAACCTCATGAACCGGACACCATCCGACTGCGCCGAAGGCCTGACCGCCCACCTCGTTGCCTTGCTGCGCCCACCAGAGCCTGGAGGCACAGGGGCGAAGCCGACCGTGCAGGCCAGGTAGGAAGAGCGCATCCCCACACGGCCACTTCGGAAAGAAGCGGCGGGGGAAGGGAGGCTGAGGCGTGGAATCCGATCGGCTCAGCCGGGGAGCTGAGGGTCTGGGAAGAGGTCATACATCTGCCGCAGGCTTACTCCGTCTCGCAGGACGGCTCGCAGCATCTCCACGGGGTGCTCGGCGTGGCCGCCGATACGGTCGCGCTGGTTGACGAAGATGCTGCCGGTCCAGTAGTCGTCGGCGGCATACATGCTGCCTGGCTCCGCGTCAGGGTCGACGGCCCGGTACTGCCATGTCGCGGCCTTCTCCTCGGTCACGACCATGCCCACGTACCAGGCGGCCACGGTCCAAAATCGGCTGTTGCAGACCTCGTTGTATGCGTCGAGGGTGGGGCAGCGGTCCCGGAGGATGGTCTCCAACTGGTCGAGTGAGGCGGGTGTGAAAGCCCAGAACTCACGGTCTCCGTAGCCGGCTTGTTCGATCCACCCGTTCCGGAAGTCGCGCATGCACTGGCCGAGCCAGTCATCGACAGCCATTCGAAAAGCCACCGATTCCAGGTCATGACGCTCCACCCGGGGTGTGGCCAGCCGCGGTGGATGCGAGTCGGCTGTGCGCAGGTAGTGCGGGTAGACCGCCTTGCGCACCCGGCGTATCTCGGCGGGCATGACCTTTCCCGTGCGTTTCGCGAGGGCGCGGTGGGCAAGTTCCAGGGGAACGATGGGTGCGAGGCCCAGCACAGGGTCGGGCAGGATGACGGGGAGACCACTTGGACCTTCGCTCGCGTTGTTGTCCCAGCCCCAGCGGCCCCCTGCCTCGTTCAGCAGCACCTCGCCGAAGTAGGCCGCCGTCAGCTCGATCCTGGTCGCATCCCGGTCGTGATCCTCACCGGTGCAATAGGTGATCAGGCTCCTTTCCAGTGCGGCCGCTGACGCACTGGTGTAGTCGTGCTTCCAACCGTGTGGGGCAAATGATGCGTAGAGGTGGTCCATCAGCTCATGCATCTCCTGGACCCAGAGGTACAGGCGGTGCTCTTCGGAGCCTTCCGGGGCGTTCTTGCCTGCCGCATAGGGGTTCATGGCGTCACCCTAGGTGAGCGCTCTGACAGGCAGCCAACTCGCCATGCCCAGATGCGAGTTGACCTTAAAAAGTCTGCGTACCGGGCGGGTTGAACACCTAGGGTGGTCCTGCGACGTACATGTCACGGGGGGCACCAACGCCGCGCACAGCTCATCAGCGTGCCCCCGCGATGGGGGAACAAAGCAACGTGAGTCACCTGATAACCACGCGCCGGCGACAGTGGTCCCTATTAGGACGCGCGGTCGTTGCGCTGTCAGCGGCGAGCGTCCTGACGCCGACCGGCCTGCCCACGATCGGCCATGACGAGGCCGATGCCGCCCCACGCAAGGGTCGCTGCGACGATGTGTGGCTGAACCGCCGGGTCGTGCACCCACCGGCGGACACACTTCCGGGGAACCTCCCCTACAACCAGCGCCCCAAGTCCGCATGGGACTCCTACGACTTCGACACCCCGCTCAGGGCCCTGGACGGACTTCGCGCTCCGACCGAAGCCGAGCTGGCTAAGCTCACAGAGCCCTACCAGCAATACCCCGAGGGCTCCAGGGACCGTGCTTGGGCCACGTACAAACAGTCTCCGGTCAAGGCCAAGGGCTGGGATTACTGGCTCGAGTTCTACATCTCTAACCAGTACGTCAATCGCCGCGGCGACGCTTTCGAGGGGAAGGTCGTCAAGGACTACCAGCTCGGCGGGAAGTTCTGGCTGTGCCAGGAACCGATCAGCGGCGTGACCGAAGAAGGCCGCCCGTTCACCCGCAAGTACGACGCGATCAACCACCGCGAGAAGATCATCTACGAGTTCAAGTCCAACGGCGAACGCATCCCCAGGCAGCTCGAAGAGGATGAAGCCGTCCTGAAGGACCCGAAGTACAAGGGCTACCGCATCCGCTACATCTTCGGCGACAAGCCTGACCAGGACTCGATCGATGACATCAAGGCCCTGGACAAGAAGCTCGGCGGCCAAGGCCGACTGGGCTACTTCGACCATCGCTCCCAGGCGATCTCGCAGTACAAATCCGGCCCGTACACCAAACCGGATTGGATCATGAACCCCGACCCCACCAAGCGTCCCCAGGGGTCACTGCCCGACGCCATCCGCAACTCCGCCGAGACCCCGGAGACCGCACGCATCAGGCAGGGCGCAGCCCGCCGGATCGACACCCGTGGCGGGCTACCACGCGGCGGACCCGGTGGAATCGACTTCTCCACCCTCGAACTCCGCTACGTCAGCACGCCCACGAAGGGCAAGGGCCTGGACTACTCGTTCAAGGCCGACTACATGCCCCACCCCGACAAAACCCCGGGCTGGGGCGGCCAGGCCAAGGCACAGCTCGCCTCGGACGCATTCTTCACCTGGCTGGCACTGACGCCGGAGAAGTTCTGGGTGAACCTCAACCCGGACCAGCCCGACCGCATCATGGACACGAAGTTCGGGAAGACCGACGCCGGACGTGTGCTGCTGGAAGCCGACCTTCAGATGAAGCACGACTTCTACAAGGCCATGGACCCCAAGACCGGCCTCGGCAAACGGTTCTGGGCCGCCCTGCCCAAGCAGCGCGGCTACCCGTGCCTGCCGGGCCTGCGCAACTGGATCGAGCCCAAGCCCGCCAAGGTCCGCGAACAGGACGGCGGCATCTACATCCTGGATGCTCCGCTGCGGCTGAAGTCGACCGCGCAGACGACGATCACTCCCGGCCCCGGCACACCGATCTGCACCCCGAACGAGGCCGAGACGAAGGCGGCACAGCGGGTGGTGGACGCAATGATCGTCCCCGCCGTGGAGAAGACCATCAACAGCGCGCCCCAGTACGCGGACCTGCGCCGCGTCTACACCTCCCGCGTCGCCGCGGAATGGGTGAAGAAGCAGGACACCGCCAAACCTGGCGACTTCCACAAGATCATCGGCAGCAACAACGTCTCCAAGTGGCCGCTGCGCGGAGCCAACAAGAACTGGACCCGCGAGGGCGTCTTCAAGAAGTACCGGAAGATCTTCACCAAGGGCGAGTTCCAGTACGAGATCCCCGCAGGCGGCCGTACCCAGATCTACATTGTGGGCGGCGTCGACTTCTCCAAGTCTCCGAAGCGGAATGTCACCCGCCTGCAGTTCAACATCGAACACCCCCGCTTGGACAAGACAACCAAGCAGTCCCAGCGGGCCCAGGTGACGTACAACGACACCGACACCGTCTACCTCGGCGCCTCCGGCAGCGCACGCGACACCGGGGGAGACGGGGACAGTTCGACCCCGAGCCCCACACCGACCCCGACGAAGCCGCACGACCCGACCACCCCACCCCCGTCGCACACCCCGGCCCCGGGAAACTCATCCCAACCCCCGATCGACCAGAAGCTGCCCCCGACACCGCCGGCGAAGGGCCCGCACGGTGGCCTCGCCGACACCGGATCCCACACGCCGGTGGGCCTCATCACGGCCACCGCTGCCGCGCTCGCCGCTGCCGGAGCCGGTCTGACGTGGTGGATGCGCCGACGGCGCACTGCGCAGGAGTAGCGTCATCCTTGCGCAGCACACCTGAGAGCGCGCCTGCACCCACGGCGTAATCGGGGCTTGTACGACGTCGGCCTTCAAGACCTGTCGGGTCTTGAAGGCCGATGTCGTTGTTTGGGGGAGCTCGCAGTGAGGGGCATTGCGAAGCAGCGGCCGCTGCTGCTCGTCGCACGTGAGCAGAGCAGCAGGGACTTCGCCCTGTGCTGGTACCAGTTGGGCAGGATGGGTTTTCATGACGGGTGGGGGAGCTAAGACCGTGTCCTACATGGTGAGTTTGAGGAGTCACTTGTGGCAGCAGATGGCGGCTGCCAGTCCGAGAAAGGCCAGGTAGTTGCCCGGTTTTCGCTCGTAGCGGTGGTTGAGGCGACGGTAGCCAGTCAGCCAGGACATAGTCCGTTCGATGACCCGCCTTCGGCGGCCGAGCCGTTCGCTGGAGTCGATGCCCTTGCGGGCGATGCGGACGCCGATGCGCTTACCCCATAGCCATCGCCGCAGATGAGGGACGTCGTAGGCCTTGTCCGCGTGAAGACGTTGGGGCTTGGAATCTGCTGCGTGGGATTCGTGTCCCATGTGGAAATGGGACAGCATTGGCTTCAACGCGAGGCTGTCGTGGGTGTTGGTTGCGGAGAGCCCAACGCGTAAGGGCAGTCCGTGCGCGTCGGACAAGACGTGCATCTTGGAACCGGGCTTACCCCGGTTCATGGGGCTCGGACCTGCAAGTTCGCTCCCTTTTTGGCGCGGATACGGGCGGAATCGAGGACCGCGCGGGACAGGTCCACCAAGCCTTGGTCGTCGAGGAGTTGGAGAACCTTCTGATGCAGCCGACCCCAGACCCCGGCGCGGGACCAGATGACGACCACCACACCACGTTCTCCTCCCAGCACCCGGCGTCGGCATCGAGGCCGGATCCGTCGGCACCGCGATCGACCAACGGCCGCGCCTAGCCTTCACCGCGGCCGCGCCCATCGACGACGCCTCCTGAACGGCATCGAACGCATCGGAAGGATCGGCCGCGCGCGGGCCTGCGCATGCGCGTCGTAGGCAAACGAGCTCGCGGTACGCCTGACCGAGGCAGTACGTCGCCTGGACCTCGACAACCAGGACCTGCCGATCGACCGCGCCCCGCCTGAACGTCTTGATCAAGGCACCGGGCTTCACTGGTCCGCTTGGGCCATCTCGACGATGCGGCGAAGTTCGGCGATGTGCCCGGTCAGTGCCTGTCGGCCTGCGGGGGTGAGTGCGAGCCAGGTGCGCGGATGAGAGCCACGGACCTTCGTGACGGAGACGTAGCTCGCCGTCTGCAGGACCTTGACATGCTTGCTCAGCACCGAGTCGCTCACCATGAGCACATCGCGGACCACGGAGAACTCCATGGCGTCCACGGCGGCGAGGGTGGTACAGATACGCAACCGGTTCGGCGCGTGAATTACCTCGTCGAAGGCCGGGTCGATCATCGTCCTGCCCGGATCTCGTGCCGCGCGGCCGCGTCGACGCGGTACCCCATGGCGATGGTGAGCACCCCCACCACAAACCCTGCGTCGGCGATGGCCCAGTGCACTCCCGCTCCCCACTCCAGGTACATCCCGGTGACGATGGCGAGCAGGGAGGTCAGAGCGTAGATACCGAAGAGCCTGGTGGCGCCGGGAGTGGCCGTATAGCGGTCGAAGGAGACGCCAGTCGCCCGCCGGACCGCCAGACCGAGGACGACCAGGACGCCGACGAGCAGAGGAACGGCCCACGAGGCCATGCGCAGGCTCATCGAGAGGAACAGCAGCGCAACCGTGACGCCCATCCCGACGTGGTACCAGCAGGGGCTGGCGACATGTAACGCTGCCTGGGCCCGTGACGCGGCGACGGAGTCGAGGGCCTTACGTGCGGAACCGGCGTCCACGCCATGGGAGTTGTGTGAAGTGTTTTCCATGATGGAAAACGCTACAAGGCACTTTCCGTCATGGCAAGTGGCAGTGCCGGCGGGGAGGGATGACCCCGCTGCATCCAGGCGGCGCGGCGCATACTTGTACCCGAGGGGGGGCTTAAAGTAACAAGTGGCCGCAAGGTGGCCGAAAAGATACTGAAGTCACCCTCTGGTATGTGTGATCATTGCGAATGCTGCTTAATCGCGGCTAATGCTTCATTTCGCAAGAGGGGGATGCTGGAGCATGTTCGCTTTGCTGCCCAAAATGGACTGGTGTGTCGCGCGCCGCCCATGGCCATTTGCGGCCCTCTGAGGTGTTTTCCGGCGGCCAGGGGTCTCGCGGCGAGTGATCGTATTGATGGCCACTCCGGGCGGCCTGCCCGCACTCCTTGCTGTGCGTGAAATCTCCTGGCGAAACAGGTACGGTGCGGCCGCCGTGACTGCGCTGACTGATTCGCTTCGTATCCGTTCGTACTGTGAGGTCCCGCTTGACCACCGAGACCCAGCACGATCATGCCGGCAAATCCCGTCCTCTCGACAGGCCTTGGCTGCCGTGGGGCGGTGCGCCTTCGTCGAAGGACCTCTTTTGCTGGTACGGCATCTGGCTGGTATTTGCCTATTCGTTCGCCATGTGGCCGCTCAAACCATGGTTGATCGGCGTAAACCCCGTACTGCTGGAGGCGATGACCGGCGCGCAGAGCGCCATGACTGCTGCGGGCGCGTTCGCCCGCGTCGGCGAGGCCCCCTTGGCCCTGGCGGTGGCCGCCGGCGTCTTCGGCATGATGAAGTTCGCTTGGGTGTTCTGGCTCGCGGGCCGGCTGTGGGGCGAGAACATGCTGCGGCTCCTTGCGGGTTCCGCGCAGGAGGGCAGGGCCGGACGCCGTTTCGGGCTGCTCACCCGTGACACACCGGCAAGGCGGTGGATCATTGGAGCGGCTGTCGTCCTGGAAAAGGTGCCGATGGTGCCGGGTCCGCTGGCGTTCGCCTCGGCCGGCTGGGTGGGCATAAGCCTGCCGACATTCCTTTTTCTCAATCTGATCGGTGCGGCTGCCTGGACCGGTCTCTATACGGGCCTTGGTTACGCCATCGGACAACCCGCAGTGGACATCGCCGAGACCATCTCAGAAAAGGCAGTGTGGGTTTCGCTGGCCGTCATCGTCGGCGGCATTGTCGTGCAGACGGCGATGAGCCGCTTTCGAGCTGCCAGGAGACGATCGTGACCCTCACGCTCATTGTCAATGACGACCCTCTGCTGCGGGCCGGACTGCGGATGATCATCGAGTCGGCCGACGACCTTGAGGCCCGGATCGCGGGAGGCGCCGAGGCCCTCGCTGAGGCGCGGCGCTGCCACCCCGACGTCGTCCTGCTCGATATCCGGATGGGAGCGACGAACGGCTTCACACTGCTCAAAGAGCTGCTGGAGCTGCCCAACCCGCCCCGTGTGGCAGTACTGTCCTCACCCGCGGCCGGCAAGTCCGTCCTCACCGCCTTGCGCATCGGGGCAGCGGGCTGTCTTCTGAAGGACACCGGCCCCGACGAGCTGCTGGCGTCCGTACGTGCACTCGCTGTCGGCAATACCGTGTTGTCCACCCTCGCCGCCTCCCTCCTGATGGCGGAGCTTGAGGAAGGTGTGGAACACTCCGGCGCCTCGTTGGAGGCCCGCCGGAAGACCGCGTTGCTGAGCACACGGGAGCACGAGGTGCTGTCCATGATCGCCGAGGGGTTGTCCAATGCCGACATAGGGCGCCGGCTCATGCTGGGCATTGGGACGGTCAAGGACTGCGTCAGCGACATCTTCAACAAGCTCGGGGTCGTCAACCGCGTTCAGGCGGCGGTGATCGCCTATCGGGCGCGGCTGCCCATGGGCATTCCCGCAGTGTCTGAAGCCGCATGACAGCGATTCCGTGCCGACTCTGTGGGCTCCGGTGGTCTCACCGCCGGAGCTCACTGCTTTCCGGACGTCCACGTCCGCGCCGCCCCCTTGGTCCGGCGCACCAGCCGATCGGCGCTGCCTTGCCGTTCGGCCAGCATCATCTCTCCTCAATTCACCGCCACTTGGCTGGCGACAACAGACCAATGGCGGCTGGTCCTGCCGTCCGAAACCCGGAAATACTCTCCTCGGCATGAACGGAGTGAACGGGGGGGGAGATATGCCGGGCCTTGCTATGGGTGCGTCCAGCGGAACGCTCACTGCGGACGAGCAGGAAACGGAGTCCAAGGATCTGCCCGCATTCCGGCCGGTAGACCTGGACGCGTTCCCGGGAGTTGACGCTCTGCTGCATCGACTCGGATTCGGCGCTTTCGTCCGTGATTCGGTGTCTGCGCCGGTAGGCCGGAACCATGCCTGGTCCGGCCGCACGGAAAGCGGTCGACGGGTATTCGTCAAGCGTCTTGTGGGGACCGCGCCGGATGTGCAAGCCCGAATGCGCCGCATGCTGGCGTTCGAGGACTTCGTAGGGAGCGTGCCTGAGCTGACCGGCCACGTCCCGGTCCTGCTCGGCTACGACCGGGACGCGGGACTGGTGGCCTTCGACCATGTGACCGCGAAGGGCGGCGCCGAACTGATGGTTGACGAGGCCTTCAGTGAAGACCTCGCCTTCACTGTCGGGCAGAAGATCGGTGCGCTGCACGCGGCCGCGCCCGTCGGCGAGATGGATACCACACTGCCCGTCTTGCCGGACCCCGGTCTGCTGCAAGCGCTCCCCCTGACCATGTACAACGAGGTCAGCTTCGCCGAGCTGGAGGCGTGGCGGCTCATGCAGCACGACGCCGGGCTCCGCGAAGGTCTGGAACGACTGCGGCAGTGGGAGGACGAGGCACCGCGAGTCCCTTCCCACTGCGACTTCCGGGTGGACCAACTGCTGGTGCTGGACGACGAATTCCCTGTCATCGCGGACTGGGAGGAATTCCGCTCCGCAGACCCCGCCCGGGACGTGGGAGCTTTCGCCGGTGAATGGCTGTATCGCTCGGTGCTCGACATCGTCACCAACCGGGGAGACGGCGATGTGCAATTCCCCGACATCGAGTTGACCCACGAGCAGGTGCTGACGCGCGGTGCGGAGAAGGTCGAGCGTCTACTTCCTCTTGTACGCCAATTTCGGCTCGGCTACCTGAGCCGCCGCGAGGCTGACCCCGGTTTCTCCGAGCGGGCCACGGCATTCGCCGGCTGGCACCTGCTTGATCGGCTTGTCGCCGGTGCGGCGCAGGGGCAGCAGCTTTCCGGAATTGAGCGAGCTGCTGCGGGAATCGGCCGCGGCGCCCTGATCACACCACACAAGTTCGCTGCGGTTCTCGGATTTGAGGAAACGCGATGAGTGACATACCCGTTTCCAGTGCGCTACTCGACGCCGCCGGCCTTGTCCACGTGGCTGCGGACCGTTCCAGTGCGACGGTGCGGGGGCGGAGGATCGAGGCGGAGACTCCCAGAGAACTGCGGCGTCTACTGTCCGATGCGCTCTACAACGAGCTCCACGCCGGGCTGTCGATGGAGGACAGGCTGCTCCCCTTCCAGCTGCGCGACGCCGCATTCGAAGAGGAACTCGCCAAGGGCGTACCGCACCAGGAGACGACGGCACGTGGCCTGGTGCGGGTGGTCGGGGGCGAAGCGCACGTGATCGAGCTGGGCGGGGTCTTCGTACGGGTGCCGGCCGACCGGGTTCGTGTCGACGGAGCTGTCGCCGCCGGGAGCGTCGTCGACGTGGTCAATACGTCGATGAGGCCCAGGCTTTCGCCGGGTTTCTTCCTCGTCGAGGGCACGCGACCGCACCGGTCCGTCGATCTGCTGCGCGTCTACATCCACATCAAGGAGTGGACCGCGGCGCCGCAGGCCTGGAAGACAGTGCTCAACCACCTGGAGAGCCAGAAGCTGGCTTATCGGACGAAGGTGATCTCCAGTAAGCTCCTCTACCCGCGCCGCGACGCTCTGGTCGTCTACTTGGATCAGCGGGACCGGCACGCCGCCAGGGGGATCGGGGACGTCGTGGGCGGCCTGCCCGGCATCGGCGAGGAGACCTCGGCGTTCACCCGCCGACTCCGCCCCGGCGTGGCCACAGCCTGGGAGCCGCGCGACTCCGCCCCCGGTATGAGCAGCCTGAGCTTCGGCCAGCACCGGGCCAGCGTGCTGGCGAAGGCCCTGGTGGAAACCGCCGACGCACCGGACTCGATCGCCGAAGTACTCCGCGACCACCTGGCCGCGGCCGGTATCGACCCCGCCGACCCGTCCCGCAACCTGGGCTCCCCTGACACCCACGAAACCGCTCAGGCCCCGAGCTGAGGTGCTTTCCAGGAGGCGTGATCGCGCCTCCTGGATTCAACTCAGAATTCGCCGAAAGGGATGTTCATGGACCACAAGAGCACGGTCATCACCGACCTCGTCGCCGGCTACAGCGCCTACACCGACGCTGGCGAGCTGAACGTCAGCGCCGCCGCAGGCGCTCCGGCCACCACCTACATCTGCGCCTCCGTGGCTATCTCTCGGGTCAGCTCGCCCAGGTGCGCCGCGACCGTCAGCGCCGTCAGCGGCGCTACGTACGAGTGGACCTGCTGAGCAACCTGCCTCGCTGTTCCCACCACTCAGTCCGACTTGCCGAAGGAGTGAACCAATGAAGACCACCGCCATCATGGATCTCGTCGCGGGCTACGAGGCCTACGCCGCCTCCTCCGAGCTGCAGATCGACACGACCGTCGACGCGCCGGCGAGCACCCCGGCCTGCGGTGCTGCGACCGTGTCGTGGCTCGTCAGCCAGTTCTCGGCCAAGACCGTCAAGGAAGGCTGCTGAACACCTGTTCTGAGTGACCGATCCCGATCACTCCGGCATCGAGCCGGTGCGGGCCGCCACGTTGGCGGCCCGCACTCGGCCCTCGCACATCGTCGACACCGCAACACACCTGGGGGCACCTGAACATGGACGACCTGGCTCGCGTCGAGCGCCTGACGGACCTGGCCGACCTTCTGCGACCGGCAGCGATCCGCGCGGCGGCGACGCTTGGCGTGGCCGACCACATTGCCGTCGGGGTACACGACGTGGAGGAGCTGGCCCGGCTCTGCAAGACCCGCACCGAGATACTCGACAGTCTGCTCCGCTACCTTGCCTCCCTCGAGTTGCTGGACCGAAACGGCGATGGTGGATATGAACTACGGGACGCAGCAGGCCCGTTGCTGACAAACCATCCACTTTCCTTGCGCGAGGCATTGCGCCTGGACGGTGTGACCGGAAGGTCGGACATGGCGCTGGTGGGCCTCGTCCACACCATCCGGACCGGCGAGCCCGCTCACGTGGGGCTTTTCGGCCGCAGCTACTGGGAAAGCCTCAACGACGACTCCGCCTACGTCGAGGCAATCGAGCGCGCCTCGCTGGGGCAACTCGTGTTCGACGCGGAGCTCGTAAGCGATGCCTATGACTGGTCGGCGGTAGGAAGCGTCGTCGACGTGGGCGGCAATACCGGCGCGATCCTGACCAGCCTGCTGTACAGGCATCCTCACCTGAAGGGCACGCTCGTCGATCTGCAGAGCGTGACGCGGGTCGCCGCCAAGCACATCGCCGACGCCGGTTTGCAGGACCGATGCGAGGTGGTGGCCGGCAGCTTCTTCGATCCGTTGCCCGCAGGCGGCGACGTCTACCTGCTCTCGGCGATCCTCGGCGACTGGGATGATCAGCAGGCGGTGGCGATTCTGCGCCGCTGCGCCGAGGCTGCGGGCGAGGCCGGAAAGGTGCTGCTCGCCGACGTCAACCTGGACGTCGTCATGAAGAGCGACGAGGCGGCCCGGACGGAGCTGTTGGTGCGCGCCATGATGCCCAGTCCGGTGCGCACCGTGGAGCAGCTGAAGCGACTCGGTCGCGAGGCAGGCCTACGGGTGTCGTGGGAAGGGCCGGTGACCCCGGTCCGGTCGTTGATCGAGTTCTCGGCCTAGGAGATCACTGGTATGAGCGCGCCGGTCACCAACACGCCGGTCACGAACACGGAGGGGGCCCCGGAGCGGCTGCTTATCTTCCGCGAGATCTTCCGCGGCCGACGCCTGCAACTGGCCGGGATCGTGGGACTGTCCCTCGTCGCCACGGCGGCAACGTTGGTCCTCCCGTGGACGGTCGGCAAGCTTCTCCAAGCGATCCAGCAGAACGACGGCCTGGCCAAGTGGACATGGCTCATGGTCGCAGTCGGCCTCGGGTCCGCGGTCGCCAACGCCCTGGCCACCTACCTGCTCTCCCGCATCGGCCACCAACTGGTCTGGCGGTTGCGGGACCGCAGCATGCGCCACTCCATCGGCCTGGGGCTGCGCACCGCCCGCCGGGAGGGCAGCGGAAACCTCTCGACCCGGCTCACCGCCGATGCCTCAGCGGTCAAGAGCATCGTCGACATCGGCCCGATCCAGCTTCCCATGTCGGTGGTCACCCTGGTGGGCACGATGGTGATCATGGGAGTGCTGGACTGGATCCTGCTCCTCATCACGCTCGCGGCCTTCCTCGTGGCGCTGGTCGTGGTCGCGGTGGTCGTCGTCGCGCTGCGCCGCAAGTACGTGGCGATCCAGAACCAGGTCGGCACGCTCGCAGAGCACTTCGTTGCGACGATGGAGGCGCTGACGGTCATCAAGGCCCACCGTGCCGAACGCACCGTGTCGGCCGAGCTCGCCACCCGTGCGGAGCAGGTGGCACGGTCCGAGATCGGCGCGTCCGCGATGGAGGCCCTGATCGTTCCGGTCATCAACCTGGGCCAGCAGGTCGCCTTGGTGGCGGTCATCCTGGGCGGTGGTGCCCGCATCGCCGGCGGCGACCTGGACCTCAGTACTTTTGTGGCCTTCCTGCTCTACCTCTTCCAGCTCACCGCACCGCTCATGATGGCGATGTCGGGAATGAGCACGATCCAGGCGGGTCTGGCGGCCCGCAAGCGCTTCGAGGACCTGTTCGCCCTCCCGGCCGAGGAGGTCGATACCGTGGAAGCGGGCGCCTCCCCGCTGCCCGTGGCCGGGGCCCCGGCCGTGCGGTTCGAGAAGGTTCGCTTCGCCTACGGCGAGGAGGCCGTACTGAAGCAGATCGACCTGACTGTCCCCGCCACGGGACTGACCGCCATGGTCGGGCTCTCCGGCTCCGGCAAATCCACCGTCCTCGGTCTGGTGGAGCGGTTCATGGACCCGCAGGAGGGACGCATCGAGGTGTTCGGCCACGGCGCGGACCGCTGGCCCCTGGGGGACCTCCGCGGCCGGCTCGCCTACGTCGATCAGGGGGCCACCCTGCTGCGGGACACCGTGCGCAACAACCTCACCATCGGCCGGGAGGTACCGGTGGCCGACGAAGACCTGCTGCGCGCACTGCGGGACGTCGGCCTGGAAGAGGAGATCACCCGGCTCCCCCACGGGCTCGACACGGTCCTCGGCGGCAGCCACGACCTGTCCGGTGGCCAGCGGCAGCGGTTGGCACTGGCCCGGGCGAGCCTGTCAGACGCACCGCTGGTCCTGCTCGACGAGCCGTCCTCACAGCTGGACACCCTCAACGAGCTGCGGCTGCGCCGACTCGTCGACGAGATCGGACACGACCGGGCCGTGCTCATGGTCGCCCACCGCATCTCCACGGTGCAGCACGCCGACCACGTGATCGTGATGGACGGCGGGCAGGTGACGGCCCAGGGCCGTCACGACGAACTGATGCGTACCAGTCCCATCTACGCCGAGCTGGTGCGCGGACAAGCGCTGGGGGCTGCCGAGCAGACGACCGCGGCCCTGGCAGGAGGCGACCGATGACCACCTACTCGCTCCTCGCCCCGATGGCCCCCTACCGCCCCGAGCAGTTGCTGCCGTACGCGGCGCTCACCCAGTGGACCGACGCGCACCGCATGTGGCAAGGACAGGCCCTGCTGAACGACCCGTTCCAGGACTTCACCCACGCCGCCGCCTGCGGCTTCCGCGTGCCCACCGGCACCGGCGTCACCCTTATGCCGCTGCGCCACCCCCACCAGGCCGCCATTCAGGCCCACTCACTGGCGGTGGCCAGCGGCCATCCGGTGGTGGCCGGCTTCGGCCCGGGCGCGGCCTCCTTCCAGGCAAGTCTCCTAGGCGCGCCCTATCGCAGCCAGCTCGGCGCCATCCGTGAGTATGTCGCCGTGATGCGCGGCCTGTTGGAGAACGGTTACGTCGACCACGTGGGTGAGTACTTCACCTGCCGCGCGGAGCTCGCCGCTGCACCCCGCCCCCCGGTGGAGATCGGCCTGGGCGTCCTCCGGCCCCGTATGGCCCGGTTGGCCGGGGAGATCGCCGACGTGGCGATCACCTGGCTGACCCCGGCCAGGTACGTCCGCGACGTGTTGGTACCCGCGCTGAGGGCTGGAGCCGCGGCCGCCGGACGCCCCATGCCACGAGTGGCCGTGATGGTGCCCCTGGCGCTCGCGGCACCGGATCGGAACCCGGTCGAGCTGGCGGCGATGAGCAACACCGGCCACACCATGCTGCCGCACTACGCCGACATGCTGCGCCGCTCCGGCATCGATACCTCGACGCAGGACCCGCGTGGCAATGCGGAGGCGCTGCTGGCCGGAGGTGCGTTCCTGTACGGCGACTCGATGGAACTCGCCACCCTGCTGGGGGAGTACGCGGACGCAGGGGCGGACGAGATCGTGCTCAATGTCACCGGTGTCCACATGAAATACGGCGAGCGCGCCTCTCTCACGGAGCTGGAAGCCCTGCTGAAGGCGGTCGCACGATGATCGATGAGCCGTACGCCGACCTCCCCGACCTGAGGCTGAACCGGCTTCTCCTTATCGTCACGGGCTCTGCCTACGCCTGGTCCACCCCGTACTGGCTGCAGTTGCTGCGCCAGCACTACCCCAAGCTGGAGGTCCGGGTCGTGCTGACCCGGAGCGCGGAGCGGTTCGTGACGCCGCAGGCCATCGGAGCCAGGGTGGGTGGAGCCGTCTCGTCCGATGTCTGGCCCGACGACGAGTCCGCAGCACGACATGTCGAGTGGGCGGAATGGGCCGGAGCCATCCTTGTCTACCCCGCGACCATGCACTTCATGGCACGCCTCGCGCTGGGGCTGGCGGACAGCCCGGCCCTGCTCGCCGCGCAGTGCACACGGGCACCGGTCGCCCTGGCACCCGCCCTGCCGCCAGGCGCCCTGGAAGGTGCCGCGGTCCAACAGCACTGGGCCGCCCTGGCGGCCTGGCCCAACGTCGTGCTGGTGCCGCCCGTTGCCGGGCGGAGCCTGACCACGGGCCGCGAGGATGCCTGGGTGCCACCCCCACTGCCCGAGGTCCTCCGACTGATCACGGAACGCCATGAGGCCGCTGCCGCTCCTCCCGTGCAGCCTCAGCCCGACGCCGAGTTCGGCACCGGGCTTTTGAGAACCTCGGTCCACGAGCTGCCGACCGGCGGCCACCGCTGGCGCCGTGAGCCGGGCCCTCTCGCCCCGAAGCCCTTCCAGGCCGCCGAGGGCGAGGCGTACCAACTGCTACAAGGAATCGGCGAACTCGGCGACGCCCGGCTGGCGACGGGCGCCCCAGATGGGCCCGCCCGCCTCTACGACGTGCGCGGTGATGTCTCCGCCGCGCACGTGCTCCTGCGCCGAGGGCCCGCCGCCGAACTGACGAAGCCCCTGCACGACCTGGGGCGGCTGCTGCGTGCTGTCCACGACCTGCAGCCGCCCGCCGGGTGGCGGACCGGGCCTTCCCGCGGGCTGGCACGGCTCGACGACTGGCTGGCCGGCCGTGCCGCCCGCCCCCAAGCGGCCTGCGCCCAGGGACAAGTGCGCCGGAGTCTCGGCGAGGCACGTTGGGCCCAGGTGCTCGCCTGGCACAGCCGAACAGTGACCGACAGCGACACCACCTTCGCGCATGGGGCCGCCGGTCTCGGGGCGCTCGTCATCGACCACGACTCGGGCGGCATCGACCTGCTCGCAGGCGAGGACATCTGCATGACGCCGTGGTACGTCGACCTGGGCTGGGTGGTCGGCGAGCTGGTGGAGCTGCAGTGGCAGGTCGGTGGTGACAAGGGAGCATGGCAGTCCCTGACCGACGCGCTGTTCGAAGGGTACGGGCGCGACCTGGGCCAGCGCTGGAAGGAGGTCGCCGCCCTGCGGATCCTGCTCCACGTGCATGACATCGCCACCTACCTGGGCCATTTCGACCGCGGATTCGACCACTACTGCGACTTCCTTCGATTCCTCATCGATCTTTAGCCAAGGGGGGCTCCGTGACGGCGCGCCAGGTGCACAAGACGACCCTCCGAAACGGCCTGCGGGTGGTTTTCGAACGCCAGCCGGAGTCGCCGCGTACCGCGGTCTGCGTCCACTACGGCGTCGGTTACCGGTCGGAGAACCCCGAGCGGGAGGGGTTTGCCCATCTCTTCGAGCACCTGATGTTCCGGGGCAGCGCAAACCTGCCGCCAGGCCGCTTCTTCGAACACATCCACCCTCTGGGCGGTCGGGCCAACGGCACCACGCATCAGGACTACACCGACTACCACCAACTCGTCCCCTCAGCAGCGCTTGAGCGCGCGCTGTTCAGCGAGGCCGACCGGATGCGGTCCCCGGTGTTCACCGAGGAGACGCTGGCCGAACAACTCGACGGCATCGAAGAAGAAATCCGCCAGGCGGTCGCGGTACCGCCTTACGGAGGACTGCCGTGGCCGCTGCTCCCCGGCGTGGTCTTCGAACGCTTCGCCAACGCGCACGACGGCTACGGCCGGATGGATCGACTCCGCAAAGCCACCGTCGCCGCGTGCGAGGAGTTCTTCCACGCCCACTACGCGCCCGGCAACGCGGTGCTCACTGTGGTCGGCGACCACGACCCCGAAGTGCTGCTCACCCTGGTCGAGCAGCACTTCGGCGACATAGCGTCCCGCCCGTTCGCCCCTGCGCCGAAACTGCAAGAGCCCGATCTCCGCGAAGACCGATTGCAGCTCTGTACCGAGCCAGGAGTGACTGCCGCGGCCATCGCACTCGGCTACCGGCTGCCCGACCCAGGGCAGGACATGACGGGCTACCTGGCCCATACCGTCCTGGCCGAGATGATCAGTCATCACGACCTGGACGGCCTCCAGGCCGTGTCGGCCGGCTGCGGGGTCTTCGGCCCGCTCGATGCCAGAAACCCCGATCTCCTGGTCATCACCGCACTCGTGCCTTCGACGGTCACGCCGCGGCACGCCGTGAAGGTCATGACCGAAAGGTGGAACCACTGGGCAGAGGCACCTGACTTTGGACAAACACATCCGCAGGCCGTGCGGCGCCTTATCACCAGGCACCACCGCGAGCATGCCGAGGCATACCCGCGCAGCCGCGCTCTCGGCCGACTGGAGCTGCTCTTCGGGCGCGCCGAACTGCTCGACGAGCATCCCGCCCTGCTGGCCGAAGTCGCCCCGGAACAGGTCGCCGCTGTCGTCCGCCGCTTGGGCACGGCGCGCAAAGGGATTCTCATCATGGCCCCCGGGGCCACGCGGACCCGCCCCGCGCCCGTGCGCGAGCCCGGCCTCGTACCGGCCGCGACAGAACCCCCACGCGCCGTTGCCGCCACGCCGGCGTCAGCCAAGGCAGCCCGCCCGATTCCATCGCTGGGCGTGCAGCCGCCGCCGCGCTACGGGCCCCGGTGCGAGACCACGCTCGCAGGGGGAACAGGCGTCGTGGCCGTGCAGGACCGCCGTGCCCCGCTGGTGGAGCTGCGGTTGCGGCTGCCCCTGGGCGTGCTGGGGTGGCAGCGCCCGGAGGCCGTCGATGCCCTGATTCAGTTGCTGGCCAAGCGCGACCAAGCACCGGCTCGTACGCAGGCCGCAGGCGGGAGCTTCCATCTGGCCACCGACGGCCAGTGGCTCGATGCAACCGGCTACGCCACACCGGGCACGACCGGAGCATGGCTGGAGCGCCTTGCCGAACTGACCGTGCCGGTGGACGACTCGGCGGGCCTGCCGACGCCGCTCACGCGGCCCCACCATGCCCATCGGGTGATGGACACCGCGCTGCGCCGTCACTGGTTGGCGGGCGCGCTTGCGACGGCTGTCCCCAGCGGCCTCGGCGCGATACACGAGTCGGTCCTGCGGCGTGGCGGTGGCTGGCTGATCGCCGTGGGCGATCTCGATCCCGAGCGCTTCACCGCGGACGCCGAAAGGGCGCTGTCCACTTGGTCAGCTGTACCCCGCTCGACCGGGATCACCTCGCCGGAAGCCGGGACCTTCCAGCCGGGGGGCTCCATGCTGGCGCTCCACCACGATGCGTCGGAGAACGTGCAGGTGACGCTGAGCGCGCCCGAACCGGCAGGCGACATCGGTTCGGCGGCGCGCTACCTGGCCACCGCGGTGTCCGGCACCCAGTTCCAGTCCCTTTTGTCGACACACGCCCTCGGCGCCGACCGCCAACCCTCGCTTTACGCCGCCCGCGATGTCTGCCTCGGCCTCTCCCGGGCCTACATCAGGGCGATTTTGCCCGAGCAGAACGCGGCACCTGGTACAGCGGCCATCCGGGAGGCCCTGCGTACGTCTCTGACGACTCCCATCACCGCGGCCGAGTTGGAACCGATCCGTACGTTCTGCGCTGCCCAACTGCTCGGAGCGTTCGACTCTCCAGCCGCCAAGGCCGATCTGCTGCGCGATGGTGTATCCGCCGGCAGGCCGGTCGTCTGGGCGGAGCGTCTGCCGGACCTTCTCCGGCAGACGACGGAAGCGGAAGCCTGCGCGGCGCGCGATGAACTGTTCCCCGTCGACACCATGACCCTGGTTGCCCTCGGCAAGCCTGATCCGGTCTCTGAAGTGACTTCCCAATGGGCCGAGCTCGACGACATGGGGGGCGCTGCCAGCTGACCCACGGCGTCCGTTTGCCCGTGCGTGCTCAGACACCTCACCATGAGCCGATCAGCTACGGCCCAGGATCAGCTGGTCTCGGGCAGGGTATGTCGCTGACCACTGATGTCGCCCTACAACTCAGTGCAGTACCTCGCCTCACGTGACGAGAGCCAGCGGTTGCTGGACTGCTGGCCCATCCTCGTCGACCTCAACCAGGGCAACAAACCAGGCCCACTTGATCTCGGTGGGGTCATCCGCATGTCTGGTTCCAGGGCCGGGTTGATCAGACGCCGCAGCCGGCCGGAGTTCGGCCACAGGCTCGTGGTGATGGCGGGACAGCTCCCGCAGGCACGGTCAGCAGACGCCTGTGACGTGCATCGTTTCACTGCGGACGCCGATTCCTTGAGCGCAGGCGTCCTTGACCGTGGCGGAGCCACTCTCGTGGGGCAGGGGCAGCAGCCGGAGTCGGCGGTGAGGTCGGCCGGCACCTACACAGGTTTTCAGCCGAAGTCTGCTATCCCTGCAACCACCTGTTGGTGACTTGGTGTCATGATCATGCGGCTACATGCTCGTTCACCAGGGGGAATGCAGAACTATGTCCAACGGCAGCATCTCGGTCACGCCCGAGGAACTGCGGCGGGCGGCAGGCGCCGCCGACGCCATCAGCCAGGGTCTCCAGGCTCCGATCGCCACGGCCAAGCGCGACATCGAAGCGGCCGGTACGGCGATGAAGACCTGGTACATCGGCCCGGACATGGAGCGGGTGGCTCATGACTGGGGTATGGCACTGGATGAGCTGTGCCAGCGGATCGGCGGCGGCAACCCCGGCAGCGCTGCGTCCCGCCTGCGGCGTACCGCGGACGGGCACGAGTTCAACGAAGATGTCACCGCTCAGTCGTTCCAGGTGCGGTGACCGGTGCCCGAAAACTTCAAGGAACTGCTCAAGCAGGACTTCTCCGACCTCGAAGCCGCAGTCAGGTCCTGGCGAAAGCTGGCCAAGTCATTGGAGGAGGCCCAGGTCCGGCATCGGCACAAGGTGACCGGCCCGCTGCACGCCAGTGGGTGGCAGGGCGTCGACTCCCGCTACGCCTTCGTGAAGATGGAGGACAGTGAGACCCAGCTCGGCACCGCGCAGTCCGACGTCACCTCCATCGCCACCATCCTGGACACCGTTCACGTCGAAATGAAGTCGGCCCAGGATCAGCTGCGCCAGAGTGTGCGCGCGGCCGAGGCCGACGGCTTCACCGTCGATGACCACGGCAACGTCACGGACAGCAGTTCCTGCCCCACCGGCAACGCCGATGAAGAAGCGCAGGAAGACCATGCCGTGCGCGTCGCGGTGATGGAGGGTTACAAGAACGAAATCCAGTTCGCCCTCGACGAGGCCAGTACCGCCGACTGGAAGGGGATGCAGCTCCTTCAGAAGATCGACGCCTTCACTCTCGACAAGGATTACGGCGCCCAGGCGGCGAAGGATGCAGCCCGTGAGGCCGCAGGCTTCTCCCACCTCGACGAGGACTCCATCCCCTCGAAGAAGGACCCGAAGGAGAACGCCAAGTGGTGGGCGGGCCTTTCTGAACAGGAGCGGCAGGAGTACATCGACGCCTACCCCGAGAAGATCGGGTGGCTGGACGGCATTCCCAGTGCGGACCGTGACGAGGCCAACCGCAAGACGGTGGACCTCTCGCTGGCGGACTACGAGATGAAGAGGCAGAAGGGTGAGCTGGGCATCCACGACCAGCGGCAGTACGACGGTCTACGGAAACTGCAGGATGCACTCGACAAGGCCGATGGCAGCAACGACGCGAGCAAGCAGCGGTACGTATTGGGGATCGACACCAAAGGAGACGGACGGGCAGTCATTTCCCAGGGAAACCCAGATAATGCCCGCAACGTCGCTGTGCAGGTGCCCGGCACCGACAACGACCTGACAAACCTCGACGAGCAGGTCGACCGGATAGATCGGCTCCAGCAGGCCTCGAAGGACAAGGGCGGCGGCAATACTGCGGTGATCTCATGGCTTGGATACGACGCCCCTGAGGTCGACGGCAGCATGGTGACGACGGGCCGTGCAGATCCTGCGGCGGGCGACCTGCGAAGCTTTACCCATGGCCTGCGCGAGGCGCACGGGGGAGAGCGCGCCCATATGACTGTGCTCGGACACAGCTACGGCTCGACAGTCGTGGGCGCCGGCGCAGCTGGTGGTCATGGCCTCGATGCCGACGACATCGTCTCGGTCGGCAGCCCCGGAATGACGGTGGACCACGCCAAGGACCTGCACATGGACCCTCGCCACGTCTGGGCCGGCTGGGCACCGGATGACGTAGTCTCCACCGATGCCTCGGACAAATCCCTGGGTGAAAATCCCGCGGACAGGGAGTTCGGGGGCAAAGTATTCGAGGTGGACACTTCCGGACACGGTGGCTATTGGGACGAAGGCAGTGAAAGCCTGGCCAACCAAGGGCGCATCATCGCAGGGAAACGCCCCAGCGACGGTGACTACCACGTACCCCCGAAGGTATCGCCCAAGACTGAGGGAACACCGCGGTGAAGTGCAGGATCCGGCATTCCGGACGCATCGGCTTGCTCGTAATTGCCCTGTTTGCATCAGGAGGATGCATGAACGACTCCGGAAAGAACGATCCGCTGCCGGTCAAGAGCAGGGACAACGCCGAAGAGTTGGCCCGAGGGCTGGCCGAATCGCTGGCCGGACAGTACTCGCTCAAGGTCGAGGACAGCACCGTGAACAAGGAGTTCCGCGACTGCTTCGGCAAGAACCATGAGCACGCCAGCGACGGACGCTTCGACCTGACCTACTCCGTGCGGGCAAAGCTTCCCGGAGACGAGCACGGCAAGGCCCTTCGCGTCATGCGCAAGAAGCTCGAAGACTCTCACTACAAAATCAGTGGCTACCGCGAAGACAAATCGGACGCCCTGCTGGACGCCAAGGGAGGTCACGACAACCTCTTTGTTTCCGTGGAGAGCTACATGCCAGCCACTGAACTGGTCTTCTCCGTCACCACCCCCTGCTTCCTGCCACCCGGCGTCAAGCAGCAGCAGGTATCAGCTCCCGCACCGAACATCACCCCTACAACGCCCGCTCTCGCAGCTGAGCCGGCAGCAGTCACGAGCCGCTTCCCCGACAATCCCTTCGGGTGACTGGCATCCCGCAACGAGCCCGCTTCGGTGCCCCAGGGACGGGAGCGGCCTGTGATGCTGCGGCGCCAAGTCTTGGCCGGCTGACGCGCCGCACGCCGCCGCGCAGCGCAGCTCCTTGCCGGCGGATGTGGCGGGCGCAGCGACGATCGCGCATGCCCTCGCGCCGGACTGCTACCGCAATGGCGTGCGCGGCGTCCCGCTTCCCGTATGCCACAGCCGCGTTGGGCTTTGAGGAACTGGGCTTCCAGATCAGCATCGATATGACGTCGTCGTCGTGAAGCGTTGCATCCCGAGGTCAACCAGCTGCGGGCGGCTGTGGTCGCTGGCGGGGGTCCTCTCGCGCCACGCGACGGCGGTCGAGGAAGCGCGTCATCGTGCGGGCGTTGCGGATCGAGTTCGGTGAGGGTGAGCAGCCCGCCGTGTCACTGCTCACCCGGCATCGGCAAGGCCCCTCTGACCGCACACAGTCGCATGCCTCAGGCAGTAGCCCTTGCGGGTTCGTGAGGCGATGTCCGCTTCAGTGCGTACGAGTTGAGTACCGGGACTCATGCGCGCGCCCGCTGCAGCGGATTACCTGCTGCACATGGATCAGAGGTCATACCTGCATGGAGCCGAGCGGGCGCACCCGACCGGCAACGACCGAGAGCCCGCGGCTGTCGCTGCCCCAGCAATCTCGACCGCCGTGCTCCTGGGCGAAGGACTCGTGCTGGGCTGGCTCGTCCTGATGACTTCTGCGATGTGCGGCAACGCATGCCACGACGACCGCAACGAGCCAGGCTTTTCGCTCATCCTCAATGTGTGCACCTACGCACTCGTCATCCCCGTGGCTTCGCTGCTGATCAGCTGGCTGCTGCCGTACCGGCGTCGCTACCGCAAGGCACGACTGGCCACCGCTGTCCTGGCGCCCATGTCCCTTGCGGGCATCTACGTGCTGTTCAACGTATGGCTCGCGCTTGGGTGAGGCCCCGGCTGAAGAACGTCGGCTCCGCGCGGCTGTAGCGGCCGGCCCCTCGGGAGGACGACAACTGGTCCCACCTCGCGTCGGTGCTGTCCACGAAGACGGTCAACTGGCATCTGATCCGCCGGCAGTCCTCTCCCTGACCTGGCACGGAGCCGCCGGGTCGCCCTCCTGGATGCTTCTCCTGCGAGGGGGCGTCCACAACCCTCGGAAGTTGGACACCCGCGTACCTCTGCCGCCGGGTCATCCCATCCGGCGGTGGGGCCCGACCTCCCCGGAGGCGGTCGGGCACTCAGAGGAATCGCGTCACAAAGGCGAGCCGGAACCGCAATGTGTGAATTCAGCCAGCCAAGCATCACGGCCTGCGTTGCCGTGCGTAACCTGTCCGAACTCGTCGTTGCCGGGAGCATGCGTGGGTTCCCGTCCCCCGCGGAGACGCGCAAAGGGCCTGGAACCAATCGGTTCCAGGCCCCCACGCATGCGCCCGGTCAGAAGTCGAGCTCCACGTAGTCGATGTCGGTGAACTCCACCAGCAGGCCGTCGGCGCGGCGGCCGCTGTCCTTGAAGTAGATCTCCTGCAGGCCCTCGGCCGCGATGTTCCGGAGCTGCTGTTCGGTGGCGCCGGCGGTCTGGGCGTCGAAGAGCCGCGCGGCGTACGGCGGGGGAAGGTGCTGGGTGATCAGCCGGATGCGCCCGTCATCGGTCGTGCCGGGGGCTGCGGTGAAGCCGAAGCGTGCCCGGGTCTCGATCGTGATGCCGGTCCTCTGGGCGGCTCGCTGCTGGGCTCTTTGACGTACCCGGGGTTGCCAGCGCTTGCGGACCTCGCGCTCTATCCGGGCGGCCAGTTCGTGGCGGGGCCGGCGGATCTGGTCCTTGACGTAGCGCTCCACCGTGCGTTGCGTGATGCCCAACAGCTGGGCGACGGCCTTGGTGGAGCCCTTGTGCTGCTTGACCAGGAACCGCATCTGCGCGCCCGCGCTCTTGGGGATGGGCCGGGTGGCGGTGGCTTCCGCGGCCTTCTCCAGGCTGTCGGCGATGATGCCCACGGCTGGCTCCTACTCTCCGCCGAGGGCGGCGTCGGTGCCCTTGATGTGCCGGGCGGGATTGTGGCCTTCGTCGAGCATCTGCACGGCCCACAGAAGCTCTTGGGTGCCCTCGTGCTTGACCATTCCCGGGCTGACGCCGAGCCGGAAGCTGCCGGGGGCCGGCTTGCCGTCGGCGGTGTGCGGCAGGAAGTCCAGCGGGCTGGGCCCGTCGGAGAGGTAGACGGCGCAGTCCGACAGCAGGGCGATCGGGAGCAGCGCGTCCGGGCCGAGCACCAGGTTCCCGGAAGGTGCCGGGGCCTGCTGTGCGGCCAGGGCGGTCTTGAGGATCTTGCGGTGCATGTTGACGCGGGCGGTGGAGATGACGGCGGCGCGGATGTCCGGGCGCCAGGTCGGCCGCTCCAGGGCAGGCCACCGCTCACCGAACTTGTAGCCGGCGCCCTGGGGGCGTTCCCGGAGCTTCCCGATGCCGCCCTTGACCGTCGACTTGATCGCGGAGAGCACCGCGGCGAGTGCGGGGTCAGTGGCCTTGTGGCGCTCCATCGCCGTGAGGAACTCGGCCCCGTTGAGGTCGGAGGTGACGCCGAGGTCGGCCATCGCTGCCTTGTAGGCCTCGCTGATGCGCTTGTACCAGGGGTCCAGGTAGGGGCCGGTCTCGGTGCGGATCCATGCCTCGAACGGCCGGAGGGTCACCGGCAGGCGGTAGGTGTCGATGAGTTCCTGGGCGTAGGCGACGGTCGGCGTCGCGTACCAGGCCGGGCCCTCAGGCCGGACTCCGTGCGGGGTGAAGGGGCTGGGCAAACGCGGGTCGAGCTCGATGCCGGACAGGTCCACCAGCCACGATCCGGGCGTCTTCTTGTCGAACGACGGCGCCTTCACGTGCACCGGGCCGGACAGGCCGACGACGAGGCGGTTGGCGGCGGCGAGGAAGGCGGTGTTGACGTCGATGCCGACCGCGAAGCCCCGCTCACACTCGGCGTCGGTGAGCAGCTGAGGGTCACGGATCCACTCGTACGCCTCCTCGTCCAGCACCTCGGCCGGGGTGCGCTGGTGACCACGGGGGTAGAGGGCGGCGGCGACAGGGTGCTCGTCCGGCGCCTCTACCGGCGCCGGGTCGACCGCCTCGGCCAGCGAACCGGGCACGGGACCCGAGACCCAGCCACCGGCTTCGGCGTCCCTGACGGCCCGGGTCGGTGGCCGCAAGGCGGTCATCGCCTCCAGCCCGCAGACCGCGGTCGAGCCGCGCGGGGTGATGACCCGGGCCGCGTAGGTGCCCAGCACGCGAGCGATATCCGCAGGCTCCAACTGGTCGGTGCTGCCCCACGAACGCGAATCGAGCGCGCCCCAGGGCAGGATCGCGAGCTGCACGCACTGCCGGCGGCCTCCCTCGGCCGGGCGGTAGACGCGGGCCCATGGGCCGAAGCCGCGCCGGGTCAGCTGCCACTTCGCACGGGCGAGCTGCTTGACGACCTTGTGGTCCTCCGGAAGCCGGAGCCCGCGGCGGTCCGCCAACTCCAGTGGCAGGCCGAGCCGCTCGGCGGCCGCGGCGGTCAGCACGATCAGCGGATCGGCATCCTTGCCCGAGGGGTGCAGCCTAGGTGCGCCGAGCTGCGCCTCAGCCAGGGTCCAGTCGACCAGGGCCGGGACGGTCTTGGCAGGGCTGTCCAGGATCAGACCGCCGACGCAGTACAGCGATCCGTCGCCGTCCAGCACGCCGAGTGGGCCGTTGGCGAACCGTTCATCGGTGGAGGCCGGGGCCGGAGCCGGCGCGGGCTTGGCCGTCGGCTTCCTCGCCGCCGTGCGACGCGGCGTCGACGGTTCAACAGGCGTCGGCGCCGGGCCCGCTGCAGCGGAGGGCGACTGTGCGGGCCCCGGAGCCGGGCCCGGTACGGGCGGGACGGGGGCTGGCTCGGTGTATGCCTCCTCCACCGTGGGCGCCGCGGGGGACGCTTCGGCGGCCGGGGCGGGGAAGCGCTCGGCGAGGCCCTCCAGGAGCCGGGCGTAGGCGGCGCGCTTCGGCGGCCGTGGCTCGGTCTTCCCCAGCTCCCAGTTCCCGACCGCCTCCCTGCGCGCGTTGAGCGCGTTGGCGATCTGGGCCTGGCTCAGCCCCGCGGCCTCGCGCAGCCTCTTGCGCTCGGCAGGCGGCGGCAGGTCGTCCCGCACGACCTGCTCCAGCAGCGCATCGACCGCGCTGAACAGCGCGTTCTCCGTGGACACAGGGGTCACCTCCACGAGACACCCTATTTCAATCGCACGTGGTAGTAGCTACTGAATCGCTCACCGATCGCTCCCACCGGATCCGCCGGGCGAGGCGTAAGTACGGCGCGCGGTATTCGCCACCCGGGGCACCAGCGCCACCTTGGTGGCCGCCTGTGTTCCACGAGAGACTCGCTGCCTGGTCTGTACGCCGAGGAATCGCGCCGCTGGCCACCGGTCGGTGTGCACCGAGGTGTTCGGCGCGATGGCCGCCGGAAGGCGCAACTGACGCTCCGCTCGTCGCAGGAAGCCGATCTGTTCCTGTGGAATCCGCCGGCGGTGTGGTTCAACGTCAACGCTGCTCGATCGGCAGCGACCGCATGTCCTTGCCCAGCCCCCGACACGGCCGCCGGCAGGACTTCCGAATCCCACTCCCCACGATCGCCATCCCATCCGTCCCCAGGTGAACACTCGGCTACAAACAGCAACAGGAGGCAGAGGGGCAAAAAAGACCCAGCGGTCTTGTATTTCTGAGGGTGAGTTTGCGCGGTAGGTGACGGCCGTCATCGGACTCGGCGAGTTCATCGCGACCGCTCGGGCCCTGTTGACCTGCTGAAATAGCTCGATTGGGGAGGGATTGGGGGTCATGCCCCCTCTGGTGCGGGCCCGCCGCATCGGAGCATTCTTCCCTCCGTTCCGGGAAGGAGGTGGCGAAAAACCGTCCGCCTCGGCTATTTTCTTCCGACGGAATCCCCGAAGTCTCGTTACGCAGTGCTACAGCGAGAAGCTCTGCGTAACGCGACTAGGGGTTCTGGATGTTTTCACGGCGGACCCCTTTTTAGGATTCCGGCGATCCGCGGGACTACGCCACCCCAATGTGTAACGAAAATGCAGCATGTTCATCCGTGGCTCAAGGAGGCGCTGTTTGAAAAATGACTGATTAGCATCTCCGTGAGGGTGCAGCTGCGGTTGCAGTCGTTGCATTCTCGATATGTGCATACATTTCTCCATACGCACACGAGGCCATTCGGGGTCGAAGAGTGCAACCGAATTAGGCATAATATGAACGCGGAAAAATCTACTCGACCAATGCAAGCTCGAGCTGTGAGGACGCGGGAGCGCATCCTGGAAGCGGCGGGCAAAGTATTCGATCGCTATGGTTTTGGTGAAGCGACAATTTCAGAGATCATAGAAGTCGCGGGTGTGACAAAGGGGGCCTTCTATCACCACTTCAAAAGCGATGGTCCGGTCGCCACGAAGGTGAAATTGGCGCAGGCTATTCTTGATTCGACACTGACCGGCACCGGAGTGGTTCAAGATCAGAAATGCAAGCTTCAGACCTGGGTTGACACGGGAATGGTCTTGTCCTACCGGCTTTCTCGGGAGCCGGCGTTGCGCGCCGCGCTCCACCTGGCGATGCACCACACGGCGCGAGAGACGTATGGGACTCCGTGGCCGGCCTGGACACAAGTAACCTCCAGTCAGCTCGCCGAGGCACGCGAAGTGGGTGAATTGCTGCCACATGTGGATCCTGCATCGGTCTGCCGTGTGTTGGTTGGTGCCTGGGCAGGGCTGGCTGTCCTTACCAGCGCCATTGATGGTGACCTGAGTGCCTTCGAGAGGGAGAGTGTGAGGCTGTATGAGTTGTTTCTCCCGGCGCTCGCAGTACCCAGTGTGATCATCAACCTCGACTTCGCGGCAGACCGTGGTGCTCGGATTTGGGCCGAGCACCTTGAGCGCAAGGGGTGACGGTGCAAACAGCCTCACACTACGCAAAGGAACTGCACGAGTACCTGGTCGAACTCTACGGCGCCGACGACCCTCTGCCGGATGTGGCGGCTGACTGGATCGGACGCTACCCCAGCGTCAACACCCAACGCTCATACATCCGCTCGTTCAGAGTGCTTGTGAATTTCGCCAGACAATGCGGCATACACCCCTTGGAGCTGGGGCAAGAACATGCTCAGCAATTCGCCATGCATCTGGCGACTCTGGCCAGGCGTGACGGAAAGCAATTTTCTGCTACGACACGCCAGCTCATACTGTCAGCCGCCAGCACCTTCTATCAGCACTGGTACTTACTCAGAGAGGACTTCAGAACAGAGAATCCCTTCGCCTCCGTCCCCAGGCCCCGCTCATAGCTGTGACATGGCAAATTCACTTCGAGGCACAGATTCTTGGAAATTTAGTTCGGAGTGCCACGCGAATGCGGGAGTCGTCGCAAGCGACCACTGTCCCAACGAAGCTGGGCTGCGGCGTCGATGCCCAGCTCCGATACAGATCGACGAAGCAGAGGCCAGGTACCCGAGGTTCGAGGGCTTCCGAGCCTTGCAGAGGCCGCGTACGTCTGATCTCCCCGTGCCCCTCGGTAGTTGCGACGTGCGCCGACACCTTGCCCGTGGTGTCCGTCGCAGCCGGCGCTCGTGGCCGCTGACCGAGCCGCATCGGTCCCCGCTGTCTGCCGGGGCTGCTGCCTGGCTGGTAGCTCCAGCCTGAGTCCGAAGAACGTCGACGTCCCCCAATTGCGGCAGGCGACGCCACAGCTGGCCCCGATCGCGACGGCATTGACTGTCAGCTGTGGCCGTGCCGGGTTACTTCAGCAGTTCGCATTTACGACGAGGACGGTGCTGCACGAAGAAGCACGTTGCGTTCGTCTCTTCGTGAGATCTCCGCGGAATGCGCTGGCTTCTTCTAAGACCCCGGCCATCGAGTTCACCCAGTCCTTCCCACGACCGCTTCGTGTGCTGGCTCGATTGCCCGAGCACGGGCTGTTCCAGCAAGGCCAGCCCTCCCACTATCTTTTTTTGATGAGCTTGTGGGAGTCGTTATCCAGACCAAAGGACACGCGACTGGCGCCCGCATAAAATGACCTGATGGTGGATTTCATGCTCGGTTTGAAGTTGCGGTGATGGGAACAGGTGCCAGTCACTGCGCCGCCCTGTTTTGGTTGACAATCCTAAAGGCGCGATAAGCTCTATGTGTCAGAGGGGGCAGCGCCATGAGCTATGCGTTCTCCACGCGCAGGGTCGAGTTTGAGTTTCGTCACGATGGCGGGGCGGACTATGGATGGCAGGGTATATTTCCATAGCACTGTCAAACGGTCGACCAGACTGGTGCGATCATCGAATGCATGGGCCATATTCTGAATTCCGGCAAAAGCTCCAACGAAGTAGTTGGAAGCTTCGCTGATTTCCACGATGTCAAGAAGCTCTTCCCGCTTCCGAGCTTCGACCAAGATCGACTCGGTGAACGAGAGCCAAAGCTGCATGGACCTGGTTCGATCCACTTGATCGGAGTCTTGGTCCATTGTGAGACGGGTTGCCCCCCGCTGGATAGGATCTGACCGCAGCAGGTGGGCCAGTGCATAGCCCGCGTCCACCAGCTCCTGTGTTTTCACCACCTGCGGGGGAACGGAAAGGCCTTCCATCTGGGCTTCCATTACGGCCACTGCAAGGGATTCCTTGTCGGGGAAATGGAAGTACAGAGCCCCTTTGGTCATCCCTATGCGATCCACAACGTCTGCGATCTTTGTCCCGCCGTACCCGTGTTTATCGAACAGTTCTGCCGCAGCGCGAACAATGGCAAGGCGCGTTTGACGTGCCCGTTCTTGCTGAGGGGGGCGTACCGCCTGTTCGTGCCGTGCCACGAGGCTCTCCATTTCGCGTATGTTTGATAAACCGCGATGCCCCTATTGACGTCCATGGGAACGATTTCAATTCGAACATCACGATGAAATCAATCATGGGGAATCTTAGCAGGTCCGCCAGTCCTCGCTCTGCGGCATTCCATTCCGCAAAATAACAGAAAACGCCCATACTGGTGTACGGGTGCGCTTCGGCGCAGCGCCGGGAGTGCCGAACCTGTTTCGCTTCGCCTTCCGCATGGCGTGAAATTGTCATACCGCGATGAATTCTAAAGTTCAGGGTTCGGGAAGTTAGCTCGTGTTGCCGCCTTGAGCTTGTTGCAAAGTGGGTGAAGTTGATGCTGGCTGCTGACTTACGTGGATCCGGTTGTAGTTAACTGGCGGACTCTGTCGTCAGCTCAGACTTTCTCGGCGAGCTCAAGACTACGAGGGCGAATAATCGACAGTTATGGCTTCTGGTGAAGGTGGGAACCGGCTCGAAGTGGTGACCGTTCCGAGCCGTCCATCACGTCCATTAGGCAGTGTTCATTGACCTGCTTGAAGTCTTGCCGACGAGAAGGTGCCCTGCTGCAACGGCGCGTCCCGTCCAGGAGCCGAGGGTGTCCTCCGGTTCAGATCCTGTTCCTGGCCAAAGGGGGAGGGTGGACTTGATGACGCAACAGTGGTCCGTCGGGTCCGTGCTGGGGTGGGGCCGCGGGCCGTCGCTTGGCGAGAGCGACGGCCCTGACGCGGCCTCGGCCCGGTGCACTACGCGGAATGGTTCTCCGCCGTGTCCAGCCAGACACCCTTGACCGCCGCCCCCGTAATGCCAGGGCCCATGGCCAAGAGGAGCGTGTTGCTGCCGGAAGGAGGGGAGCTCTTCGCCTTGAGGTAGAGGCTGTGCATGACGCTGCCTCCACCCAAATTCCCACGCGTCCTCAGGCTTGTCCACGCCTCCGTGAGCGGATTGTCGGGGTGGTGCGGATCTCCCGGAAATCCCAGCATGGTGGCCATGTGCCGGAGTACCTCCGGGCCCCCGGCGTGACCGATGACCGTCTCGGGCCGCCAGTCAGGCTCCGATGTGGCAAGCCAGTTCCACAGGGGATCCTTCAGGTTCCGCACAGCCTTTTGTGCGCCGGCTTTCGAGGTGAAGTGGGCTCCGTCAGCCTCAAGACCCAGCTCATAGGTGTTCATCGTGCCGGTGACGACGTACTGCCAGCTGTCAGTTATCTCCAGACAGGCGCCCCGGGGCGGGCGTGCGTTCACCGCGGCGGACGGGGTGATGACGCAGGCACTCGCGGAGTCTCCGAAGATCTGCCGCCAGAGTAGCCCCGTCAGCGACGTGTCCCGCGGCTGGTAGACGGTACTGAGCGCCTCGGGAATGACGGCGAGAATTCTCATTCCTGTCGCATCTGCCAGTCGGGCGGCCTGGGCGAGGATGTGCGCGCCTCCGACGCATCCCAGCTGGGTGTGCGGCATCCGGAATATGTCCGGACGTAACCCCACAGCGGGGTCGTTGCAGAGCCGGACGTCTTCCCCGGGCAGCGACTGCACGGTGGTGACGCTGGTCATGAGGACGTCGATCTCCTGTCCTTCAAGGCCGGCGTGTTCGAGGGCTGCGATTGCTGCCCGTGTGGACAGTTGTTGCATGCCGGCGAGTCCGACTGTGTTGCGTTCCTCCAAGCTCCCTGACTGCGCGATAACGTCGAGGGGAGCGACGAAGTGCCTAGTCTCAACCCCTGTGTTCATGTTCAGTACTCGTTCCAGGTATGGACTGTCCTGGGCGCTTGCCTCCGTCTCCTTCAGGATGTCCGCAGTCGAGATGCGGTGTTCAGGGAAAACGACGGCAGGTCTGGTCGCGTAGGCCACATGGCTCCGATCTGTATTGCGAGTGGTGCTTGCCCCTGACAGGCACGCTGATTTCGAGGTCTGGTCACACCGGCCGCGTGTCGTTCACAGAATGAGCCACAGTTCGGTCAGGGGTGCACGCCGGCGCAAAGGTGAGGTGGTTGGGAGGCACGGCAGTCTATGAAATGCCGTTCAGCAGGCGTTGGTTGCCCAGAGTTGCGGCCCCGGCGACGCCGTATTCATCAGAGCATCTGAGCGTGCACCGCCGCATCAGGTAGCACGATGGGAACGCCGCCTGCGAAGAGGGGCGGGAGATGACGACTTGTGCAGTTGCCATGAGAGCATTCTCCGACCTCAGTCACCTTGCATGAATGTGGTAAAGGGCACAGTCGAGGCTGCACGGACCCTTCGCTGATTCGAGGGGGCGCCACTCCATCCAGACCAACCGTGCTCCAGGCGCTCCCAGTGGTTCACTGACCGCGCCTTCCATGATGCCGATCTCGTCGACTGCGGGGTTGTACATCAAGCGCTGGGTGCCGTCAGGGTGGGTGTGCCGGTCCTGTCTCTGTGCGTGCATTCCACCGACGGGTCCCTCATAAAGGGCGAGCAGTTCGGTATCCGCGCGCACCTCGGCTTCGATACGGCTGAGGGTGGCGTCATGAGGATGCACTGCCCGACCGTTGCGCAAGCCTGACAGGGCGTCAGGGCCCCAGGTGTGGGGCCAGTCGACCAAGTTCCTACGGCGTGGCAGTTGAGGTGGGAGGCCGAGCAATTCCAGTTGTCGGCGCGCGGTCGGCCCCCAATTCCGGTCAGCTCCTGTGTGTGTGGAGCGCTCATGGCGGCCGTGGGGAAGGCCCAGGAGCGCGCGCAGGACGTTGTCCGGCATTCCGCCCCACAGGCGATCTGCGAGCGGGTTGAAGTCCAAGACATCCCATCGCCGGTTGGATATGTAAGCGGCGACGGGGCTGGTGTGGATGATGTGAGACCAGGCGGGGGCCACCTTGAGGCCGGAGTCGGGAGCGTGCGTCTCGGCGGGCTTCCGGCCGAACAGGGCGATGTGCAGCTCTTCCCACTCGTGGAGATTGAGGGAGAGGAGCGTGCTGACCCTCTGCAGCGTGGACAACTCTGGTTGGGTGAGGACGCCCAACTCCAGCCGCTTGTACCAGTCCTGGCGCTCCCAGACGCAGCCGAGCAGCAGGCTCATCTCGCGTTGGGTGAGGTGGCGGGTCGAGCGGCCGCGGCCTTCACAGCGGTTGTACGGCAGGCCGGCCTTCATGCGCAGTCGGCCGAGTTCCGGGTAGTGCGCCTCTGCATCGGTGCGTTCACGAGCCCGGCTCAAGATTGTTTTGATGCGGGCCCTGTCCGTCATGCCATGCTCCTCGGTGAAAAAAACCATACTCGCGGTTTGTTTTGTGTTCAATCAGGTGAGACCTGGAGCCCTATGAAACGGATCTAGATCGTATGACAATCGCCCGACGGTGACGTCGGCGACAGTCGGTGTCGCAGCAGGGGGAGTTGGGGGATTCGGTGACCTTCTGTAACTCCGCCGGTTGCCGACTCGATGCGTCGCGGCGTCCGAATTGGGGGATATGTGGCCCGGGAGCGCGCTGTTGGCGGGTCCCGCCTCTGCGAGGAGGTGCGTTGTGGAATCACTGGCTTCGACACTCCCCTTGCCCTGTGCTTCTCGTCTGGCGAGAAACTGTATCTTCGTTCGAGCATGGCGTCGCCGTCACTTCCTCGGGACGTCCCGCGACACAGGGGGGTGAAGGGCGCATGGATGGGCGGTTAGCGACGTCAAGTAACCTGATTTCAGGTATGTTTCATGCGCATCGCGTCGCAACGACGGCATGCGGGGGGCGTAACGGTCACTCAAACGGCCATTTCGTCGTCGAGCTACGAGCCTTTCGCCGCAGAGGGCGGCTTCACCAATGTCCTGTCCGGCCGGGCTACCTGCCGCGCAAGACCTGAGTGCGCGAAGCGGCCGCGCAGACGAAACGGGAGGGGCCGGGTGTTCGAGCTGAGGAAGTTGCGGAGGGCGTGCGAGCGGCGGCTCGCAGACCTATCCGTGCCCGACCCGTTCACTCTCGATGGTCTGGTTGCCAACGTCGGTGAGAAGTTGGACCGCCGGCTCCATCTGGTACCCATCGAGGACGACGGCGACATGCGCACCGCGTGTGGTCTGCGAGTTCGGACGCGGGAGGAGACCTTCGTCTTCTACCGCCGCCGTCCAAGCGCCGTCCAGGAAGGGCACATTGTCCTCCATGAGTTGATGCACGAGCTGTTCGATCACACCACCGACCTCGCCCACGACGAACTGAAAAGGCTCGTCCCGCAGAGCGCGGTCAGCCACATCGCCCACCTCGGTGAAGAGGTGGTACTCCAGGCACGAGCCCGATACCACACAGTCGAAGAGGAAGAAGCCGAGCTGGGCGCGCACATGCTCGGCCGCCTCAGCAGCCGGCGCCGCAGCCCCATCGGCGGTGACCTCGTCAGCCAACTGGAGCGAACCCTGTGCCACCCCGTCGCATTGACCCGGCGCGGCCGTAGTTAGGACCTTCCTTGCCCACCGGCCTCGCCGACTACCTGATAGCGGTTCTCATCAGTGGCGTCGCGCTCTGGCGTGCCCCAGCGCTGTGGTGCGGGGACACGCAGCGGCGCGCCCTTTGCGGTGCTTACGCTTGCTATGGCGCAGCGTTGTGGCCGAAGACGCCGATCGTGCAGGGGTGGTTGGCCGGTATCCCGATTACCGACCTCGCCGTGCTGCTGGAGCACTACGCCAGCTCTGCCGCCGTCGTCTGCCTCATCGTCTACGTCGCGGCCGGCTACGGCCCGCCCGGCCCGTCCGATCCGCGCGCCGTTGTAGTGACACGCCGGTTTGCCCGCATCGTGCCGGCAGCCGCAGTGATGGCAGTGATCGCGATGACGACGGTATTCCTCACGGGAGTGCACCGGAGTCACACCACCCACGACTTCGGCGTCGAGCATGCCGGCGATCCCGGGGCCGCCGCCTACATGACGACTTTCTACCTCCTCTTAGGAGCAACCTGCCTCGTTTGCGGCTACCAGTGGGGCAGCGCCACGCGCCTCGCGTCATCGCGTCCGCTGCGCATCGGCCTCGCTGTCCTGACCGCCGCAACGGTTCTCTGCTCGGCATACATCGTGGTCCGCACGATGTACCTGTGGGGCGCTGTCGCCATCCCTGAACTCCGCGCCCTGGGGCCGGATGTCGCCCGCAGCACAGCAGCCCTTGAATTGATCATGCTCGTCGCCTTCGCGTCCGGCTCCAGTATTCCTACCAGCAACGCGGCAGCCGACCGCTTGTCGGCGGCCTGCCTGCTGAGACACCTCGGGCCGCTGCACCGGGACCTGGTCGCCGCATTCCCGGATGTCGCATTCGAGCGCAGTCTGCGCCGCCGTAGTGCCCTCGCCTCCGTGCCTCTGCTGCGGAGCTTTGTCGACCTTGCAATGCCGGTCGAGGTCCGGCTGGCGATCCGCGTCCACGCCATGGCCGACGTGGCCGAACAACTTCGCCACTACGCCCCTCCCGAACTCCTCCCGGCCGCAGAAGACTTCATTGCAGACCTGGAGGAGAGCACGCCCGACTGGCGGCGCAATGCACAGGCGGCGGCCGAAGGCGTGTACATCAGGGCTGCTCTCGTGGCCTACAGGCGGGGCCATCGCAGGGCCGTTCCCTCCGCGCCACTCCCGCGCAAGCCGCTCGTGAGCATGGAGGCCGAAGCCCGCTGGTGGCGCCAGGTCCAGGAGCAGTACCAGGCTACTTGTCCACATCAGGCTGAGAAGGTGCTCGACGCCGCGTTGGCATGGGCCTGACGGGCTTGGGGCCCTGAGCGAGCGGCAGGCTCCTGCTACTTGCTGCCGTCTCCGCGGCTCCCGGCGCCCTTGCGGGCCTCGGCCAGGAGCTCGTTGAGCTTGGACAACATGCGTGGAGAGATGCCGTGCTGCTCGGCCCCACGGGCCTGAATCACGATGTCGCCCTGTTGGGCGAGGAAGTCGACGAATTCGACTACGTGGCTGACGAGTTGGTCCCGGCTCTGGAACGTCAGCGGCGTGACCTTGAGGGCGTCCGCCAGCCCCTGGTAGAGGATCTCTGCGGGGACCTGGCGCAAGATCTCCTCTTGAGTCTTGGTTCCCTTTCGCAGGGCAAGCACATGGTCCGCATCGAGGAGATCAGCGCCCGCTCGTGAATTGATGGCTGCCGCGATGTCGCTGTCGGTCGGGCGGTCCTCGGCCGGCAAGTCGTCGAGGAGGTGGCTGATCTTCCCCGCCAGGGTGGTAGGCATCTCCACCGGCGGGAGAGCATCCTGCGCCGGCGCCACGCCGAAAGTCCGGTCCTCCGCTGCTCGTAGTTCGTCCATGCTCACGCCGTACCGAGGTGCCAGACGCTCGGCATACACCGGGTCCAGGCGCTTACGCCCGTTCTCCGCCTTACGTACAGGTACGGAGGACGCGGTCTCGATGATCTCCGGGATCGCGCTCATCGGAATGCCTGCATCGCATCGCAGATCCCGCAGGTCCGGAGGCGCGGGGTTGCAGGCCTCGTCCAGACGCGGGAACAACTCGTCGATGGGCTCGCCCAGGGCATGCGCAAGAGCCGGTAGTTTCTCCGGCGTTGGGGTGGTTTTCCCCCGGAGCCAGTCACTCACCACTGAACGGGACAGGCCAATGGCCTCGGCCACGTCCTTGATGTCCAGGCGCGCCCGTCGTCGGATCCCATCCACGAGGTTCGGGTCGAAGTGGCGTTGCACGGCTGGGCTCCTGACTGCCGGGGGTGTCAGATACAGGAACTTTAACCCCAGGCTTGAAGATAAAACAGACGTCGCGTAGGTTTTGTGATCGAGGGTGTGGTGGCCGCACCCCTTCCGGGGCTGCGCCATGCAGATCCTCGTCTGCGGCAACCCGCGCTCATCCAGGCTCGAGACCGCCGACAAGCAACGGTTGCGAGGCCAAAGGGCAATCGAGCCCGGCTCTCATCCCGAATGGAGATGCCATGAGTTTGTCATCAGCCACCAGGTCGCATGCAACCCGCTCACTGATTATGCCTCCGGATCTCTGTCGCCGCGAGGATGACAACGTTCCCCGCCTGCAGTGCATTCCCTGTGGCCCTCGGGATTGGGTGACGCTGCGTCAGTTCAACCGCAGCGGTGTGCGTCTGATGCAGGAGGCTGATGAAGCATCGTTCACCCTTGCTCCGCTGCCAGTCGGCGGCATGGAAGCAAGGGTGGTCCACCTTCCGATACGCAGTGATGAGTTGCTGCTGAGGGGCTAAAACGTGCGGGCGGCGCCGCCTCTGCCAAGAGGCCCGCCGCCCGGTCGCCAATCTGGTGCGCCAACACCCGAAAAGGCGGCTTGCTACGTCACCGCTCGACCAGCCCGTCGAGCGAAGGCCCAGATCTTCGATCAGGGCATCTCACCAACCCGAAGCCACGAGTAGGGCTTCAGCCAACCAAGCGGGTAGCTCAGGAAGGCACGTCTATGGTGCAGCATCACGCTGCCTTTTGTCAGCCCAACCATTTCCAGGAAGAGGGCCACCAGTCGTTACGGTGTGCGGCGGCAATGGCACACACCCCGTCAACAGCTACTGGTGCCTCCCCCTTCTGGAGCCGGGTGTGAGCTCCGTGACGAGCGGAAATCCGCACTCCTCGACGCGGCGCCGAAACTGGCGCCGCACCGGGTCCGACCTCGCAGCAGGACCGAAACCACAGTCCCCACCGAGCCATCCCCTCTTGCTCGGACCGGCGATGCGCCGGAGGCTGCAAGGTGCTGTACACGCTCTGCTCGAGCACCCGTCCATCGTCGGGCAGATGGATGTGGCACGCCTGGCAGCCGTGATTCTCATGGCCAAAGCACGATCCGCCGACAGCTTCACCGAGATCCGGACCCGCGAATTGGGCCGATGGCTGGGAGTATCGCAATCGTCCGTGGATCACGCGGTACTGCCCGCGCTCCGCGCATCGGGGGCGATCCGGTCACGAATGGTGACGAACGCCCTGGGCCGGAATACGGGGCTGGAATGCGCCCTCATGCCCCTGTGGCGGGTGCGGCAGGACGAGCGGCAGGCGAATCATCCACTGGCCTTGTCGCGAGCGGAACTGGCCGTACTCCTGCGCCTGTTGGAGGGTTTGTTCGGCCCCGGCTGGACGCCGAAGCACCGGGAAGCAGTGCCGGCGGGGCTACTTGCCGGCCGTAGGGGACGCGGAGCGGCGACGGACCGGCTGGGGCTCCTGCTGATGGTGCTGTCGACGGGGGACCGGGGCTGGCTTCGGTTGTGCCCGGGGTCGGTGGACACCGGGCGAGGGCGTCCAGCGGTGACCGTGGCGAGGTTGCTGGGCTGCACGCCGGCGGGAGGGGCGAAGGTCCTGGCCCGACTCGAACGGCAGGGCGTCGCGGAAGTCGTCCGAAGGGGAACCGAATCGGGTCTGCACGGCCGGTCCCGAGTGCGCCTGGTTCCGGTCGTCGAGGCCCGAGAGACCACCTGGCGGCCGCTGCCCCCCTTTTCCGACCTCGCCGCTGCTGCACACGGAGATCACGATGCGGACAGAGGTGGCGGAACCCAGGTGGGAACGGGGGCTTCACGGGTTGTGGAGGGCGGAAGCCTTCGGTTTGCAGACCGCGCCGTTGCTGCACCACATCACACTCCCCACGCTGCTGTGGGGACGGGGGATGGGATGGGTGCGGGTGCTCTCGGCTTTTCCGGCGAAGCCGCATCGAAGCCATGCCGTCGGCCGGGACGCGCGGGCGCGCGTGAGGACCAGGCCACCGAAGCCGGGGAAGTACCGCGGCTGACAACGATCGGGGGCGGACGTGGTCGACTGTGCCGGACACAACAGCCCGAGTCTCTCGCGGCCATCAATCCGAAGGTGGGTGAGTTCATCCATGCCACCAGCGCATTGCGGCCGCGTGCCGGTGGTGTGCACCAAGGCGGGCCGCAGCTGGGGAAGGTGCCGCTGCCGCCGGCCGATCTACGGGCGGCACTGGCTCCGGTCGACATGCTGTGGGCGCGACTGGACCACCCCTACACCCGCCGCCTTGTGGAGGCCGCCGTTCGCTCCGAACTGGCGACGGTGGCCGGGTTTGCCGGCCGGGACGATGCTCCCCAGGTCCTTTCCGGCCGGCTCGCACGCCGCCTGCTGGCCCAGGGAAGCCCGAGGACCGTCACCGACCCCGTCGGCTGGATGATCCGCCGTGGGCTGCCTCAGCGCCGTTCCTGCGGCGATGTGCGATGCGACGAGGGTCTTCTGCTGGACTCCGGCCGCGAGTGCGCGACCTGTGAGGACATCATGAGCGCTCGGCGCACCCAGCGGTGCAAGGTGGTCAGGGCGGTCGCCGCGGCCATGCCCCTTGCCTCCGACACGGAACGCCGGACGGAGGCCGAGCAGCGGCTGCACAAGGCCGTGACCGCGGAGGCACGGGCCAAGGCCGACTACTGGCAGCAGGTTAAAGCCTTACGTCACGCACACCGGTCAACGTTGCGTGCCGAGGACGCTGAGCCGGTCATACCGGTCGTGCTTCCTGCGATGCGCCCGGCCGCAGTGCTGAAGCCGGATGCGGAAAACAGGCCAGCCGTCGACGAAGCACCGCTCATCCTCGAGGATCTGACCCCCGACGAAATCATCACCTGGCGCGCCCGCGCCGAGCGTCACCACCAGGTGGTGTTCGACCACATCGACGTCTATGGCGAGAGCTCGGCCCGACGGCTGTTCACGAACCAGTCCGTCGACCGGGTGCAGCGTCTGGCCAGTGCGCGCCACCTGACGCTCGGGTCTGCCATCTGGGGGCAGTGAATGGTTGGGCGTCGGCCGCTCGAGCAATGCCGGCCAGGGGCGAGGAACGTTGATTTCCGGTGTGCCGTGCCGTCGCCATCGCCTTCAATGCGGAGCGGGATGCGGTTGGCGTCGGGGCCGAGGTCTTTGTCGGCGTCGAGCCCTGCGACGTCGTAGGGGGCAGAGCGCGGACCTCGGGACCTTCGTCGAGTCAGGAGAAAACCGGGGGAGAAGATCGTGGACGGCGGGTATGGCGGAGGCCAGGGCCGCGGCGGGCCCGCTGAGCGTGGCTCCCCAGGTCCAGTCTTCCATGTACCCGGCCTCAAGCATGTTGCGCACCAGCCGAAGAAACCGGCCATCGTGAATTCGTTCTGCCAAGGCCGCCTCGACGGTGTGCGGCCACAGGAGAGGTGGGGCACACCGCCTCCCCTCTGCCGCCGGCTCGGTCGGAAGTGGGGAGAGGGCGGCCCGCAGAGGGGCCCCAGAGCAGCTGGTGAGCGTGAGCGACTCGGTGCGCGCAAGCGGCACCCGCTTCCGCCACGCGATACCCCTCTCGGTGAGGGGTGGTGTCATACGCGGTTCAGCCGGGGAAGGGGGAAGGCCATCATGCCCCCGCTGGCCAGGAAATCGCTCTCGCGCTCGATGAACCCGTCCCGGTAGATCCACGGGAGCACCAGCAATTGGTCGGGCCGACGGGACTTCGCCTCGTCCTCGGAAACGATGGGAATCTGCGTGCCGGGCGTGAAGCAGCCGGACTTCTCCTTGCTGACCTCGCCGATGCACGGCAGATCGTCCTCGGTGACTCCGCAGTATTGGAGAATCACGTTTCCCTTGGTCGAGGCGCCGTAACCCAGGGTCAGCTTGCCGTCCTTGCGTGAGGTGTCGAGGAAGTCCCTCAGCTCGTCGCGGTGTTCGCGGACACGAGCGGCGAACGACTCGAAGGGCGCCATGGTCTCGAGTTCCAACTCGGCTTCCCGGGCGCGCAAGCGGGCGAGGGCCGCCTCGTCGGCCTGGTGCCCCGAGGCCCGCTTGGCGAGCGTCAGACAGAGACTGCCGCCGTAGACGTCGGTCATCTCCCCCTTGACGACCTTCAGCCCGACACGGTCGGCCATCCACTCGATTTGGCGCAGCGCGTAGTACTCCAGGTGCTCGTGACAGATGACGTCGTAAGCGGTCGCCTCGAGCATTGCCGGGAGATAACTCATTTCCATCATCCACACGCCGTCGTCGGCGAGGATGTCGTGAACGTCCTGCATGAACTGGAGCGGGTTCGGCAGGTCATAGAACATCGCGATCGAGGTGACGATCTTGGCCCGGCGTGCGCCGTGATGCGCGGTAAAGACCTCTTTGGAGAAGAAGTCCGGGATGAGGTCGACATGTTCGGGGTAGAACTCGCGCCACTTCTCACCTGTCGGATCCACCCCGACCAGGGTCGGCCCGTCGGCCGGATATCCGCGCAACAGAGTGGAGTCGTTGCTGCCGATATCCAGGACCAGATCGCCGGCCCCGAGATCGATCATCCCGGTGAGTTGGGCCACTTTGCCATGCAAATGGTTGATCATGAATGGGCGAATACCGGAACGATAGCCGTACCGGGCGCCGTACATGAGCGAGAGATCGGCGGTGTGCCGCAACTGGACCAAACCGCATCCGTCCGGAGAGCACTTGACGAGTTCCAGGGGGGATGTCGGAACGACTTCCTCGCGGCTGCGGGGAAAGATTCCGGTCAGACTCTGTTCTCCAAGGTCCAGTATCTGCCGAAGCGTGCGATTGCCGCAGGCGCGGCACTCCGTAACGGGCATGGGTTCTCCTGGTCGGTTCGGGCGGGACGGCTCATCGCTTCGAGTGGTACGTCGTGGTGCAGAACTGACAGGTGAGGGAGGGCTGTTGGGGCACCGTCTCCTCGGCGGCACCGGGCCCGTGGCATCTCAGATGCACACCTGTGAAGGCTCTTCGGCCTCGGCCCCGGGCGCATTTTCCAGGGCTTGCTCAGCCGCGCTGTCGAGCGTGATGAGCACCCACTTCTCAAGATCGACCCCGGACCGGGCCGCAGCCACGTGCCATCGCTGAAGCCGAGTGGTCGGAACGGCGAGTTGCTGCGTTCTCTCGCCCTGCTGCTGCACTTCGTCCCCAGTGCCCTGCGCGAGGCGCATGGAGTTGCGCAACTGCTTGGTGCTCCACTCGTTCTGCTCGGCCTTGTCGAGCCAGTGTTCCTGTTCTTCGACCGGCAGGGAAGCCACTTCGGCATGGTGCTGGAAACTCAGCTCGCCCCTTCGCCGGTGCATACTGAACCGGCGGGAGACCCATGCGTAGTTGCGGAGCGTCTGATATCGGAGGCCCAGAGCGTGAGCCGCGCGCTCGTATCGGTCTTCGTAATGGTCCTTACCGTAGACCAGCCAGTCGCCGAGCCACCACGAAGAAGAATTCACAATCCCGGACAGCTGTCGACCGGCGCGCTCCCAGTTCTCGTAGGTCAATCCGGTGGGGAGTTGCAAGCCGACTTTGGTCGTCAGTACCTGCCTGCGCTGGCGCTGCTCGGCGGTGTCTCGCAGTTGCCGGGGAGAGGTCTCTCCTTCTCTTCGGCCTATCGATAAAATCGGCGCCGTGGAATCCGGCATTTTCGACCCCCGTCGTTCGGCAGCCTCGTAGGTGTGGCCCCGCACGTACACTCCTCCGGGATCTGACTGAGCGTAAACGCGCGATTCGGAGGGGTGAACTTGGTCGTGTGCGGGGCATGACCAAGTAGAACTCAAGTGAAAGCTGAGGGCAAGGCTCCACGTTATCGTCACGCTCCGCTCCCGCGTCCTTCAACGCACCGCTGCAAACGGGTGTTGACGTTTCGCAGGTTCATGGTCGATGGCTTGCGGGCGGTGGCGCCTTGCCCCCTCGTCGGCGCCTGGGTGGGGCCTTTCCCTCCGGTGCCGCCGTGGCGTTTTTCGGTCATGCGCCCAAGCCGGGGCCCGTGGGGGTGTGTCCGCGCAAGGGCGAGTGCGGTGGTGTGCATCAACGGGCGCCCGCGCCGAGTGAGTTGACGCGCTCGGGTGCGGCCTCGCCGGCATGCGGCTGTCGGGCTCGGGCCGGACGCGGTCCGCGCGTCGGTACCTTTCCTGGAGTCCGACGTCACGAATTCGCAGATCCCGGGTGTGGGACAAGGCTCCCGCATAGGGTTTTACGCCTGTTTCGCGGACCCCTCTCGCAATCCTGAGACGTTACTGATTGTATGTCCCGGTAATTTCGTGAAGGAGAGGGGAAAGAAATGCCGAAAGCCAGTGAGAGCGGTCCGGACGGAAGCCTGCGAACGGTGTCTTCCAAGCGCTATCTGATGTGCCGCCCTACGTACTTCGATGTCACGTACTCCATCAACCCGTGGATGGATCCGAATCGGCCCACCTCCGCGGATGCGTGTCTGTCCCAATGGAAGGAATTGCACGACACATTGGCTGGACTCGGGCACGACGTGCAGGTCGTTGAGCCGCGTCCCGGACTGCCCGACATGATTTTCGCCGCGAACGGCGCAATTGTCGTGGACGGCAAGGTACTCGTGGCCAGGTTCCGGTATGAGCAGCGCGTCGATGAGGCCGCGGCGTATCTGGAGTGGTTCGGCCGAGGCGACTGGTCCGAGGTCCGACAAGCCGCCTATGTGAACGAGGGGGAAGGCGACTTCCTCTATGTGGGCGGGGAGATACTTGCGGGCACAGGATTTCGTTCGGACCTGCGCGCGCACGACGAGGTCCGTGAATTCTTCGGCCGCCCGGTGGTGAGCCTGAACCTGATCGACCCGCGGTTCTACCACCTTGATACGGCGCTCGCCGTTCTGGGGGACCGGGACATCATGTATTACCCAGCAGCATTCTCGCGGGACAGCCAGGCGGCGCTGGCCGAGCGCTTTCCCGACGCGATCCTGGCGGACGAGGCCGATGCGGCTGTGTTCGGTCTGAACGCGGTGTCGGATGGCCGGAACGTGGTCCTGTCCCGCCGCGCCACCGGACTTGCGGCGAAGCTGAAGGAGCGGGGCTATTTCCCCGTGGGAGCCGACCTGACCGAGCCGTTGAAGGCGGGCGGCAGCGTCAAGTGCTGCACGCTCGAGCTGCGGGGATGACTCGAGTCACGGTCGTGGCGCATGGACGTCCCGTCGACGGGACATCCATGCGTGCCTGCGACCCACCCCGCCGCAGAGGAGGGTTCGCGATGTGCGTGAGCAAGCCCTGGAACCAAAGGAGCGATGAGAAGCGATGACGAATATGCATTGCGGTGCCCCCCTCCGTACCGGTTGGATACGCCGCTATCACCAACCGGCCGACGACGATCTGACCTTGGTCTGCTTCGCGCACGCGGGGGGCGCGGCAACGGCCTACTTCTCCCTGTCCGCCGCCCTGTCCGCCAGTGCCGACGTGCTGGTGGTGCAGTACCCCGGGCGGCAGGACCGCCTGAACGAGCCGGCCGTGACGGATCTTCGGCAGCTGGCCGACCGGATCGTCACCGCTCTCGAGCCTTGGCGGGACCGCTCCTTGGCGTTCTTCGGGCACAGCATGGGCGCCATCGTGGCCTACGAGGTAGCGCTGCGGATGGAGCGCGGGCAGGGGGCCGGTCCGGTGGGGCTGATCGTCTCCGGCAGCACGGCGCCGTCGCTCCAGCGCGATGCGGGCGTCCACCTGATGAATGACGAAGAGCTGACGGCGCAGATGGCCCAGCTCGCCGGTACGCCACCGGCCCTGCTGGCCGACGAGGACTTCCTGGCCACTGTTCTTCCTTCCATGCGCTCCGACTTCACGGCAATGGAGACGTACAAGGACACCGCAGGCAGCAAGCTCAGCTGCCCCATCAGCGGTTACGCCGCAGACCGTGACCCGAGGGTCTCGTGCGAGGGACTCCTCACGTGGGGGGAGTACACGACGGCCGGCCTCACCATCGAGATCTTCGAGGGCGACCACTTCTACCTCCACTCCCCGGAGCAGGAGCAGAAGGTGACTCGCTGTCTCACGCGGGACCTGGCGGCTTTCACCCGGCACGCCGCGGCGCGGCCCCGTTCCGTGTGACCCGCGTCCCCACGACAGGATTTGACGCGATCTATCGTATCGATTGACGCGTTATATCGCGAATCCTAGTGTGGCCTCGCGACTCGAGGACTGGCCCATGCCTCCCCAGGAGGCCAGTCGCACGTGCGCCCAATCCGTCGACCTGTGGGAGATTCCTCATGCCATTAGCTATCCGCGCCGAACGCCTGGTGAAGGACTTCGGCGACGTACGGGCCGTGGACGGCATCGACCTCGATGTCGCCCAGGGCGGCGTGCTGGGGCTGCTGGGCCCCAACGGTTCGGGCAAGAGCACCGTCGTGCGGATGATCACCACCCTGCTCAAACCCACCGCCGGACAGGTGACCGTGCTCGGCGCGGATGTAGCCAAGGAGCCGGACAAGGTGCGCCGCCTCCTCGGAGTGTGCGGGCAGTTCGCCGCGGTCGACGGCCTTCTGGCCGGGCGTGAGAACCTGCAGAGGGTGGGCCAGCGGCACCGGTTGAGGAAGCGGGACGCGGCGGCCAGGGCCCAGGAGCTGCTGGAGCTCTTCGACCTCGCCGGAGCCGCCGACCGCCCTGCCGACACCTACTCCGGCGGTATGCGACGGCGGCTCGACCTCGCTGCCGCGGTGGTCATCCAGCCGCCGGTGATGGTCCTGGACGAGCCGACCACAGGCCTGGACCCGGTCAGCCGGCTGACGCTGTGGCAGATCGTCAGAGAACTGGTCCAGGGCGGCACCACACTGCTGCTGAGCACGCAGTACCTCGAAGAAGCCGATCAACTCGCCAACGACATCTGCGTCATCGATCACGGACGCGTCCTGGCACGCGGCACGTCGGACCAGCTCAAGGAACAGAGCGGCAAGGAGCAGGTCGAGGTCGTGGTACGCCGGTCCGAGGACATCGCGGGCGCCAGCATGCTGCTGTGCACCTTCGGCTGCGGCGACGTGACGGTCGAGGAGCACCTGCGCAGGCTCACGGTGCCCGTCACCGGCGGCGCCGGTCTGCTCGGCGACGTCATCCGCCGCCTCGAGGACCTGGATGTCGCGATCGACGACATCGGTCTGCGCCGTCCCACCCTCGACGACGTATTCGTCGCACTGACCGGACAGTCCGCGGAGCTCGACGAGCAAGAGCAGCCGGAGCCAGGCACGGCCGCGAAGGAGAGCGTGAAGTGAGCACCCTGACCATCCCGACCGCGCTGACGCCGGACTCCGGAGGCGGCATCGGCCAGCCCGTCCGTGACGCGCTCGGCATCGCCAGGACCGCTCTGATCAGGACCAAGCGCGCACCGTCCCTGATCCCGTTCGTGAGGATCCAGCCGATCGCTGCGGTCTTGCGCACCCTGGCCGTGCGCAAGCACCAGCGCCCCCTCCCTTAGGCGCGCCCCCCCCCCGCGGCGGGCGCCCGGCTGCCGGCGCTCATGAGCAGGGGGAAGGCTGAACGCACGGTCTTCCCGCCGGGCACCTCGCAAGTCGAAGATCATGGCGTTGCTGCCGCAGACACGACACAGGAGAAAGACGATGACTCGGCTACCTCAGGACCCGACGGGACCGGTCAGCGAGGAGGACCGCGACATGGCTGTCCTGCGTTTGCAGGAGGCCTACACGGAGGGGCACCTTTCCTACGAGGACATGGACCAGCGCCTGGGCCAACTGCTCAAGGCCAAGACACAGGGCCAACTCGCCTCTGCAGTGGGGGAATTGCCAGAGGTGGCCCGGAGCCAGGATCCCCATCCCCCGGTCATGGCCTTGCAGGGCAGCATCCGGCGGCGCGGCCGATGGAGGGTGCCCCGGAGGCTGACGGTCGCCTCCGCCCTGGGGCGGGTGCGCCTGGATCTGTCGCGAGCGGTCTTCGAGCACCCCGCCGTCGACATCGAGCTGGCGATGGGCACCGGGCGTGCCCGGATCATCGTGCCGCGCGATGCGGTCGTCGATCTCAAGGATCTGCAAGCCCAGTGGAAGTACCCGAACTACAAGGCACGCACGCCCGCTGGCCCAGGTGGGGTGCGGATCCGTATCCACGGAGTGATGGGGATGGGGCGGCTGACGATCCGTCACACCTGGCGCTGACCACGTCACCGCCGACAGCACCGGACAAGAGGGAAGATTGTGCAGACCATCGGTAACGGATTTCTCGCTTGGCACCTCTCCGCGGCCTTCGCGGACCGATTCCCACAGGTCACCGCGATCGCGGCCGGCGTGTCCAGCCACTCGGCGGTCTCACCCGCAGCGTTCGACCGGGAGGCAGAGCTGCTCTACGACGTGCTGCAGCAGTGCCGCGAGCGGCATCAAACGCTGCTGTTCTTCTCCAGCGCGTCCTTCGCCATGTACGGCTCCACGGGTGCCGTGTGCGACGAGGACGGCCCGTTGTGTCCCACGACGGTCTACGGCCGCCACAAACTCGCCCTCGAGACCGCCATACGCCTGTCGGGCGTCGACTTCCTGATCCTGCGACTGAGCCACATGGTCGGTCTCCACCAGCGCGCCCATCAGCTGCTGCCGGGGCTGACGCAGCAAGTCCTCGGCGGTTCGGTGAAGGTGCTGGAGGGCGCCCACCGGGACATGCTGGACGTGCGGGACCTGGTGGACGCCATCGACCGGCTGCTCACCGCAGGCGTGCACCATGAGGTCATCAACCTGGCGTCCGGGATCCCGCAGCCGATCGATACCGTCATCGACGGCATCGAGAAGCGCCTGGGCGTGAGCGCGCAACGGATCCACCACCCGGGGCCCCAGGCCGTCACCCGCGCCTCGATCCACCGACTGCGCACGTACGTACCGCAGTTCCGTCCGGCGCTGCACAGCGAGGGGTACCTGGACGAGATGCTGGACAGGTATCTGCCGTACTACGCTGACCAGTTCGCCCCCGACCGGGCATGACCTGCGCCGACAGAACTACGGGACGTCGATGCGAACCGCCATCCGCTCCACGTCCTCGACAAGCCGGGCCTGGTGACGGCTCGCCTCCGCGTCATCGCCCGCCCCGGCGCCGGACCGCACGATGTCGGCGAAGTGCCGTACGACATTGCGGAATTGGTCGTCGGCGCGGAGCGTGACGGCCTCACGGTGATCCTGCCGCTCGAGGCGCAGCACCGGCTGGAAGGCCGGCGGTGGGGTGAAGGCCCGGTCGAGGTGCAGGAGTCCGCCGCTGCCGGCGAAGGTGCAACTCGTCCGGTAGGAGTGCTGCATCCCGAAGACGAGATCGGCCGTCACCCCTTGGGGCGTGCAGGCGAGAACGCGCCCGGAGACGACCGTTCCCGCGCGCACCCGCAGCACGGCATGGACCACCTCAAGAGCGGGTCCGAAGTAGTGCAGCGCCGCGCGGATCGGATAGATGCCCATGTCCAGCAGAGCGCCACCGCCGACATCCGGCCGGTGGCGCATATTGTCCGTCGGCAGTGGCGGGATGGTGAACACGCTGGTGAAGTCCAGGATGTCGCCAACCGCTCCGTCGGCAAGCACCTTTCGGACATGGGTGTGCTGCGCATGGTGAGGGAACGCCACGTTCTCCAGGAGCACCAGGCCCAGCGACTTTGCCAGCGTCAGCAGCCGCACGGTGCTCGCCGCGTCCCCCGTCAGCGGCTTCTCGGCCAGCACATGCTTGCCGGCCCGCAGCGCCTTCTCGACCCACTGCGCGTGCAGCATCGCCGGCAGCGGCACATACACCGCATCGATATCGGGGGAGTCGATCAGCGCCTCGTACCCGTGCAGCGGTGCGCAGCCGAAGGCCGCGGCGAAACGGGCCGCCTTCGTCTCGTCCCGGCTGGCGACGGCAATCACCTCGACACCCGGCTCGGCGACCATCGCCGGAAGGGTGCGACGCCAGGCGATATCCGCGCACCCGAGAACGCCAAGACGCAGCGGACGTGGTGCTCCCTGCATGACAGGCCTCCTCAGGCGCCGATGGCGCGTGCCTGCATGACGGAGTCGGCGATCTCGCCGCTGCGCACGGCGATGTTCGACAACAGGGACGACGTCAGCCCGTGGGTGTGCTCGGTGCCGCCCTGGAGGTAGATCCCGCACGGCACGTCCGGGGAGGTCACAAGGCGGTAGTCGCGCTCCACGCGAGGGCGGCCCGCCTCGTCGCGCAGGCAGTGGCGCCCGAGGTCGCCGAGCACACCGGCCGGGTCCATGGCGTGGTAACCGGTCGCGAAGACGAGCGCATCGACGTCCAGGTCCTCCGAACTGCCGTCGAGCAGCGAACTCATCGAGACCCGGGTCTCGTCCCCGACGCGCTTGACCTCTGTCACGCGCGCCAGATTGACCACATTCAGACGCTTGGTGCCCTGCAACTCCTCCATGTACGCGCGGTGATGCAGATCCCTGATGACCTCGTCGTCGACCACCGCGTAATTCGTGTTCCTGTGGTAACGCCAAAACGCTTCCCGCGCATGGTCGGTGCCGTAGTAGTAGTCGTCCACTGCCGCGGCATCGAAAACCTGGTTGGCGAAAGGCGTGTCGTCCGCGATGGCATATCCGTAGGACGGAATGATCGCGTGGACCTCGGCGTGCGGCAGGCTGTCGTACAGGAATCTGGTGATTTCGGCCCCGCTCTGGCCGGCGCCCACCACGGCCACCCTCTTCAGACTCTCGGGGTCCGTGCTCCGGTATTTCCCGAGGAACTCGGAGCTGTGCCAGACCCGGTCATCACGCAGCACGCCCTCGGGCATACGGGGCGCCAAACCCGTGGAGACGACGACATTGCGTGCATGGATCACCCGGCTCTTTTCCGATCCCGATACGCGGACTTCGACCTCCAGATACGGGTCGGAACCCGCGGCGTCATCCGGTAGCCGCATGCCGACGACCTCCGAACCGTAGGAGACCTGGTCGGCGAAGCGGGCCTGCGCCCACTCCAGGTACCGGTGGAACTCCTCCCGGGTGGGAAAGAACGTCTGGGTGTTGGCAAACTGGCCGAGTCGGCCGGAGTCGTGCAGGTAGGACACGAAGCTGAACCGGGAGACAGGGTTGCGGAACGTGGCCAGGTCCTTGAGGAAGGAGACCTGCATCGTCGCCGACGGGAGCAGCATGTTGCGGTGCCAGCCGAACGACGGCTGACGTTCGAAGAACGCGGCGCTGACCGGGTGCTCGGGGACATTGGCGCTGTGCTCCTCCAGCGCGATGGCGAGCGCCAGGTTGGAGGGTCCGAAACCGACGCCGACCACGTCATATATCTCTTGCGCGCTGGCACCCATGAAAAATTCTCCCGCTGGGATCGATGCGACAGGTTCTTGCAATTTACTGATGCCCTCTCAGGTGCTAGTCACTCGCGGCTGTTGGGCACCTTCGTCGCGCCAATGTAGATAGCCCGGAAATCAAGTGCAAGAGGCTCGATACGTCGCCACGTCCATGGGCTTGTCCCGCCGACGGGACAGAAATACTCGACAGCTGCTGCCCTGGTGCGGGATGTGCTCTACTCGACGGGCCGGGTCTGGCAGCACCAATAGTCCCGCGCCTCAAGTGTGTTGCGCTGCCTGCGCGTACCAGAACTCAGATGAGAGGTGTGATTCTCGGGTGTTCGTTCCCCCTCACTACCGCGAGCCGAACAGTTCCTGGATGGTCGACCTGATCCTGGAGAATCCGCTGGCGCTGGCGATGACGAATGGCAGTACCGATGACGGGCCATTCGCCACCCATCTCCCCGTCATTTCCGATCCGGATACGGCCGGCGAATGGCCCGAAGGTCTCACCGGTGCCACCTTGCTCGGGCACATGAACCGGGCCAATCCCCACTGGCGTGCCCTGCGGACCGGGGACGTCATGGTACTGGCGTTCAGCGGGCCGCATGCGTATGTCTCTCCCGCGGTGTACGAGGTGACGACGCCCGCCGCGCCCACATGGAACTTCACCTCCGTGCACGTTCGGGGCGTGGTGGAGACGATCGACTCGCGCGAGGAGACGCTCGACGTCGTACGGGCCACGGCGCGCACCTACGAAGAGCGGTTCGGCGCCGGCTGGGACCAGACGGAGTCCCTCGACTACTTCCGCAAGATCGTCGGCGGCGTCGGCGCTTTCCGGATCTCGGTGACCGGGGCGGACAGCATGTTCAAACTCAGCCAGGATCAGCCCACCGAGATCCGCGAGCGGCTCAGCCGGTCCTTCGGCGAGCGCGGGTGCAGCCGCCACCGTGCAACAGCCGAGCTGATGGAGCGACTTGAGCACGTGGGGCCGAGCCCCGAGGGGGAGTGACACCGCAGCAAGAACAAGGGGCCGGCTCAGCGCCTGCGGTAGCGATCCGTGAGGATCTCCAGGTCCCGGATCACCTCGGACGGCGTCGGACGGCCGGCCAGCTCCTTGCGCAGCCGACCCGTGCCCTCCTTGAACTCCGGGTCCTCCAACAGCCGCACCAGGCACTCGCGGACCCGCTCCCCGCGCAGCTGCCTCGGTGGGAGGTGGAGTCCGGCCCGGGCCTCTTCCAGCAGCGGGGCACGCTCTTCAATGTCTCCCGGGATACGGCCGACCAGCAGCTGCGGAACGTGGTGCTCGATCGCCTCCATGAACCCCGGAATGCCCCCGTGATGGATCACCGCCGAGCACGAGGGAATGATGACGTGCAGCGGCACGAACTCCACCAGCGTCGTGTTGCCGGGGATTCTCTTCAAGTCCGCCTGGATGCTCCGGGGGAGCGTCACTATCAGCTCGATGTCGAGATCGGCCAGGGAGTCGAGCATGTCCTGCAACTGCTGGACGGTTGCGGCCTGATACTCCCTTCCACGGTTCTGACTGACCCCGAAGGTCGCAAGCACACGCCGCTTGGCCGGGTCGCGACGCGTCCAGTGCGAGACGACCGAAGGCCCGTGGTAGGAGACGTAACGAACCGGCACATGCGGCACCTGGGTCTCCAGCCGCATGGAATCCAGCATGTGATCGATGGTGAAGTCGCCCGTGACCATCTCCTCGGAGAACGACCCCCCGTACTTCTGCGCCCAGCCACCCAGCCAGTCCGCGAGCGCGTCCTCGCGGCCCTCGGGCGGCTGTTGGGCGCGTACGCGCACGAAGTTCCGCCGGAAGCGCGCGTCCCAGTCGATCTCGCTGCGCACCCGCGCGCTTGCCGCACCCACCGCGGCCGCGGCGATCGAACCCGCCTGACTCAGCCAGTCCCAGACCACCAGGTCCGGCTTCCACCACTGGCAGTACTCCACTAGCTCCTCGACCAACGCCTCGTTCATGCCCTTGTGGATCTCTGTGAGGTACCGAGTCAGCAGACGCAGCCGGTCCCAGGTCAACTCCTCCTCACGGGTCTCGGCGAAGTCGAACAAGAGGTCGTCCCGGGGGCCGAGTTCCTCCAGGGTCCGCACCATGGCCACCTGCTCCTCGGTGAACCGCTCGGCCAGCCCCTCCAGCACCCGTTCCTCGGTACCGACCACCACCGACGTCAGGCCCGACGACGTCATGACATCGGCCAGCTCCGGGCCGCTCGCCACCTGGACCTCGTGCCCCGCCGCCTGCAGAGCCCAGGCCAAGGGCACCAGCGGCTGGAAATGGGTCCGCCAAGGCCAGGACACAAAGAGAGCGCGCATGGCATTCAACTCCGCTGTCAAAAAGAAGGGGGATATCCGCCAGCGTCACCGAACGGCCTTAAGCCGACCTTGATCCGGTCTTGCACCGGCAAGGGCGTCACAGAAGGTCGGGACAAGATCGGCTTAAGCCGCGGCGGCCACACTCATCGGGCTGCTTCCGAGCGGCGCGCATCGACACCACCATCGAGCACACGAGGAGCCCAGGGTGAACGGGACGAGGCAGACCCAGGCCCGGCCGCCGGCCGCGGCACGGCAGGACACCGCACTCGCCGACCGCCTCGCACGATCCGCACGCGCCCTGCAGGGCCGGCCGGTGCAGGAGATCCACGCCTGGCTCCAACGGCGCCGCGAGCAGGTCGACTTCTCGGTGGAGCGCATTGCCTTCCGCGATCTCGACGGCTGGGGGTGGTCCACCGAGAGCGGCAATCTGGTGCATCGCAGCGGCCGCTTCTTCAGCGTGCAGGGGCTGCGGGCCGCAATCGGCGAGGAGTCCGATCGCCTCAGCTGGCACCAGCCCGTGCTCTGCCAGCCGGAGGTCGGCATCCTGGGCATTCTGGCGCGGGAGATCGACGGGGTGCTCTACTTCTTGATGCAGGCCAAGATGGAACCCGGCAACCCCGGGCTGCTGCAGCTGTCACCCACCGTCCAGGCCACGTACAGCAACTACACCAAAGTGCACAACGGGGCGAACGTCCGCTACGTGGAGTACTTCACCGATCCGTCACGGGGCCGCGTCCTGTCGGACGTGCTGCAGAGCGAACACGGCTCCTGGTTCTACCGCAAGCGCAACCGCAACATGGTTGTCGAGGTGACGGAGCCGGTCCCCGAGCACGAGGACTTCCGCTGGCTGACCCTGGGCCAGATCCACCAACTGCTCGGCAGCGACAACATGGTGAACTTCGACGCCCGTTCCGTGCTCTCGGGCCTGGTGGGGCCGGGCACGACCGAGGCCCTGCATTCGGACATGGACCTGCTGTCCTGGCTGGCCGCCCAGCGGTCGGTGACACCGAACCGTGGGATGCTCGTTGCGCTGCCCGACCTTCCGGGCTGGAAGCGCGATGCCTTCTCCATCAGTCATGAGCACGACCGGTACTTCCGCGTGGTGGCCGTGTCGGTCCGCGCGGGCAACCGAGAGGTCAACCACTGGACGCAGCCCCTGTTCGAACCGCGCAGCCAGGGCGTGGTCGCGTTCGTCACCCGTACCTTCGGCGGCGTGCCGCACGTGCTGGTGCGCGCCCGTGCGGAGGCCGGCCTGCTCGACGCCGAACTCGGTCCCACCGTCCAGTGTCTGCCGGCGAACTACGAGCACCTGCCCGCAGCGCAGCGCCCGCCCTTCCTCGATCTGGTGCAGTCGGCCGCCCCGGAACGCATCCGCTACTCGGCGCTGCACTCGGAGGAGGGCGGGCGCTTCCTCGACGCGGTGAGCCGCTATCTGGTCGTGGAGACCGACGAGAGCCAGACACCCGCCGAGGAGCCGCCCGGGTTCCGCTGGTTCTCCCACGACCAACTTGCCGCGCTCACGAGATACAGCCACTACGTGAGCGCCCAGGCCCGCAGCCTGCTGCTGTGTCTGAACACGCTGACGCCCTGACGCCCTGGGGGACGCGCTACTCGGAGATCCTGGCGAGAACGATCTTGCCGGCACCGACGACGACCGATGACGGGTGCTCGGGATCGAGGACCAGCGTTCCCTCCGAGGAGGCGCCCGCGACCAGCGCCGGCAGTTTCTCGACCACCTCGGCGACGATCTCGTCGAGTGTCTGCTTCGAACTTTCCGCCAGGACCGCCAGATTGTCCTGGCCGAGGGCCCGGATCACATCCTGCGGTGACAGTGCCGCATTGTCCTCGGTGGAAATCCACGAGCGTGCCTGATACATCTGCGCCAGCGGAAGCACCAGGCCTTGGGACCGGGCGAGGGACACCTCGTCCTCACCTTCGCCCGGAACACCCAGCGCGGGTATCACAACGGCGCAGTAATAGTGCTGCAGTGCATCGGTCACGCGAACTCCAGAAAGATGAGTGCGGCCAAATCGGCGCAGAAATGGGGCCCTTGAGCAGGTCGGCGGAAACAGCCGACGCCGGGCGCAGGTTCGCTCGGGAATTCTGCCACCAGCCGTACATGCGGACAAGGCGGAATTCCGCCCCCGCGCTGTCCTGGCGACCAGACAGCGCCGCTGCGTCACGGTGGGCAAGCCCGGGCCAAGGTCGGCCCAAGGTGACGGCGCAAGGGTCGTGCCGGAGCCCGTTCCACGTAAGGAGTTGAGACCATGCGCGTCCTGTTCGCATGCATCCCCTGGCGCACCCACTTCCAGCAGACAGTGCCGCTGGCCTGGGCGCTGCAGGCGGCGGGGCACGAGGTGCGGGTCGCCAGCGGCCCCGAGCTGGCCGACGCCATGGCCGCATCGGGCCTGACGGCGGTGTGCGTCGGTTCCGACGAACCAGTGGTGGACAAGCTCGATGCGCTGCTGGACGAAGAGGTGCTCAAGAAGGTCGAGGAGCTCCAGGAGCGCGGCGATCTGCTGGTCGACCTGTCCGAGAACCGGGAGGAGGAACTCACCTGGGAACGCCTGCGCTGGGGATACCGGATGACCCGCAGGACCCAGGCGGCCATGAACGACGCGATGGTCGAGGAGCTGGTCGAGTACGGCCGCTGGTGGCAGCCGGATCTGGTGGTCTGGGACTGGATGAGCTCGGCGGGCGCGATCGCGGCCACCGCGCTCGGTGTTCCGCATGCGCGCATCGGGACCGAGCTCGACGTGGTGGGCCGGATGCGGCGGCACTATCTGCGGGTGCGGGCGCAGCAGCCGGCGGCGGACCGTGAGGATCCGCTGGGGGACTGGCTGCGCGAGTGGGCGGACAAGTACGGCGCGGAGTTCGGCGAGGAGATGGTGACGGGGCAGGTGCAGATCGAGCAGATGCTGGGCTCGATGCGGCTGGAGTCGGACGTCCCCCACCTTCCGATGCGCTTCCTGCCCTACCACGGCCCGTCGAGCGTCCCACGATGGGCCCGCCAGGACCCGTCCAAGCCCCGCGTCCTGACCACCTTCGGGCTGAGTCTGGAGCAGTCGGACCGCCACCAGGCGCTGCCCATGGAGCAGGTGCAGGGCATGCTGGATGCGGTGGCCGACCTGGACATCGAGCTGGTGGTGACGCTGCCCGAGCGCTTCCGCAAGGAGCTGGTGCGGGTTTCCGGCCATACCCGGCTGGTGGAGTTCGTGCCGTTGAACGCGGTGATCGGCTCGTGTGCGGCGGTGATCCATCACGGAGGTGTGCCGGCGTTCATGGAGGCGGTCGCCCACGGCGTGCCGCAACTGATCCTCGGCCGCGCCGTCCCCGACATGGGCGAGCGCGGTCCGCGGCTGGAGCGCGCCGGGGCGGGTCTGTGGATTCCGGGAGATACGCCGCAGGAATTCGACGGGGACCGGATCCGGGCCGCGCTGGTGCGGCTGCTGGACGAGCCGGGCTTCAGGGAGGGCGCCGGGCGGCTGCGCGAGGAGTTCCTCGCCCAGCCCTCACCCAGCGACGTCGTCCGGGAACTGGAACGCCTCGCCGACCCGAAGCCGCGCGCGCAGTAGCGTCAGGAGAGCGCGAAATTCCCGTTGTCCCGCAGGATCTCTCGCTGCATGCCCTGCAGCGCCGCGCCGGGCTCGATACCCAGCTGCTCCCGCAGAGTCCGGCGGGCCCGTTGGTAGACGAGCAGGGCGTCACCCCGGCATTCACTGCGGTGCAGCGCCAGCATGAGCTGCCGGTGGAACGCCTCCCGCAGGGGGTGTTCCGTACTGAGCAGATAGAGATCCCCGACGAGTTCGCGATGCTGCCCCAGGGCGATGCGCGCCTCCATCAGGCCTTCCCTGCACTCCAGTTGGGCCTCCTCCAGCCAGGTGTCGAGCCCCTGAAGGATCGGGCCGCGTGCCATGTCGGTGGGCAACGGCCCCCGGCACAGGGCGAGTGCCGCCTCGAAGCTGCGCACCGAGGTCTCGTGGTCGCCGTTCCTGAGCCGGGCCCGGCCCTCCTTCATCAGACGGGTGAAGTCGTGGAGGTCGAGCTGGTCCGCCCCCGGCACCAGCACATACCCCGACGGCCTGGTCTGGACGGGGCTGTGCTGTGCTCCGGGGTGCCTGAGCAGCTTGCGGATCTGGGAGACATAGACGTACAGGCTCGAGGTGGCACTGCGCGGCGGCTCGTCCCCCCAGATCTCGGTGATCAGCTGGTCCGTGCTGACGACCTGATCGCAGCGGACGGCGAGAGTTGCCAGCAGAACCTGCATCTTCGGCGCCGAGATGATCTCGATGCTCTTCCCGCGGGTGAGGCGGACCGGTCCCAGTATCTCGTACCGCATGCTGTGAACTCCCTTTTGATGGAATGATGTTTGCCCGTTCCGCCGGCGCTTGGGGATGGAATGGCAGCCGGCACATCACTTCGAGACCGGGGTGCGCGGAGTTGTAAGGTGGGCCGCAGTTTGGATTTGCCCGAACGTACCTCAGATTGGTGACAGGGGAATCGGCTTCTATCCTTGGCCGGCGTCCTGTTGACGGGACAGCTGATTGCTGTCGCGACGCAGTTCTCGTCTCTTTCTGAGAGCAAGGGCGAACGGCGTTCCTGAGATGTCCACAGATTTGTGACCAGCCGCCGATTATCACGCTCCCAGCTCCCACCCGCACCAGCGGTGAGCTGTCGCGTCCGCGCAAGATGAACAGGAGTGCCAGATCATGATCCCTTTGTCTTTCGCTCAGCGGCGTCTGTGGTTCATCGACAAGTTCGAGGGCCCATCCGCGACCTACAACGTGCCCGTTCTCGTCGAACTCACGGGCGAGTTGGACGTCGAGGCGCTGAGGGCGGCAGTGGCCGCCGTGGTGATGCGCCACGAGAGCTTGCGGACCCTGATCGTGGAGGACTCCGAAGGCGTTCCCGCCCAGCAGGTGGTGCCCGCCGATGAGGTCCGCCTGGACATCCCGCTGGTCGAGATCGCACCGGAACGGGTGGACGAGGCGATCCGGAGCGCCGCGCTCGCCACGTTCGTCCTGTCCCAGGACATCCCCGTGCGGGCCACCCTGTTCCGCACGGGTGCCAGGGAGCACCGGCTGCTGCTGCTGATCCACCACATCGCCGGCGACGGCGAGTCGATCCCCCCGCTCACCCGCGACCTGGGCGCCGCCTATACGGCGCAGCTGCACGGCGAGGACCCACGCTGGCCCGAACTCCCCGTCCAGTACGCCGACTACACGATGTGGCAGCGCGAACTGCTCGGTGACGAACGCGACCCCGACAGCGTGGTCTCCACCCAGCTCGACTACTGGCGCCGGGAGCTGCAGGGGGCACCACAGCCCCTGCGCCTGCCCACGGACCGGCCGCGCCCGCAGGCAGCCAGCCACCGTGGTGATGTCGTCGAGGGCACGGTCGACGAGACGGTGCTTGCCGAGGCCGAGGACCTGGCCAAACGCACCGGGTCGTCGGTCGCGATGGTGTTCCAGGCGGCCCTTGCCGTCCTGTTGCACCAGCACGGCGCGGGCGAGGACATTGCGATGGGCTCCACCGTCGCCGGCCGCCGGGACGCGGACCTCGCGGAACTGGTGGGGTTCTTCGTCAACACCTGGGTGCTGCGCACGAATCTGACGGGCAGTCCGACCTTCGAAGACGTTCTCCTGCAGGTGCAGGACAAGGCGCTGGCGGCCTACGACAACCAGGACGCACCGTTCGAGCTCCTGGTGGAGGCGCTCAACCCGGAGCGGTCCAACGCCTACCACCCGCTGTTCCAGGTGATGTTCACCTGGTCCACCGGCGCTCGCCTCGAGATCGAGCACCTCGACGGGCTGCGGGGCAGGGTCGCTCCGCTGTGGACGTCGATGGCCAAGTTCGACCTGGAGTTCAGCTTCTTCAACGAGCCGGGCACGCCCGGACTGTCGATCTTCCTGGAGTATGCGACCGACCTCTTCGACCGGTCCACGGCCCAGGCTTTCGTGGACCGCCTCCTGCGCACCGTGGAGCACATGGTCCGTGCCCCCTCGCGCCCCGTCGCGACGGCACAGGTGCTCACGGCCGCGGAGCGCGAGCTGGTTCTCCGGGCGTTCAACGACACCGCCGCCCGGACCCCCGCACTGACCGCCGACGCACTGATCGAACGGCAGGCCGCCGCCACTCCCGGGGCAACCGCCTTGGTCGACGGCGACATCAGCCTCACCTACGCGGAACTGGACGCGCGGGCCGAGAAGGTGGCGCGGGAGCTGGCCGTGCGCGGGGTCGGCCCGGAGACGCTGGTGGGCCTGGCACTGCCGCGCTCCGCGACGCTGATCGTGTGCCTGCTGGGCATCTGGAAAGCCGGCGCCGCGTATCTGCCCATCGACCCCAGGTACCCCAGCACACGCCTGGAGTCGATCCTGTCCGAGGCGGACCCTCAGCTGCTGCTGACCGACACCGCCACCGACACCGTGCTCCCGGCATCGCGGCACCCCCGACTGCTCGTCGAGGACATCGACTTCACCGCGGCGACTCCGTCCGTCCCCAGCACTGCGACCCGGCCCGCCAACGTGGCGTACGTGATGTACACCTCGGGTTCGACCGGCAGGCCCAAGGGCGTGATGATCACCCATGAGGACGTGGTCAACGGGGTGCTGCGGCTGGCCGACGTGGTCGGCATCGACGCCGGCACCCGAGTCCTGGCGGGCACATCCATCAACTTCGACGTGTCCGTCTTCGAGACCGTCACCACGCTGGCCAGGGGCGGCGTCCTCGAGGTGGTGCGCGACGTGCTCGTCATCGGCGAGCGCGACGGCTGGTCCGGCGGCGTCATCAGCACCGTCCCCTCCGTATTCGCCGAGCTCCTGGACCGCCTGGGCGGCAAGATCCGAGCCGACGCGGTCGTCTTCGCCGGCGAGGCACTGCCGGCCTCTCTCGTGGCGCGGGTCCGGGAGGCGATCCCGGGCGTGCGTGTGGTCAACGCCTACGGTCAGACCGAGTCGTTCTACGCCACCGCCTTCACCGCCGGCGCCGAGGGGGTCGCCACAGCCAGCGCACCCATCGGCACCCCACTGGGCAATATGCGCACCTACGTCCTCGGGCCGGGCCTGGAGCCGGTGGCCCCGGGCGTGGTGGGAGAGCTCTACGTGGCGGGCCGGGTGGCGCGCGGCTACCTCGGCAGGGCCACCCTGACGGCGGAGCGCTTCGTGGCCGACCCCCACGGCCCAGCCGGCGCACGCATGTACCGCACCGGCGACCTGGCCCGCTGGGGCGCCGACGGCTGTCTGGAGTACGTCGGCCGGGACGACGCACAGGTCAAGCTGCACGGGGTCCGCATCGAGCCGGGTGAGGTGGAGGCGGCCCTGACCGCTCACCCAGGAGTGGCGCAGGCCCTGGTGGTCACCCGCCGGCACGAAGGGCGCACGGTGCTCGTCGGCTACGTGGTGCCGACGGACCGGTGGGACTCGGGGCACGCCGCGGTCAACAGCCTCGGTGACCTCGACATCGACCTGACCGCCACGGTCTCCTCCCGCGATCTGCGCAGGTTCGTCTCCGGCAGACTGCCGGAGTTCATGGTGCCGTCGGTGTTCGTGATCCTCGACCGGCTGCCGCTGGCCCTCAACGGCAAGGTGGACCACCGGGCCCTGCCACAACCGGAGTTCGCCGGCTCCGTCTACCGGGCCCCGAGCACCCCGGCGGAACTGGTGCTCGCCGGTGTCTTCGCCGAGGTGATCGGCCTCGACCAGGTCGGAGTGGACGACGACTTCTTCGCCGTCGGCGGCGACAGCATCCGCTCCATCCAGGTCGTCTCCCGGGCCAGGACCCAGGGCATCCAAGTGACGCCCCGTCAGATCTTTGAGTGCCGCACCGTTGCGGAACTCGCCCGCACAGCCGCCCGCGAACGGCAAACCGAGCCCGCGCTGAAGGAACTGCCCGGCGACGGCGTCGGATTCATCCCACTGATGCCCATCGGCCACTACCTGAAAGAACTCGGCGGAGACACCGACCGGTTCACCATGGCGATGACCGTCGACCTTCCGGCCGCAATCGACCGCACGGGTCTGATCGCGACCCTGTCGGCCGCCTTCGACCGCCACGACATCCTGCGCTCCCGGCTGATCACCGGCGAGCGCACCGGGCTCGAGGTGGCCGAACCGCACAGCGCCGACGTGGAAGCGCTCATCCACCGCGTGGTGACCGACGGCGCCTGGAACGACGCATGGCGAGCGCAGGCCTCCCACGAGCTCGAGGCCGCAGCGGCCCGACTGGATGCCGCGGGCGGCGTGATGGCCCAGTTCGTCTGGTTCGACACGGGCACCGACAACCCCGGACGCCTCAGCATCGTGCTGCACCACTTCGCCGTGGACGGCGTCTCCTGGCGCATCCTGCTGCCCGACCTCGCCGACGCCTGGCGGCAGATCCGCGAAGGCCACGCCCCGCAGCTGCCCGCAGTGGGTACCTCGATGCGCCGCTGGGCCCATGCGCTCACCGACACCGCACCCGCCACCCGCGCCAAGGAGCTCGACCTGTGGAGCCGGACCCTGTCCGGATCCGATCCCGAGCTGGGCGACAGGCCCTTCGACGCCACCGTCGACACCATGGCCACCGTCCAGCGCGTCCAACTGGAGCTCTCGCCCCAGGCCACCGAGAACCTGCTCACCGCGCTGCCCGCCGCCTTCCGCTGCGGAGTGAACGACGGACTGCTGACCGCCTTCACCCTCGCCGTCGCCGCCTGGCGCAGAAAGCGCCACAGCACAGAACCCTCGGTGCTGATCCGCCTGGAAGGCCACGGCCGCGAGCAGGACATCATTCCCGGCGCCGACCTCTCGCGCACCATGGGCTGGTTCACCAGCATGTACCCGGTGCGCCTGAACGTCTCGGGCATCGACCTGGACCAGGCCCTCACCGGCGGCGACGCCGCCGCAGCCGCCCTCAAGGCCGTCAAGGAACAACTCCTCGCCGTCCCGGACAAGGGCGTCGGCTACGGCATGCTGCGCTACCTCGACGCCGAGTCCGCGGCCATCCTCGAACGGCACCGGCCCGGGCAGATCACCTTCAACTACCTGGGCCACTACGCAGGCTCCCACAACATGCCCGACAACCTGCGCGGCCTGGGCTTCACCCAGGCCGAGGACACCACCATGCTGGTGCCCCGGCTCCCCGCGGACATGCCCGCTCTTGCGGCCCTGGCCGTCACCGCGTACGTCACCGACACCGCACAGGGCCCACGCCTCGAAGCACACCTGGACCACCCCGCCGGGCTGCTGGCAGCACAGGACGTCCAAGAGCTCGCCGCCTTGTGGCAGACCGCCCTGGAAAGCCTTGCCCAGCACGCCGCGCAGGACGGCGAGGGCCGCCTCACCCCCTCCGACGTACCCCTCGTCACGGTCAGCCAGAGCGAGCTGGACATCTGGCAGGAACGCTTCCCGGCGCTGGCCGACGTATGGCCGTCGACCGCCATGCAGGAGGGCCTGCTCTTCCACACCGAGCTCGCCGGCGCCTCCTTCGACGCCTACCAGATGCAGTTCGTCCTCCACCTCGCGGGCGAGGTCGTACCGCACCGGCTGAAGGCGGCCGGACAGGCACTGCTGGAGCGCCACGCCAACTTGCGGACATCCTTCGTGACCGACAGCGCCGGCAACCGGGTCCAGATCGTGCAGACCGGCGTCGAAATGCCCTGGTACGAGTGCGATCTGAGCACCCTGCTGGCCGACGAACAACACACCCGCCGCAAGCACTTCCTCACCACCGAGCACGCCACCTCTTTCGACCCGGCCAAGGCGCCGCTCCTGCGGCTCTCCCTGATCAAGCTGAGCGCCGACCGGTGGAATCTGGTCTTTACCGCCCACCACGTCCTGTTCGACGGCTGGTCGGTCCCCCTCCTGATGCAGGACCTGCTGCGCCTGTACGGCTCCGGCGGCGACGGCTCCGCACTGGGCACCGCACCCGCCTACCGCGACTTCGTGGCCTGGCTCGCCCGCCGGGACCGCGACGAGTCCGCCCGCGCCTGGGCCCGGGAACTGGACGCCGTCGACGAGCCGACGCTGCTGATGCCGGACGCCCCGGCCGCAGGAGGCGAGTCCTCCGGCGTCGGACAGGTCGACGTACCCCTCACCACGGAGCACTCCATCCGCCTCGCCCGCCGCGCCAGCGAGCTCGGCCTGACACTCAACACCCTGGTCCAGGGCACATGGGGAGTGCTCCTGGCCGGACTGACCGGACAGCGCGACGTGCTCTTCGGCGCCACCGTCTCCGGCCGCCCGCCGCAGATCGAGGGCGTCGGCGAGATGGTCGGCATGTTCGTCAACACCGTGCCGGTGCGCATGGACTGCGCACCCGGCGACACGCTGCACAGCCTCCTGTCCACACTGCAGGACCGCCAGAGCGCGCTCCTGGACCACCACCATCACGGCCTGTTGGAGATGCAGCAGACCACCGGACTGCGCACACTCTTCGACACCCTGGTCGTCTTCGAGTCCTACCCGATCGACGGCGTGGCGCTCAGCGACGCCTACGAGGCCGCCGGCATCCGGGTCACCGGCCTCAGCCCCCTCAGCAGCACCCACTACCCGATCGTCGTCATGGCCTCCGCCGAACCGCACCTCAAGGTCGGCCTGCAGTACCAGCACCACCTCCTGACACCCGACCAGGCCAACCTCCTGGCCCGCCGCCTCGGACTCGTCCTCGGGCAACTGGCCGAGAACCCCGAGCTGCCCGTCAGCCAAGTGGAACTACTCGAGCCCGCCGAACGCGACCGCTTCCTCGTCGACATCAACCACACACAGGCCCACACCCCCGAACTGACCGCCCCCGGCCTGTTCGCACAGCAAGTGGCACGGACACCCAACGCTACCGCCGTGACCTGCGACGACGTCAGCCTCACCTACGCGGCGCTCAACGAGCGCGCCGACCGTCTCGCCGCCGCACTGACAGCTCGGGGCGTCGGGCCGGAGGCCGTCGTCGGCCTGGCACTGCCGCGCACGGCGGACCTGATCACCGGCATGCTCGCGATCTGGAAGGCCGCCGGAGCCTATCTGCCCATCGACCCGCACTACCCCGGCTCCCGCCTCGAGCACATCCTGCGCAGCGCCCGGCCCGGACTGATCCTCACCGACGCCGCCACCAGGGACCGCCTCCCCGACCACGGAGTCGCCACGCTGCTGCTCGACGACATCGACCTCGAAGCCGGTGACACGCCACAGCAGCCGGCCGCGACACCGCAGCCGGGCCACGCCGCCTACGTGATGTACACCTCCGGCTCCACCGGCACCCCCAAGGGCGTGGTGGTCACCCACGCCAACGTGGTCAACGGCGTGACGCAGCTCGCCGAGCGGATCGGGGTGGACGCGCACACCCGGATGTTCGCGGGCGCCTCCATCAACTTCGACGTGTCCGTCTTCGAGACCATGACGACACTGGCCCGCGGCGGAAGCGTCGAGCTCGCCAGGGACTCCCTGGTGCTCGCCGAACGCGAGACGGTGTCGGCGAACGTGATCAGCACCGTGCCGTCGGTCTGCGCCGAACTCGTCGACCGCATGCCCGCGCTCCCCGACCCGGTCACCCTCGTCCTGGCGGGCGAGAGCCTGCCGACCGCGCTCGTACGCCGCATCCGCCAGGCACTGCCCGATGCCCGCATCGTCAACGCCTACGGGCAGACCGAGTCGTTCTACGCCACCACCTTCACCGCCCCGACCGGACAGCCCGGGCAGGCCACCCAGAGCACCCCGATCGGCACGCCGATCGGAAACATGCGCACCTACATCCTCGGCCCCGCGCTCACTCCCGTACCGCCGGGCCGGGCAGGCGAGCTGTACGTCGGCGGGAACATCGCCCGCGGCTACCTCGGCCGCGCGGACCTGACCGCGGAGCGCTTCGTGGCGGACCCCTTCGGCCCCGCGGGCGCGCGCATGTACCGCACCGGTGACCTGGCCCGTTGGACCCCGGACGGGCAGTTGGAGTACCTCGGCCGCGACGACAGCCAAGTCAAGATCCGCGGCATCCGCGTCGAACCCGCCGAGGTCGAGCGCGCCCTGGCCGAACACCCCGACGTCGCCCAGGCCGTGGTCGTCGCCCGGGACCTCGCCGACACCCGGAACAAACAGCTCGTCGCCTACGTGGTCGCCGCAGAGCACCGCAGCGGCGATCTGACCGACGCGGTGCGCGGCTACCTCCAGGAGCGGATGCCCGCGCACCTGGTGCCGGCCGCCGTCGTCGCCGTCGACGCCATGCCGCTGTCCGCCAACGGCAAGCTGGACCGACAGGCACTGCCCGCACCCCACTTCGCCGCGGGCACCACGGGCAGAGGCCCGCGCACCGCTCAGGAAGAGCTGCTGTGCGAGCTGTTCGCCGAGGTCCTGCACGTGGACCGGGTCGGTATCGACGACGACTTCTTCGCCCTGGGCGGCCACTCGATCATGGCCACAAAGCTCGTCAACCGCATCCGGGTCGCACTGCGCAGCGAGGTGGAACTGCGCACCCTGTTCACCCACCCCACCGTGGCCGGCCTCGTCCCGCACCTGGACGGCTCGTCCGGCTCCCGGCCGCCGCTGGCCCCCGCGACCGACCGGCCCGACCGGCTCCCGCTGTCCTTCCCCCAGCGCAGGCTGTGGTTCCTGCACAAACTCGAGGGCTCCGCGGCCACCTACAACCTGCCGGTGGTCCTCCGACTCGACGGTGACCTCGACGTACGAGCGCTGGAGGAGGCGGTCAACGACGTCGTGACCCGGCACGAGATCCTGCGCACGGTCTACCGGGAGGTCGACGGCAAGCCCTACCAGCAGGTCCTCGCGCCCGAACACGCCCGAATCGCCCTCCCCGTACGCCCCGTCGAGGGCGAGGACGGTGTGGCCGCAGCCGTCGACGCTGCCGCCCGCCACCCCTTCGACCTCGCCGACGAGATCCCCTTCAAGCCGGTCCTGCTCGGCGCGGGACCGACCACGTACGTCCTGGCCCTGGTGGTCCACCACATCGCGGCGGACGGCTGGTCCGCGACACCGCTGGCCAAGGACCTCGCCACGGCCTACGCCGCCCGCACCCAGGGCGCGGCCCCCAACTGGACGCCGCTGCCGCTCCAGTACGCGGACTACGCCCTGTGGCAGCGCACGCTCCTGGGCGACGACACCGACCCGGACAGCCTGTTCAGCAGGCAGTACCGCTACTGGTCCCGCCAGTTGGCCAGGCTCCCCGAGACCGTCACGGTGCCCGGCGACCGGCCGCGCCCCGCGGAACTGGACCGCAGCGGAGCCTTGCTGCAGTTCACCATGGACGCCACGCTGCACGACGGCCTCGGCGCACTGGCCCACTCCACCCGCACCACCCCCTTCATGGTGCTGCAGGCCACCATGGCCGCGCTGCTGAGCCGGCTGGGAGTGGGCACGGACATCGCGCTCGGCAGCGGCATCGCCGGCCGGGTCGACGAGAACCTCAACGACCTGATCGGACTCTTCGTCAACGTCCAGGTGATGCGCACCGACACCTCGGGCGACCCGACCTTCGCCGAACTGCTCGACCGGACCCGCAGGACGAGCCTGGCCGCCTACACCCACCAGGACATTCCCTTCGACGCCCTCGTCGAAAAGCTCAACCCCCAGCGCTCCGCATCGGTCAACCCGCTCTTCCAGGTGGCCCTGATCCTGCAGAACACCGAGGACATCGACTTCGAACTGCCCGGACTGCGGGTCGTCAGCGAGGACGTGGGCACCGGAACCTCCCGCTACGACCTGACACTGAGCCTGAGCGAAACCTTCCACGACCGCACCGCACCGGCCGGCATCCACATCGCGGCCGAGTACTCCACCGTGCTGTTCGACGCCGCCACGATCGAAACGCTCATCGCCCGCTGGGAACGGCTCATCGCCGCCGCCGTCCACGACCCCTCGCAGCGCATCGGCGACGTCGACATCCTCACCGCCGAGGAACGCAGCGCCCTGCTCGCCGCCGAGCAGCAGACCGAGCAAACGGTGGCGGCGGCCACCTTCCCACAGCTCTTCCACAACCGGCTGGTACGGGCTCCGCAGGCCACCGCTGTGGAATCCGCCGACGCGTCATGGTCGTACGAGGAGCTGAACGCGCGGGCGAACCGGATCGCACACTGGCTGATCGCCCGGGGCATCGGCCCCGAGCAGTCGGTCGGCGTCGCCATGGCACGCAGCGCCGACCAAGTCGCCATCGCCCTCGGCATCTTCAAGGCCGGCGCCGCGTATCTGCCCGTCGACCCCGACTACCCGGCCGACCGCATCCTGTTCATGCTCCGCGACGCGGCCCCCTCCGTCCTGCTGACCACCACCGACCACATCGGGTTGCTCCCGGACCCGCAGAGCACCGAGGTCGTGGCCGTCGACAGCCCGGCGGTCCGGGCGGCCTGGCAGGACAGCCCGGCGGTGGACCCCGAGGTCGCCCTGGTTCCCGACCACCCCGCCTATGTCATCTTCACCTCCGGCTCGACCGGCCTGCCCAAGGGCGTCACCGTCACCCACGCGGGCCTCGCGGCCTTGAGCCGCACCACACGGGACCGCCTCGCACTGACCCCCGACTCCCGCGTCCTCCAGGTCGCCGCGCCCAGCTTCGACGCCGCCCTCTGGGAGCTCGTACAGACCCTCACCGTCGGCGCCACCCTCGTGGTGCCCCGTGAACAGCGCCTGGTCGGTGACACTCTGCTGCAGAACCTGGACGACCACGGCATCACACACGTCATGCTGCCCCCCAGCGTGCTCGCCGCCCTCCCCGCCGACGCCGCACGCACCCTGCCGCAACTGCGCACCGTCACCGTCGGCGGAGAAGCCTGCCCGCCGTCCCTGGTCGCCGCCTGGGCGCCGGGGCGCCGCTTCGTCAACGCCTACGGCCCCACCGAAACCACGATCTGCGGCGCCGTCAGCGCCCCGCTGGACACCAGCCACACGCCCATCGGCACCGCAGTCGACGGCAACCGGCTCAGGGTCCTCGACGACCGGCTCGTGCCGGTGGCACCCGGTGTCGCAGGCGAGCTCTACGTGGCCGGGCCCAGCCTGGCCCGCGGATACCTCCACCGCCGCGGACTCACCGCCGAGCGATTCGTCGCCGACCCCTACGGACCCCCCGGAACGCGGATGTACCGCACCGGCGACCTCGTGCGCCAGGGTACGGACGGGCAACTGGTCTACGTCGGCCGCAGCGACGACCAGGTCAAGATCAACGGTCTGCGCATCGAGCCCGCAGAGATCTCCGCGGTCCTGGAGCAGCACCCGCACGTCGCCCAGGCCGTCGTCATCGTCCGCGAAGGCAAGGACGGCGGACCACGCCTGGTGGGCTACGCGGTCCCCACACCTGCTGCCGACGGGCGGACAACGGACGCCGACGAACTGCGCACGCACCTGGCCGACCGGCTCCCGCAGTTCATGGTGCCCGCACAGCTCATACTGCTCGACAGCCTGCCGCTGACGCCCAACGGCAAGCTCGACAAGGCCGCGCTGCCCGAACCGCCGGCCGAGGAGAGCGCCTACCAGGCGCCGCGCACCGACGCCGAGAAGACCCTCGCCGCCATCTACGCCGACATCCTCCACCAGGACCGGGTCGGAATCGACGCCGACTTCTTCGCGATCGGCGGCGACAGCATCCGCTCCATCCAGGTCGTCTCCCGCGCCCGCGAACAGGGCATCAGGATCACACCGCGGCTGATGTTCAAACACCGCACCGTGGCCGAGCTCGCCGAAGCCGCCGCGGCCGGCGACCAGCGCGGACCGAACCGCCGCGAACCCGCGGGCGGCGGAGTCGGCTGGATGCCGCTGATGCCGGTGATGCGCCAGATGGCCGAAGTGGTGGGAAACCACGACGGATTCGCCATGTCGATGGCGGTGGAACTGCCGACCGGGATCGACAAGGCCGCCCTGGTGGCCGTACTGTCCGCGGTCGTCGACCACCACGACATGCTGCGCTCCCAGCTCCGTATCCGCGCCGGTGAGCCGGGCCTGGACGCCGCCGCGCCCGGCACCACCGACGTGGCCGCTCTGCTGCACCACAGCCCCTGCACCGGCGACTGGGACGACCCCGGCTGGCGGCAGAAGACCAAGGACGAGGTCACCGCGCTCACCCGCGAACTGGACGCGGCCGCCGGGCACATGGCCCGCATCCTGTGGTGCGACGCCGGACCGCACACCGCCGGACGCCTGGTCCTGATCCTGCACCACCTCGTCGTCGATGGCGTCTCCTGGCGCATCCTGCTGACCGACCTCGCCCAGGCATGGGACCAGCACCGACAGGGCCGCCCGGTGCGGCTCGCCCCGGTGCCCACCACCATGCGCCGCTGGTCCTACGGTCTGCTCGAAGCGGCCACCGCGCCCGAGCGGGTCAGCGAACTCGCCTACTGGCAGCAGGTACTGGAACGCCCCGAGCCGCTGCTCGGCTCCCGCGCCCTCGACCCGGCCCTCGACGTGCGCACCAGCGTGGAGACGGTGCGCATCGAGCTGGACCACCGCACCACCGAGGCGCTGCTGACCACACTGCCCGCCGCCTTCCACGGCGGTGTCGACGACGGCCTGCTCACCGCGCTCGCGCTGGCCCTGGCCACATGGTGCTGCCGGCGGGGGATCGACGAGACCGCACCGCTGATCCGGCTCGAAGGACACGGCCGCGAGGAAGGCGCGGTCCCCGGCACCGACACCACCAGCACGGTCGGCTGGTTCACCAGCGTCTACCCCGTCCGGCTCGACGTGGGCGGCATCGATCTCGACGAGGCGCTACGCGGCGGCCGCCCGGCGGGCCAGGCCGTGAAAACCGTCAAGGAACAGCTCCGCAAGATCCCCGACAAGGGCATCGGCTACGGCCTGCTGCGCCACCTCAACCCGCGCACCGCACAGGCCCTTTCGGCCCACGGCGACGGGCAGGTCCTCTTCAACTACCTGGGCCGCTTCGGCACGGCCGGTCAGACGCCGCAGGCCGGCGCCACGGGCTGGACGATCGCCCACGGCCTGGACGACCTGGCCCCGGAGCCGACCGCCCCGGCCCTGGCCGTCCTGGACGTCACCGCGTACGCCACCGAGACCCCGCAGGGCCCCCGGCTGAGCGCCGACATCGCCTTCCCCACCGGGGTGCTCACCCGGCAGGAGGCACGGCAGTTCGCGGACCTGTGGCGCACCGCCCTGGAGGCGCTGGCCCGCCACGCCCGCACACCACAGGCAGGCGGCCTGACACCGTCCGATGTGCCGCTGGCCCAAGTGCGCCAGCGGGACCTGGAGGAGTGGGAGCAGCGCCACCCGGGCGTGACCGACGTCTGGCCGCTCACCTCGATGCAGTCCGGCCTGCTCTTCCAAAGCCAGCTGGCGGGCGCCGAATCCGACGCCTACCAGGTGCAGCTGGTCTTCCACCTGGACGGCCCCGTGGAGCCCGAGCGGATGCGGGCGGCCGGCCAGGCCCTGCTGGACCGCTACGACAGTCTGCGCACCGCGTTCGTGGCCACCTCGGACGGCGACCCCGTGCAGCTGCTGCTCCAGCGGGTCGAACTGCCCTGGCAGACGCTGGACGTGAGCGAGCTGCCCGACCAGGAGCAAGCGGCGCACCTGCGGGAGCTGCTCGCCGCGGACCAGGCCACGCGCTTTGACCCCTCGGCGCCACCGATGCTGCGGCTGGCCCTCGTCAAGCGGGCGGCAGACCGGCATGCCTTGGTACTGACGGTCCACCACATCGTCTACGACGGCTGGTCGGCGCCCCTGGTGCTGCAGGATCTGCTGAGCCTCTACGCCACCGCCGGCGACGCCGCGTCACTGGAGCGCATACCCCCCTACCGGGACTTCCTCGACTGGCTCGCCCGCCAGGACCGCGAGGCGGCGGCACGAGCCTGGCAAGCGGAGCTGGACGGGGTGAACGAGCCGACACTGGTGGCTCCCCAGGCACGGCAGGACGCCGACGGCAGCCACCGCAGGACACCGGTCGACCTGCCCGAGGACACCGCACGCAGGCTGTCACAGCGCGCGGCGGAGCTCGGCATCACCCTCAACACCCTGGTGCAGGGGGCCTGGGCCCTGCTGCTCGCGGCACAGACCGGCCGCCAAGACGTGGTGTTCGGCGCGACCGTCTCCGGCAGGCCCCCGCAGGTGGCCGGCGTGGAAGCGATGGTCGGCCTGTTCATCAACACCCTTCCGGTGCGGGTGAGTCCACAGCCCCAGCAGAGCACCGCCGAGCTGCTGCGCGACCTCCAGGAGCGGCAGGCCGCGCTGATGGACCACCACCACCTCGGACTCGCCGAGATCCACCGGGCCACACAACTGGCCACCCTCTTCGACTCGGTAGTGGTCTTCGAGTCCTACCCGGCCGACGACGACGGCCTCGAGAAGACGCTGGGCGCGGCCGGGATCACCATCACCGCAATGGACTGGGAGGCGGCGGTCCACTACCCGCTCGCCCTGTTCGCCACCGCCGACCCCGACCTGCAGCTGATCCTGGGCTACCGGGACGACGCCTTCGACGCACAGACCGTCCAGCGCCTCGCCGCCCGGCTGACACGGATCCTGGAGGACCTCGCGGAAGACCCCGCCGCCGCGGTGGGCCGGATCGACGTGGTGACACCGGCCGAACGCCGGCAACTGCTGACCGGGTTCAACACCACCGCGGCCGAAGCCGCCCAGGAGAACGTGGCCGACCTGTTCGAACAGCGGGCCGCCCGGCACCCGCAGGCGGTCGCGGTGATGTGCGGCGACACCACCCTCACCTACCGGGACCTCGACGAACGGGCCAACCGGCTCGCACACGTCCTGGCGGCATCCGGAGTCGGCCCGGAGTCCCTGGTCGGCCTCGCCCTGCCGCGCTCACCCGAGCACATCATTGCCGTACTCGCCATCGCCAAGGCCGGCGGCGTCTATCTGCCGATCGACGCGGCCTACCCCGCCGAACGCATCGCCTTCATGCTGGGCGACGCGAACCCCGTGGTCCTGGTGACCGACCGGCGGACCTCCGCCGAGCTGCCGCACAGCACCTGCCCGCACCTCGTCATCGACGCGGAGGACACAGCCCGGCAGATCGCCGCCGCCCCGGCGCAGCCGTCCGGCGCGGCCGCCCGCGGGCACGCCGACCAACTGTGCTACGTGATGTACACCTCCGGCTCCACCGGCCGGCCCAAGGCGGTCGGCATCTCCCACCGGGCACTGGCGGTGCTGACGGCGGACCGGAGCCTGCACGACAGCCGCATCGAGCGGGTCCTCATGCACAACACCCAGGCATTCGACACCTTCACCTACGAGCTGTGGGTGCCCCTGCTGCGGGGCTGCGCCATCGTCGTCCTGCCGTCCGGGCGGCTGGACCCCTCCGGCCTCGCGGACGTGATCACCACACAGGGCGTCACCGGCCTCATCATGACGGCAGGCCAGTTCATGGCCATAGCCGACGAGGCACCCGGCGCCTTCGACGGGGCCCGCGAGGTGTGGACCGTCGGCGACGTGGTCACCCCGGCCGCCGTGGCCCGGGTGCGGCGCGCCTGCGCCGGCCTGACCGTGGTCAACGGATACGGCCCGACCGAGACCACCGCGGCCACCTCCGTGCACATCGTCACCGGCGCGGACGAGCCGGGCGACGTCGTACCGATCGGCCGGCCGATGGACAACACCCGGCTCTACGTCCTGGACGCGGCGCTGCGCCCGGTGCCCGTAGGCGTCTACGGCGAGCTGTACGTCGCCGGCGAGCGGCTGGCCCGCGGCTATCTGGGCCGGCACGGCCTGACCGCGGAACGCTTCGTGCCCTGCCCCTTCGGCAGCCCCGGCGAGCGCATGTACCGCACCGGCGACACCGCGGCATGGACCCCGCAGGGCCGGCTGCTCTTCCGCGGCCGCGTCGACAACCAGGTCAAGGTCCGGGGCTTTCGCATCGAGCTCGGCGAGGTGGAGACGGTGCTCGCTGGCCACCCCCGGGTCGGGCAGGCGGTCGTGGTCGCGCGCGATCACCGCGGCACCGGCAAACGCCTGGTCGCCTACCTCACCTCGGCCCCCGGAGCAACACTCGACGTGGACGAGCTGCGCTCCTTCGCCGGACAGCGGCTGCCCGAGCACATGGTGCCGTCGGCCTTCGTGGTCCTGGACGCCTTCCCGCTGGCCGCGACCGGCAAGGTGGACCGCACGGCACTGCCCGCCCCGCAGTTCGCCAGCGAAGCCGCCTACCGGGCCCCCCGCAATGCGCAGGAGGAGCTGCTGGCGAGCGTGTTCGCGCAGATCCTGGGCCTGGAACGGATCGGGCTCGACGACAACTTCTTCACACTGGGCGGACACTCACTGCTCGCCACCCGCCTCATCAGCCGGATCCGCACGGTACTGAAGCTGGAGGTCCCGCTCCGCCTGGTGTTCCAGGCCCCCACCGTCGCACAGCTCGCGGCCCGCCTGTCCACAGGCCTGGAGACCACCGACGGCGGCGGACCGCTCGACGTGCTCCTGCCGCTGCGGACCGGCGGCAGCAAGCCTCCCCTGTGGTTCCTCCACCCCGGCTTCGGCCTGTGCTGGTCCTACCTGGGCCTAGCCGCCGGCTTCGAGGACCGCCCGGTGTACGGCATCCAGGCCCGGGGCTTCGACGGCACACCGCTGCCGCACACCTTCGCGGCGATGGTCGACGACTACGTCGAACAGATCCTCGCCGTCCAGCCGCACGGCCCCTTCCACCTGGCCGGGCATTCCATCGGCGGCACCCTCGCCCAGGCAGTCGGCGCCTCACTCCAGCACCGCGGACACCAGGTCGCCCTCGTCGCCCTGCTCGACGCCGTACCGGGCAACTGCTTCAAGCAGCTGTCGGAGGGACACCTCGTCCGCTCCGAGGCACGCGACCTGCTCGACGGCTACCTGCCGGGCGACGCCGCGGACGAGGAACGCAACGCCGTCCTCGACAACGGCTCGGCCATCATCGTCGAACACGCCCGCCTGGTCGCGGAGTTCGCACAGCCCACGTACCGCGGCACCACTCTGTTCTTCAACGCGACGCGCAGCCCTGAGGCACAGCCCGGTCTGTGGGACCCCTACCTCGAGGGACCGTTGCACACCTTCGACATCGACGTCACACACTTCGGCCTGACCGACCCCAAACCGGCGGCCGAGATCTCCACCGTCATCGACCGGTATCTCAAGGGTGAGGAGCCCGCATGAGCACGAACCCCTTCGACGACGACAACGGCATGTTCCACGTGCTGGTCAACGACGAGGAACAGCACTCCCTGTGGCCGGCGTTCGCCGATGTCCCCGCCGGCTGGCGGGTCGCCCTCGGCCCGGACCGGCGCCAGGACTGCCTGGCCTACATCGAAGAGCACTGGACCGATCTGCGTCCCAAGAGCCTGCGCGACGCCATGGCGGCCCAGAACTAGTGCCCCGCCCGCGCACCACGACGACGCGAGAAGAAGAGGAACTCAGATGACCCGACCTCCCCAGGACTGGGGTGTGAACCCGAACTACTTCTGGCTGTGGGGCCGTCGGCCGGATGCGCCCGTCACCATCGATGACGGCGGGGTGGTCCATGTCTACGGGCACGCCGAGTGCCTGGAGGTCTACGGCAACCCGCAGGCGTACTCGTCCAACGTGGAGGCCCTGCTGCTCGGGGAAGCACCCGAGGGCGAGGCCCTCAACGAGGGAGCGCTCAGCGCCGCGGACCCGCCCAAGCACACCAAGATGCGCAAGATAGTCAGCCGCGCCTTCACACCGAAGATGGTCGCCGACCTCGAACCGCGCATCGTCGAACTCGCCGGTGACCTCCTCGACGCGACACAGGGCCGCTCAGGCCTGGAACTCATCAGCGACCTGGCATACCCCCTGCCGGTCATCGTGATCGCCGACATGCTCGGCGTGCCGGCCGGCGACCGGGAGCTCTTCAAGCAGTGGGTGGACCAGATCCTGGCCGCGGCCGGCGATCTGACGGTGGAGAGCACGGGAAAGAGCCGCGAGGACGAGGACGTCGCGGCCGCCATGGGGCAGCTGCCCGAGCTCATGGACTACCTGCGCGCGCACGTCGCCGAGCGACGCACCAAGCCGCGCGAGGACCTGCTCACCAAGCTCGTCGAGGCGGAGATCGGGGGGGAGCGGCTGAGCGAGAACGCCGTGGTGACCTTCGCGCGGGAACTGCTCGTCGCCGGCCACCTCACCACCAGCGCCACGATCGGCAACATGCTGCTGTGCCTGGACAGCCACCCCGAGCAGATGGCGCGGATACGTACGAACCCGCGCCTGGACGCAGGGGTGGTCGAGGAGACGCTGCGGTTCTACGGTCCGCTCGCGGCCTCGGTGCGTGCCAGCGTCGCCGACACAGAGCTGGCGGGCGTCAAGGTGCCCAAGGGCCGCCTCGTGCGCCTGTGGCTCGGCGCCGCCAACAGGGACACACGCCAATTCACCGACCCTGACGTCTTCGACCCGGACCGCGACCCCAACCCGCACCTGGGCTTCGGCCGTGGCATCCACTTCTGCATCGGTGCGCCGCTGGCCCGGCTCGAGAGCCGGATCGCACTGCGGATGCTCCTGGAGCGCTACCCGAAGCTGCGCAGGGACATGGATCACGCCCCCGAATTCCTGGCACTGGACGACATTCTCGGTGTCTCGAAATTGCAGATGCTCACCGACTGAGTGGCGACCTGCGCACGCGGAGGAGAAGAAGTGCGATGCGAGTCCTGTTTGTAGTCTTTCCCTGGCGAACCCACTTCCAGCAGACCGTGCCGCTGGCCTGGGCGCTGCAGGCGGCGGGGCACGAGGTGCGGGTCGCCAGCGGCCCCGCGCTGACCGACGTCATCACCAGCTCGGGCCTGACGGACGTACCGGTCGGTCCTGACGAGCCGGTGTTCGAGCGCATCGAGCACGCGCAGGCCCAGTTGTACGAGCAACTGGTCGCCGAGCACGGTGAGCACAACGACATCCTGGTCGACCTGTCCGAGAACCGGGAGGAGGTACTGACCTGGGAACGCCTGCGCTGGGGATACCGGTTCCTGAGCGCGACCTACCGGGGCGCCAACGACGCGATGGTCGAGGAGCTGGTCGACTACGGCCGCTGGTGGCAGCCGGATCTGGTGGTCTGGGACTGGATGAGTCCGGCCGGCGCGATCGCGGCCACCGCGCTCGGTGTTCCCCATGCACGCATCCGCACCGAACTCGACGTGGAGGGCCGCCTGCGGCGGCACTATCTGCGGGTGCGGGCGCAGCAGCCGGCGGCGGACCGTGAGGATCCGCTGGGGGACTGGCTGCGGCAGTGGGCGGACAAGTACGGCGCGGAGTTCGGCGAGGAGATGGTGACGGGGCAGGTGCAGATCGAGCAGATGCTGGGCTCGATGCGGCTGGAGTCGGACGTCCCCCACCTTCCGATGCGCTTCCTGCCCTACCACGGCCCGTCGAGCGTCCCACGATGGGCCCGCCAGGACCCGTCCAGGCCCCGCGTCCTGGCCACCTTCGGCATCAGCCTGGAAACGGATCCCTCGGCCGCGGCCTTCTCCGCGGAGCAGGTGCAGGGCATGCTCGATGCGGTGGCCGACCTGGACATCGAGCTGGTGCTGACGCTGCCCGAACGCTTCCACAAGGAACTGGTGCGGGTTCCCGGCCATACCCGGCTGGTGGAGTTCGTGCCGTTGAACGCGGTGATCGGCTCGTGTGCGGCGGTGATCCATCACGGAGGTGTGCCGGCGTTCATGGAGGCGGTCGCCCACGGCGTGCCACAGCTGATCGTCAGCCGCGCCATCCCCGACATGGGCGAGCGCGGTCCGCGGCTGGAGCGCGCCGGGGCGGGTCTGTGGATTCCGGGAGATACGCCGCAGGAATTCGACGGGGACCGGATCCGGGCCGCGCTGGTGCGGCTGCTGCAGGAGCCCGGCTTCAGGGAGGGCGCCGGGCGGCTGCGCGAGGAGTTCCTCGCCCAGCCCTCACCCAGCGACGTGGCCCGGGAACTGGAACGCCTCGCGGCGCGCTAACGCGGCGAGGCCGGACCGCTGCCGGGACGTCCAAGACGTCCCGGCAACGGCCCGGCCACCTCCGTTCACATGCGGCTACGGCAGCGGCAACGGCCCCGCCGCAGCGAGCAGTTCCGGGCCGAGCGCCTCGGCACTGCCGTAGCCCGTCAGCGTCAGTACCACATCGAGCTCGGCCAGCAGGCACCGCAACACATGGCGTACGCCCGCACGCCCGTCCAAGGCCAGGCCGTACAGATACGGCCTGCCGTACAGCACCGCGTCAGCGCCCAGGGCCAGCGCCTTGACGACGTCGCTGCCGGTACGGACACCGGAGTCCAGCAGCACGGTGACGCCGTCCCCGACAGCCGCGCGCACGGCAGACAGACAGTCGAGAGCGCCGGCCGCACCGTCCAGCTGGCGCCCCCCGTGATTGGAGACGATCACGCCGTCCGCGCCGCTTGCCACCGCACGCCGCGCGTCGTCCGGGTGCAGCACGCCCTTGACGAGAACGGGCAGGTCGGTCAGGCCGCGCAGCCACGCCAGCCGCTCCCAGGTCAGCGCGAGGTGACCGGTGACACCCGCCCAGTGCCTGACGACCTCCTTGGTGCCGGCATTCGGCGGCAGCGCCGCCCGGAACACCGGATCGCTGGTGTAGTGGGCGAGCCCCACCCCGCGCAGCATCGGCAGAAAGCCGTGGTCGAGGTCCGCGGGCCGGTAGCCGATGGAAGGATTGTCGACCGTGACGACCAGTGCCGTGTATCCGCTCGCCTCGGCCCGGCGCACCAAGGATGCGGTCAGTGCGTCGTCCGTGGGCCAGTAGAGCTGGAACCACCGGGGACCCGGCCCGGCCGCGGCCGCCACCTCCTCCAGGCTGTGCGAGGCGTACGAGGACAGGACGAACGGCACCCCCGCATCCGCCGCTCCCCGGACGGTGGCGAGTTCGCCCTCGGGGTGCACCGTGGTGTGCGCGGAGATCGGCGCCAGCAGGACCGGCGTGGGCAGGCGCTCGCCGAGCACGGAGACCGACAAGTCGCGCCGCGTGATGCCGCGCAGCGCGCGCGGCACCAATCGCCACCGGTCGAAGGCCTCCCGGTTCGCGCGGCCGGTCAGCCCGGTGCCCGCGTTACCGGCCACGAAGGCGAACGTCGCCGGATCGAGCACCACACGGGCCGCTTCTTCCAACGCCTCGAAATTGGTGGTGACTTGGCCGGCACGGCCGTCGGGACCCGCCAGATAGATGTCCCGCAACAGGTCGCCGGGGGCGGCGGTCCGCATGGTCATGACGTCGAGGTCTCCTTCTCGGTGGCGGTATCGGGCGCTCTGCCCGACAACAGCTCCTGGTGCAGAAAGTCGGCCAGTTCACGTGGCGTCGGCCAGTCGAAGACGAAGGTGGCCGGGAGCCGGTGCCCGGTCGCCGCCGTGATGCGGTTGCGCAGCTCCACCGCCGCAAGTGAGTCCACCCCCACGTGGTCGAACGGCAGAGCCGGGTCGACGGCGTCGGCCGAGGTGTGGCCGAGCACGTCGGCGATCACTCCGCGCAGCCGCTCCAGGATCGCGTCGCCGTCGGCGTCCGCCGGCCACACGGCCCCCTCCGGGCGTCGCGCCCGCGCCGCATCGCCCTCCTGGCCCTCCTGCTCCCAGGCGCCGACTTGGGACAGCGCGGTCGGGGCGGCGCCGTCCCAGCGTGCTGCGACCGCCACCGGGTGCCCGTCGCGGACCGCAGTATCGAGGAAGGCCAGGCCCTGCTCGACAGGCATTAGCAGGATGCCCAGGCGGGCCATGCGGGCGATCTGGGCCTCGGTCAGGGTGCTGCCCATGCCGCCCCCCACGTCCCACTGGCCCCACACCACGGCCACTCCCGGCCGGCCCGCCGCCTGCCGCTGCTCCATCAGGCCTTCCAGGAACGCGTTCGCGGCGGCGTACGCGCCCTGGCCCGCAGAGTTGAGCGTCCCGGCCACAGAGGAGAAGACAACGAACGCGGACAGGTCCAGCGCCGCGGTCAGTTCGTGCAGATGGAACGCCGCATCGACCTTCGGGCGCAGCGCCCGCTCCAGGCTGTCCGCGCTCAGCTCGGTCAGCAGACCGCCTTCGAGGACGCCCGCGGCGTGCACGACGCCGCCGATGCGTATGCCGGCCCCGGCGAGCTCGTCGAGCGCGGCGGCCAGCGCCTCGGGGTCGGCGGCGTCGCAGCGCACCGTGCGGACCTCGGCGCCGAGGTCCTGCAACTCTGCGACGGCGCGCGCCGACGCACCGGTGGGGGCGCTGCGGCCCATCAGCACGAGCTGGCGCACACCGTGACGCTCCACCAGATGCCGCGCGGTGATCCGGCCGAGCCAGCCGAGGCCGCCGGTGATCAGCACGGCCCTCGCACAGTCCCAGTAACTCTTGACGCCCGGCACCTCGACGGGGGCCAGTAGCGGCCGGTGGACGGTGCCCGAGCGCAGCGCGACCTGCGGTTCTCCCGTGGCCAGGGCGGCGGCGAAGGCCTTGCGGGAGGCATCGGTGCCGTCCTCGTCCAGCAGGACGAACCGGCCCGGGTGCTCGGCCTGCGCGGAGCGGATCAGCCCCCACACCGCCCGGTGGACGGGCTGCGGACCGGGGGCGGACGCGCCTGCCCCGTCGACGGTGACGGCGCCGCGGGTGGTGATCACCAGCCGGGTGTCCGTCCCTTGCCCGGCCGCAAGGATCTGCCGGGCCGCGTGCAGAACCTCCATCAGCGCCTCGCGGGCAGCCGCAGGCGCATCCCCCTCGGGGGCGGGGCACGGCAGCACGACCATCCTGGGAGCAGGCCCGTTCGAGGCAAGTGCCTCGGCGAGGCTCGGCCAATGCTCCTGCGGTGCGGTGTCGGGCAGTTCGGGCAGCGCAACCCAGCGCGGCACCAGCAGACCCTCAAGTGCCCCCGCGCCGACAGGGCCGGGGCCGCCGGCCGCAGCCGGCCCCAGCGTGAGCGAGCCGACCGAGACCACCGGGCGCCCGTCGAGGCCGGTCAGCTCGAGCGCGAAGGCGTCCGGCCCGGACGATGTCAGACGAACCCGTGCCCGGTCCTCGGCGGTGACGGCGTGGACGCGCACATCGGTCCATGTCTTCACGACCCTGCCCGGGCCGGCGACGCCGTCGGCTGCCAACGGGTGCAAGGCGGCGTCGAGCAGCACCGGGTGCAGCGCGTGGGTGCCGGCGACGGTCCCGGTGGGCAGCGCCACCTCGGCCAGGACATCAGCACCCGACCGCCACAGCGCGCGGACGCCGCGGAACGCCGGTCCGTAGTGCCACTCCCGCATCGCCGGCGCGCGGTAGAGCTCCTGCGGCGTCATACCGAGGGGCTCGGCGTCCTCGGGCAGACCGGTGCCGTGCGGGGCGGCGCCCGTGCCCGGCTCCTGACGCGCCACGGTGCCGTGGGCGTGCCGGGTCCAGGCCGAGGCACCGGAGTCATCCGCCCGGCGGGCGTGCACAGTGACCGAGCGCCTGCCGTCGGCGTCGGCGGCCGTCAGGAACACTTGCACGTCGACCTGTGCGCCCTCCGGCACCGCCACCGGAGCCTCGAGGGCGAGCCGCTCGACGGTGTCGTCGCCCAGCGTGCGGGCGGCGCTCACCACCATGTCCAGCACAGCGGTGCCCGGCAACTGCACCCGGCCGCTGACGTGGTGGTCGGCCAGCCACGGCAGTTCGGCGCGCGAGATCTGTCCGGTGAACAGGGTGCCCTGCGCCTGTGGCACATCCGTGGCGGCGGCCAGGACCGGGTGGTCGAGCCCGGTGAGCCCACCCGGCCGCACCTGCCGTGGTGTGTCCAGCCAGTAGCGACGACGCTGGAAGGGATAGGTCGGCAGCGGGACGCGGCGGGCACCGGTGTGGGCGAACACGGCCGCCCAGTCCACCTCGGCGCCGACCGTGTGAAGCCTGGCCACCGCGCTCAATAGGGCACTCTCCTGCGGCTGTTGACGCCGCTGTGCGGCGATGACCGTCGGCGCGCCGTCCTCGTCGAAGCAGGCGGTGGCCATCGCGGTGAGCTCGCCCGTCGGGCCGATCTCCAGGAACCGGTCGCAGCCGAGCTTCGCCAAGGACCGGACACCGTCCTGGAAACGGACCGTGCCCAGGGCGTGGCGCACCCAGTAGCCGGGGTCCATCAGCTCGTCCTTGCGCACCGGCTGCCCGGTCAGGTCCGACACCACCGTCAGCCGCGGCTCCCGGAACGTCAGCCGCTCGGCCACGGCGGCCAGCTCGGCACCGGCGGGCGCCATCAGAGGTGAGTGGAAGGCGCGGCTGACCTTGAGCCAGGTCGCCCGGCCTCCGGTGCTCTCGAACTCGGCCACCACGGCGGCGAGTTCGGCCCGGGCGCCGGACAGGACGGTGGCCCTTGGCCCGTTGACGGCCGCGACGGCGAGCCGGTCCGTATGCCCGGCGATCAGTGCGAGGGCGGTGTCCTCGTCGGTCCGCAGCGCGGCCATGGCACCGCCTTCAGGAAGCTGCTGCATGATCCGGCCGCGGGCCACGGCCAGTTCGGCCGCGTCGGCGAGGGAGAGCACGCCGGCGGCATGCGCGGCGGCGAGCGCGCCGACGGAATGCCCGATGACGGCTTCGGGCCGCACCCCGTAGTGCTCCAGGAGGCGGAAGAGGGCGACCTCGTAGGCGAAGAGCGCGGGCTGGGTGTACTGCGTGCGATGGATCAGCGCGGCCTCGGGCGAGTCCGCCGGCGCGAAGAGGATCGACCGCAGGGGCTGTTCGAGACGGGGGTCGAGTTCCGCGCAGGCGGCGTCGAAAGCCGTCGCGAACTCGGGGAAGGCGCGATACAACTCCCGGCCCATGCCCGGGAATTGTGCTCCTTGTCCGGCGAAGAGGAAGGCCGTGCGCCCTTCACTCGCCCGGCCGAGCGCGGCAGGGGCCGCACCCGGGGCGTCCGCCACGGCGCGCAGGCCCTCCAGCAGACTGTCCCGGTCCTGGGCCAGCACCACCGCGCGATGCATCCCGTGATGACGGGTGGTGGCCAGGCTGAAGCCGACGTCGACGGGGCCGGCAGCAAAGGCGTGCTCGGCGGTCAGCCCCTCGAGGACCTGGCGCGCCTGGGCACGCAGCGCCGCTTGACTGTGCCCGGACAGCGGGACGGGCACGACGGCCGCAGCGGCTGCCTCGGCCGTCGCCGCGCGGGCGCGGCTTTCGGCGACGGGTTCGGGGGCCTGCTCCAGGATGACGTGGGCGTTGCTGCCGCTGATGCCGAAGGAGGAGACCGCGGCCCGGCGCGGGCGCCCCAGGTCGGGCCAGGGCCGTGCCCGGGACAGCAGCGCCAGCGTCCCCGCCGACCAGTCGACATGCGGCGTCGGTTCGTCGACGTGCAGGGTGCGCGGCAGCAGTCCGTGCCGCATCGCCATGGTCATCTTGATGACGCCGGCGACCCCGGCGGCGGCCTGGGTGTGGCCGATGTTGGACTTGAGGGAGCCCAGGTGAAGCGGGCGTTCGGGGTCGCGCTCGCCGTAGGTGGCCTGCAGCGCCCGGGCCTCGATCGGATCGCCCAGAGCGGTGCCGGTGCCATGGGCCTCCACGGCGTCGACCTGGTCGGCGCTCAGACCGGCGGCGGCCAGCGCCTGGCGGATGACGAGTTCTTGAGCCCGGCCGCTGGGGGCCGTCAGACCCTGGCTCAGGCCGCTCTGCGTGACAGCGGAACCGCGTACGACGGCGAGCACGGGGTGACCGAGGCGGCGCGCGTCGGCGAGGCGCTCCAACAGCAGCAGCCCGACGCCCTCGGACCAGGCGGTGCCGTCCGCGGATGCGGAGAACGACTTGCAGCGGCCGTCCGCGGACAGCGCACGCTGCCGGCTGAACTCCACGAAGGACGCGGGCGTGGCCATGACGGTGGCGCCCCCCGCCAAGGCCAGCGAACACTCGCCGCGGCGCAGTGCGGCAGCGGCCAGATGCAGCGTCACCAGGGACGACGAGCACGCGGTGTCCACGGTCAGGGCCGGCCCCTCGAACCCGAACGTGTGGGCGAGGCGGCCCGAGGCCACGCTGCCCGCGCTGCCGAGCCCGACATAGCCCTCGTACCCGGCAGGCGCCGGGGACAGCCTCGAGCCGTAGTCGTTGTACATGGCGCCGACGAAGACGCCTGTACGGCTGCCGCGCAGCGCCGCCGGGTCGAGCGCGGCACTCTCGAAGGCCTCCCACGCCGTCTCCAGCAGCAGCCGCTGCTGCGGGTCCATGGCGTGCGCCTCGCGCGGCGAGACCCGGAAGAACTCGGCGTCGAACTCCGCCGCGTCGTAGAGGAATCCGCCTTCTTCGACATACGAGGTGCCCTGCCGTTCCGGATCCGGATCGTAGAGCGCGGACAGGTCCCAGCCACGGTCGGTGGGGAACGGGCCGATCGCGTCGGTCTCGTCCGTCACCAGGCGCCACAGCTCCTGCGGGGAAGCGACCCCGCCGGGATAGCGGCAGGCCATGCCGACGATGGCGATCGGGCCGCTCTCGCGCTCGGCCCCGCTCGCTGCCTCGGCACGAAGCCGTTCGTTGTCCTTGAGCGCAGCCCGCAACGCGTCGACGACCTGGGCGGGGATTGGCTTCATCGGGGCTCTCCATCGCTTTCTTCCCTGGGACGGCCGTCGGCGACCGCCCCCAGGGCCAGGCGGACCAGTTCGGCGGCGTTCATTGCGTCTATGTCGCTGTCGCGTGGCTCAGGACCGCCGCCCTCATCCGCTCCCGGCGCCCCGACGAGTTCGGCGGTCAGGTGATCCGCGAGCGCGGCGGGGGTGGCGTGGTCGTACAGGAGCGTGGAGGGCAGCTGCAGCCCCGTCAGCACTACGAGCCGGTTGCGCAGTTCGAGCCCGGTCAGGGAGTCGAAGCCCAGGTCCGGGAAGAGGTCGTTGGCCAACACGTCGTCCACGGATGCGTAGTCCAGGACGATGCCGATCTCGGCGCGCACCGCCTCCAGGACGAGGTACGGCCGTTCGCCGGCCGGCGCATCGGCCAGCCGGCGGCGCAGTGCGGCGGCGGGGGCTTCCTCGTCTTCCTCGGGTGACACGGGGTTCGCGGGGTGCGTCGCACCGGCCGGGACGAGAGCCCGCAAAAGGGCCGGAAGAGCGTCTGCGTCCCTGCCTTCCAGGTCGATACGGGCGGGAACCAGGACCGCATCCGGCTCGGCGACCGCGGTGTCGAAGAGGGACAGTGCGTCCTCGAGGGGCAGGGGGAGCACACCGGACCGGTGCAGACGGCGCAGATCTGTCGCGCCGAGCTCCTTGCCCAGACCGTCCTCGCCCTCCCACAGCCCCCACGCCAGGGAGGTGGCGGCCAGACCCTCGGCGCGGCGCTGTCGTGCCAGCGCGTCGAGGAAGGCGTTGGCGGCGGCGTAGTTGCCCTGGCCCGCCGAGCCGAGCAGCCCGGACAGGGAGGAGAACAGCACGAAGGCGGACAGGTCCAGATGCCGGGTCAGCTCGTGCAGGTGGACGGCGGCGTCGGCCTTCGGCCGCAGTACGGCATCCAGCCGCTCCGGGGTCAACTGGTTCACGACGGTGTCGTCGAGGACTCCGGCCGCGTGCACCACCGCGGTGGGCGGCTGGTCGAGTCCGTCCAGGAGGGCGGCCACCGCGGCGCGATCCCCGACGTCACAGGCCGCGACGGTCACCGTCGCGCCGTGCCCCTCCAACTCGGCCACCAGGGCCGCGGCACCCGGTGCGCGCAGCCCGCGGCGCCCGGTGAGCACCAGATGCCGCACACCGTGACGTACCGCCAGATGCCGGGCCACATGACGCCCCAGCGTGCCCAGGCCACCGGTGATCAGGACCCGGCTGTGCGTGTCGAACGGAACACCGGCGGTACCCCGTGGCCGATGGGACAGCAGCCGCGGAACCAGCAATCTGCCGGTACGGACCGCGAGTTGGGGTTCGTCCGAGGCGGCGGCCCGCAGCAGTGCGCGCAGGGAGCCGGGGTAGCCGTCGGTGTCTATCAGCGTGAACCGCCCGGGGCGCTCCGACTGCGCGGCGCGGACCAGCCCCCAGACCGCGGCGCGCGCCGGATCCGGCTGCGGGTCGCCCGGCACGGTCACCGCGCCTCGGGTCAGCACGACGAGCCTGCTGCGCGAGAACCGGTCATCGCCCAGCCACTGCTGCACAAGAGCCAGGAAGTCGTGGAGCGCCTTTCCCCCGTCCGCGCCCTGGGGCGGCGTTGCCGCCTCGAGTGCCAGCACCACCTCGGGAACCGGCAGACCGTCGTCGGCGCAGCGCAGCAGATCGTCCAGGCCCGCATGGGCGCTCATCGTCGTTCCGGCGGCACGCGCGGCGCTGCGCATCGCGCCGGCGTCCGGACCTGCCGCAGCCCAGACACCGCCCAGGTGCGGGGCGCTCGGCGCCGGTTCGCTCCAGTGCAGGGTGAACAGCGAGGACTCGCTCGCCGGGGCAGCGGCGGGCGGTGTCCGCTCGCCCAGGGTGAGCGACGCGATGCTGAGCACCGGCGCGCCGGTGTCGTCGGCGACGAGCAGGGAGCAGGTATCGCCCCCGCTCCGTCGCAGGCGCACACGTAGCAGACGGCTGCTTTCCGGGCCGTTGTTGCCGTGCCATCGCAGGCCGCGCCAGGCGACAGGCACCAGATGCCGGGTGTCGTCGGTATCGGCGCAGGCGCCGATGAGCGCGGGCAGCGCGGGGTGCAGCAACGTGCCGTCACCGTCCCCTCCCGTGGCGGGCGCGATCTCCGCGTACAGACCGGTGGTGTCGGACCAGACGCGGCCAAGGGCCGAGAAGACGGAGGCTTCGACGGTGTGACCCCGTATCGCCAGACGGGAGTTGAGCGCGTCGAGCGGGAGCGTCGGCACCGCTTCGGGGGGCCAGGAGGCTAGGTGGTCCGGTGCCGTGTCCCCGGCGAGGCCCAGCGTGCCGGTGGCGAGGCGGCTCCACGTGGCGTGCGGGGCGTGTGCCGGCCGGGAGTGCAGCGCCAGGGTGCGGCTGCCGTCCTGTGCCGGGGCGCCGACGAGGAGCTGCACCGCGGTGGGCAGCCCGAGCGGCAGGGCCTGCTCCACGGTGAAGTCGGCCACGTGGCCCGCACCGGCATGCTGTGCGGCCTGCCCCAGCAGCTCGGCGACCTCGAGGCCGGAGGCGGCGAGACCCGGCATGCCCTGCGCGTCGAGGGTCGCGGTGAACACCGTGCCGCTGCCGTCGGCCAGTTCCACGCCCTCACCCAGCGCCGAGCGGGAGCCGTCGGCGGGGTGGGGCGCGGCCGGTGCGTCGAGCCAGTGCCGGGTCCGCTGGAAGGGGTAGGTGGGCAGGGGGGTGAGCCCGGCGCCGGGGTAGAGACGTGTGGTGTCGAAGCGGGTGTCGTGCAGGGCGAGAGAGGCGAGGGCGGCGGTCACGGTGTGAGCTTCGGGCCGGTGGGGGCCGATCGTGGTCAGGAGCCGGGCGTCGGTGTCGTCGTCGAGCGCCGCGCGCAGCAGCTCGGTCAGGACGGGCGCGGGGCCCAGTTCCACGAACGCGGTCGCCCCTTCGTCGCGCAGCGCGCGGATGCCGTCGTGGAAGCGGACGGTGTGACGCAGCTGGCGGACCCAGTAGTGGGGGTCGGTGAGTTGGCCCGGGGTGGCGAGGCGGCCGGTGAAGTTGGAGACCAGGGGGGTGTGCGGTTCGTGGTAGCTCAGGCGGGAGGCGATGGCGTGGAACTCGTCCAGGATCGCGTCCATGTCGGGGGAGTGGAAGGCGTGGCTGACGTGGAGGGGCGTGGTTCTGCGGCCCTTGGCCTGCCAGGTCCGGGCGAGCTCGGTGGCCGCCGGGGCGTCCCCGGTGACGACGACGGAGCGGGGCCCGTTGACGGCGGCGAGGTCGAGGCGTCCGGTGTGGGCGGCGAGGGCCGGGCGGATCTCGTCCTCGGTCGCCTCGATGGCGATCATGCGGCCGCCGGCGGGCGCCGACTGCATGAGGCGGGCACGGTGGGCCACCAGGGTGCAGGCGTCGGCGAGGTCGAGGACACCGGCGGCGTGAGCTGCGGCGATCTCGCCGACGGAGTGCCCCAGGAGGAGATCGGGGGCGGCGCCGTAGTGCCGCAGGAGCCGGTGCAGGGCCGTTTGCAGGGCGAACAGCGCGGGCTGGGCGAACAGAGTCTGGTGCAGCGTTGCGGCACCGCCCTCGTCGGCGGCGAACACGACCTCTTGGAGCGGGACGGGCAGATGCTCATCGAGGTGGCCGCAGACGGCGTCGAAGGCCTCCCGGAACACGGGGTAGGCCGCGTGGAGTTCGCGGCCCATGCCGGGGCGCTGGCTGCCCTGCCCGGTGAACAGGAAAGCGACGCGGGGCTCGGCCGACGTGCCTGCCGCCAAGCCGCCCTGCAGGACGTCGGGTGAGGGGGCGCCGGCGGCGAGGGCCCTGAGGGCCTCGCGGAACTCCGCGTCGGTGCGGGCGACGACGGCGGCCGTGTGGTCGTGCCGTGCACGCGCCCGGGCGAGCGTCAGACCGACGTCGTCGGGGGCGAGGTGGGGGTGCTCGGTGAGGTGGTGGTGGAGCTGGCTGGCCCGGGCACGGAGGGCTTGCGCAGTGTGGCCGGACAGCAACCACGGGGTGGGGGCGTCCAGAGAGCGCCGGGGCCGTACGGCGTCGTCGCCCCCGGTGCGGGGCGGCTCTTCGAGGATGAGGTGGGCGTTGGTGCCGCTGATGCCGAAGGAGGAGACCCCAGCCCGGCGCGGATGCCCCCGGTCGGGCCAGGGCCGGGCCTGTGACAGGAGCGCCAACGTGCCGTCCGACCAGTCGACATGCGGTGTGGGCCGGTGGGTGTGCAGGGTCCTGGGCAGGCGTCCATGACGTATGGCCATGGTCATTTTGATGATGCCGGCGATACCTGCGGCAGCCTGGGCGTGGCCGATGTTGGATTTGAGCGAGCCCACGTGCAGGGGAGCCTGCGGGTCACGGTGGCGGCCGTAGGTGTTCTGCAGGGCCTGGGCTTCGATGGGGTCGCCGAGGGCGGTACCGGTGCCGTGGGCCTCGACGACACAGACCTGGTCGGGGGTGAGGTCGGCAGCGGCCAGAGCCTGGCGGATGACCAGTTCCTGGGACGGGCCGTTGGGCGCGGTCAGGCCGTTGCTGGCGCCGTCCTGGTTGAGTGCTGAGCCGCGGATGACGGCAAGAACAGGATGGTTGTTACGCAGGGCGTCGGACAGACGCTCCAGCAGCAGGGTGCCGGCGCCTTCGCTCCAGGCGGTGCCGTCGGCGCCGGCGGAGAAGGGCTTGCAGCGCCCGTCGGGAGCCAGGCCACGCTGCCGGCTGAACTCGACGAAGGCGGTGGGACGGGACATGACCGCCACGCCGCTGCTGAGAGCGAGGTCGCATTCGCGGTTGCGCAGGGCCTGGACGGCGAGATGCGTGGTGACGAGCGAGGAGGAGCAGGCGGTGTCGACGGTGATCGCAGGGCCCTTGAGCCCGAGGGCGTAGGCGATACGTCCCGAGGCGACGCTCGGCGAGCTGCCCGTGAAGCCGTAGGCCTCTTCCCGGTCGGGGCGGTAGTCGCTGTACATCACGCCGCAGTAGGTGCCGGTGAGAGTGCCGTGAAGCGAGGCCGGGCTGATACCGGCGTGCTCGATGGCCTCCCAGCTGGTTTCCAGCAGAAGGCGCTGCTGGGGGTCCATGGCGGCAGCTTCCCGCGGGCTGATGTGGAAAAAGGCGGGGTCGAAGTCGGCGGCGTCGTAGAGAAATCCGCCGTGGGTGGTGTAGGTGGTGCCGACATGGTCCGGATCGGGGTGGTAGAGGTTGTCGAGGTCCCAGCCGCGGTCCTTGGGGAAGGGGCCGATGGCGTCGATCTCGTCGGTGACCAGACGCCACAGGTCCTCGGCAGAGGCCACGCCCCCGGGATACCGGCACGCCATCCCCACAATCGCAACCGGCTCACGCCGCTCACTCTCGACTTCGCGCAGGCGCTCGCGCATCTCGCGTGCGTCGGCGATGGCGCGCTTGAGGTACTCGCGGAGTTTTTCCTCGTCAGCCACGTGTTCTCAGTCTCCGGAAGGGGGGAATGTGCGGTCATGGCAAGGGCGCCGGCACGGCCGCGATCGGCGGGGCCGCTACCAGGAGACCTGTAGCCGGGACAGGCCGCGGATGCCCAGGCCGTCTTTCCAGACGACCGGCTCTTCGACCTCGGCCAGGCGCAGTGTCGGGAAGCGCCGCAGCAGATGTTCCAGGACGATGCGCACCTGCAGCCGCGCGAGCGGCGCGCCCAGACAGCGGTGCACTCCGTGACCGAAGGTCAGATGCGGGGTGCCACGGCCGGAGACGAAGTCCATCGACTCCGGCTTGGCGAACACCTCGGCGTCCCGGTTGCCGAACATCAGGGCCACCACGACGCCTTCGCCCGCCTGCACCGTGACCTCGCCCAGAGGTACCGGTTCGGTGGCCACACGCAGGAAAGTCAGCGGGGTGACCGGGTTGAGCCGGATCAGTTCCTCCACCGCCTTCCCGACCCGGTCGGGGTGCGCGACGAGCTCTTCGTACACGCCGCGGTCGGTCAGCAGCGACAGCGTCGCCAGACCGATCTGGCCGGTCGTCGTCTCGTACCCCGCCATCAAAAGCGTCAGGCCCAGGGTGAGCAGTTCGTTCGTGGACAGCTCGCCCCGGTCGTGCACGGCGATCAGATCGCTGAGCAGATCCTCGCCCGGTGCGCGCCGTTTGCGGTCCATCAAGTCCGTCATGTACTCGATGAGTTCGATCCGCCGACGGGCCTTCTCACGCGGGCTGCTGGCGTCGATGTCGAACAGGACCTCGACCCAGCCCCGGAAAAGAGGCGTGTCCTCCTCGGGGATGCCGAGCATGGAGCAGAGCACGAACAGCGGCAGCGGCCTGGCGAGATGGCCGATCAGGTCCGTGCCGGGTCCGAGGTCGGCGACCGTGTCGAGATGCCGGTCGGTCACCTGCGCAACGAAGTCGCTCATCCTGGCCATCCGGCCGGTGGAGAACGCTCCGCTGACCAGGCGTCGCAACCGGGCGTGCCGGCTGCCGTCCATACTCATCATGGAGTCCGCGGCGGGCTGCGCGTCGTTGAGCTTCGGAGCCTGGGGCCGCAGTGCCGCGGCCCGGCTGAATCTCGGGTCCGTCAGGACCGACCGCCCCAGGGAGTATCCGCGTACGAGCCACACCTCGCTGCCGGTCGGCGTGGCGATGCGCGCTATCTCCTCCGGACCCGGGCTCATCAATGCCGAAAGCGGGCCCCATTGGTCGATCAGAGGCTGACTCATCTCACACTCCTCGCTGTTCGCCGGCGGGCCGGAAGGAGCGGACTCGGCGGGCCACCTCGTCCAGCACCCCGACCTGCCGGTTGAAGGCGATCCTCACGTAGTTCGCGCCTCGCGCGGGGTCCGCGAACGAGGAAGCCCCGGGGACCACCAGAACGCCGGTGGCGTCGAGCAGTTCGAAAGTGAAGGCCCGGCCGTCCATGCGGCCGCCGGTGAGCGCACTGACGTCCGCCAGCAGGAAGCAGCCCCCCTCGGCGGGGGTGATCCTCATGCCCATGCCCGTGAAGATCTCCAGGGCCAGGTCGCGGCGCCGGGCCATCTCCTCGGCCGCCACTTTGAGGTCTGCCGAGGCGGCCGCGGCACCGACGGCCACCTGCAGCGGTGCCGCGGTGCCGTTCGTGGTGACCTCCTGCACATGCCGCAACGTCTTCGTACGCTCGGCATCCGCCCGCAGGAAGCCCAGCCGCCACCCACTGATCGCGTAGTCCTTGGAGAGCGAACCGACGACGATGCTGCGCTCGGCGAGCCCGGGAACCTCGGTGATGGAGGTGGAGAGGCGGCCGTCGAAGACGAAACTGCCGTACACCTCGTCGCAGATGACCGTCGTGTCCCAGGTCTGCGCCAACTCGGCTATCGAGCCGAGCTCCTGAGGGGTCAGCACCCGGCCGGTGGGGTTGCCGGGCGAGTTCAGCAGCACCGCGCGGGTACGCGGGCCGAAGGCCGCGGCCAGATCGGCCGGCTCCAGGCGCCAGTCGGGCTCGCGCAGCGCAACGGAGCGGGGCACGCCACCAGCCAGCGTGATCGCCGCCCGGAACTGCTCGTAGCCCGGGTCGAGCAGGACGACCTCGTCGCCGGGGTCGATGACGGCGAGCAGGGCGATGCACAGTGCCTCGGTGGCACCCACGGTGACGGTCACTTCGGTCCGCGGATCGGTCGGCGTCGGGAGGCCTTCGGCGATCCTTTCCCGCAGCGCCAGGTCGCCCGGCGGGAAGACATACTGGTTGCGCCCGGCGCCGAGCGCGTCGTGGGCTGCCTGGATGATGCCGGCGGCGGGCTCTGGATAACCGGGAGTTCCCAGCGCCATGTCGATGGCGCCGCGCTCGCGCGCAAGTTGGAACAGCTCGCCCAGGCTGTTGCCCTGCAGAGCCGCCGCCCTTGCCGAGATATGCGGCCGCTGGTTTGTGGATCGTGCCATTTCCCCCACCTCCTGCCTCTCACGAATGTCCAGGACGACGCCTGAGCAGCATTCGGGGATTGAAGTCCGACTATCCCAGACCGCAGACGCACCACGTCAACAGCCCGGGCTTCGCGCCAACGTTATGGGATCTCCGGAACACATGAACCCGGCTACCTGGTCCAAAGCAATTCCGGATACCCATGCGCCGATTCCGTGCAACGCTCTGCCGGAGGCCGAACATAACCTGCCCGCCGACCGGAGGCGAACCAAATAGACCGGCATCCGTATCCCGTTGGACCGGCGTCCGTATCCCGTCGACAGGACATCGCACAAGCCGTGGCCACCGTGTCCGCTGTCTTGTCGCCAGGACAGAACGCGTTTGCCCACGCAGGCCGGAGACGAACCTTGACCGGCGGGGGGAGAGCCTGCTTGCGTTACGTCAATGCTGGCACCCACAAGTCGCCCGCAAATCTCGAAATGCGTTTCGGTTTCCCTTTGCCAGCCGCTCGGGAAACCCTTCGCGCGTGAACTCCGCAACACCACCACCACAGGAAAGAAACGAGCGCGGTGCTGGGAACACAGGCCCGGCGAAAGGCGGGAGACCGACCGTGACCACCCTGACCGTCGAAGGCGCCGACCTCACCGATCCGCAGACTTTTCTGGCGCCCGCCGACGAACTTGCAAAGATGTGGCGCCGGTTCCGGACGGAGAGCCCCATCCACTGGCATGAGGTCCACGACCACGCCGTGCCGGGATTCTGGGTGCTCTCCCGATACCAGGACGTGCTGGACGTGTACCGTGACAAAACACATTTCACGTCCGAGCGCGGAAATGTACTCGCCACCCTTCTCGAAGGGGGCGATTCGGCCGCAGGCCGGATGCTAGCCGTGACGGACGGCCCACGCCACCGTGAACTGCGCAACGTGATGCTGAAGGCGTTCGCGCCACGGGTCCTCGATCCTGTCGTGGCAGGGGTGTACGAGCGCGCGGACCGGCTGGTGAGGCTGGCCGTCGCCAGAGGCGAATGCGACTTCGCCCAGGACGTCGCCGAACACATTCCGATGGCCACGGTCGCCGACCTGCTCGGCGTGCCCGCCAGCGACCGCGACTACCTGCTGACGCTGACCAAGGAGGCGCTCAGCACCGAAGAAGCGGACAGCTCCGCCGATGAGGCGCTGGTCGCCCGCAACGAACTGCTCTTCTACTTCGCCGACCTGGCCGCGGACCGCCGCGCGGCGCCACGCGACGACGTGGTGAGCGTCCTTGCGACCAGCACCGTCAACGGAGAACCCCTCACCGACCAGGAAATCATCTTCAACTGCTACAGCATCATCATCGGCGGCGACGAGACCAGCAGACTCTCCATGATCTGCGGCATGCACGAACTGATCGCGCACCCGCAGCAGTGGCAACGGCTCATCTCCGGTGACGTCACCGTCGAAAGCGCCGTCGAAGAAGTGCTGCGCTGGGTCAGCCCCGCAATGCACTTCGGCCGCCGGGCCCTGAAGGACGTCGAGGTCGCCGGCCGGCTCGTGCGCGCCGGGGACGTCGTCACACTGTGGAACAGCTCGGCCAACTACGACGAGGACGTCTTCGCCGACCCCACCACCTTCGACCTCGGACGCACCCCCAACAAGCACGTGGCGTTCGGCTACGGACCGCACTTCTGCCCCGGCGCCTTCCTGGGCCGCGCCGAGATCGCCGCCCTGCTCACCGCCCTGCGCACCCATGTCGCCGAAGCCGTACCGACCGGGCCGGCCAAGCCCATCCACTCCAACTTCCTGCACGGATACAGCAGTCTGCCGGTCGCCCTGAAGGCAGCCCGGTAGCACTCGATCCCATTCCACGTCCGAGCTCTGGAGCATTCGTGAACGTCCCACGAGGACCGTCTGCCGACGCGCAGCCCGCCGGTACGTGCCTTGCCCCGGCCACCTTCCCCGCGCTGTTCGAGGCGCAGGCCCGGCAAACGCCGCGATCAACGGCCCTCGAGTCGGCCGACCAGGCCTGGACGTACCAGGAGCTGAACGAGCACGCGAACCGGATCGCGCACTGGCTGATCGGCCGCGGCATCGGTCCTGAGCAGAGGGTCGCCGTGGCGATGCCGCGCTCGGCCGAACAACTGGCCGTACTCCTGGGCGTCATGAAGGCCGGCGCGGCCTACCTCCCCTGGGACCTGAGCCACCCGCCGCAACGGCTCGCATACATGGCCTCCGACGCGGCCCCGGCTCTTGTGCTGACCACGTTGGCCGCGTACGACCGGCTGCCCACGGGGACAAACACCGACGCGGTCGCGATGGACGCACCGCGCACCGCGGCGGCCCTGCAGACGGCACCGGCCTCGGACCCGGACGACGACGTTCGCCTCTCGCCGCTGGGCACCGCCGCCGCCGCCTACGTCATCTACACCTCGGGCTCGACCGGCCGGCCCAAAGGCGTGACCGTGACGCACTCCGGCCTCGCCGCGCTGCGCGCCGAAGCGGTGCGCCACGGCGACCTCGGCACCGACGCCGACGCCCGGGTACTGCACTTCGCGGCACTGACCTTCGACATGTCGGTATGGGACCTGGTGGCGGCACTGACCACCGGCGCGACGCTCGTGGTGCCCCGCCAGGAACGTCTGATCGGCGCGGAACTGGCCGAGGTCCTGGCGCACCGCGCGGTGACCCATGCCACGCTACCGCCCAGCGTGCTGGCCACACTGCCCCCGGGCAGCGCCCAAAGGCTGCGCAACCTGCGGGCCCTGGTCGTCGGCGGTGAGGCGCTGACTCCGGCACTCGCCGCCGAGTGGGCCCCCGGACGACGGCTGATCAACGCCTACGGCCCCACGGAAGCCACCGTATGGGCCACATTCAGCCCACTGCCCGACGACGGCACGGTGCCGATCGGCCGCGCGATGCAGGACACCCACGCCTACGTACTCGACGAACACCTCGCACCCCTCACCGACGGCCGCCGCGCCGGCGAGCTCTACCTTGCGGGACCGGGCCTGGCCCGCGGCTACCTCGGGCGCCCGGCACTGACCGCGACGCGGTTTTTGCCCATGCCGTTCGGCAGGCCGGGCGAGCGGATGTACCGCACCGGCGACATGGTCCAGATACGTGCCGACGGGCAGCTCGAGTATCTGGGACGTGCCGACGACCAGGTGAAGGTGCACGGCCAGCGGATCGAGACCGGCGAGGTGGAGGCGGCCCTCGCCACACATCCCAGGGTGCGCCAAGCGGCGGTGGTCGCCCACCAAGACACCCTGGGCAACCAGCTGGTCGGCTACGTGGTCCCGGCACCCGAAGAACCCCACCACGAAGGCCGACGCGCCGACGCAGCCGGACACATCGACCTGCGGCCGGGACTCGACCCGGCCCAACTGCGCGCGTACTTGGCCCGACGACTGCCCGAAGCCATGGTGCCTGGCGTGGTGACGGTCGTCGACGAGATGCCGCTGACCCCCAACGGCAAGACCGACAAGGCGGCACTGCCCCGACCCCGGCTGCACAGAGCCCCCTACCGCGCTCCCCAAAGCCGTGCCGAGGAGGTGCTCACCGACGCCTTCGCCAAAGCCCTCCGCACCGAGCGGATCGGCACCGACGACGACTTCTTCGCCCTCGGCGGCGACAGCATCCGGGCCCTGCAGATCGCCACACAGGCGCGAGCCCACGGCATGCCCATCGAACCCCGCCAGATCTTCGAACACCGCACCGTGGCAGCGCTCGCCGACGCCGCGCAGACCGCCGGCGGCTCCTTCGGCCCGGCGCCGGGCCGGCCCGAGACGGCCGACGCCAGATGGCTGCCACACCTGCCCGCGACACGGTTCCTCGACGACCTCGGCCCCGGGGCGGCCCGGCACGCACCGGCTCTCGTCGTCGAACTGCCCGCAGGCATGGACCGCACCTCACTGACCGACGCGCTACGCGCGGTGACCGACCATCACGAGGCGCTGCGAATCCGAGCGACGGATCCTCAGGACTGGGGAGCGACCGTGACCCCGCCGGGCTCGGTGGCCGTCGACGCCCTGATCCACCGCCTCGCCTTGCCGGGTACCGCAGGGCAGGAGGAGGAGTGGGAGCGACTGCTCGCCCACGAACTCGACACCGCGGCTGGCCGGTTGGACCCCGCGGCCGGCGAGGTGATGCGATGCGTCTGGTTCGACGCGGGCAGCACACGGCCGGGACGACTCCTGGTGGCCCTGCACCCGCTCGTCGCAGACGCCGAGTCCTGCCGCATCGTCGCATCCGACCTGACCAGCGCCGCACGGCAGATCCTCGACGGCACACCCCCACGACTCGCCCCCCTCGCGACCCCACTGCGCCACTACGCCCACACCCTGGCCACAGAGGCCCAACGGCCCGAACGTGTCGCCGAGTTGGGGCACTGGTGTGCCCTCGTCGCACCGCCCGACCCCGGTCTCGGCTCCGACCCCGCCACCCCGGCCGCGGCACCGGCCCGCGCACGGGTGACCTCCCGGCTCACCGTCCCGCCCGAGATCACCCAGACCCTGCTGACCACCCTCCCGGACACCCACCACTGCGACGCCGACGACGGCCTGCTCGCGGCATTCGCGATGGCCCTGGCCACACGGCGGGCCCGGCGCGGCGGCGCCGGCGCCCCACCACCGCTGGTCCGCGTGACACGGCAGGGCCGGGCCCGCGCCGCGCTGCCGGGCTTCGACCTGTCGCGCACCGTCGGCCCGCTCACCACGCCCACCCCCCTCCGACCGGACCTCTCCGGCATCGACCTGCCCGAGGCGTTCGCGGCGGGCCAGGCCGCCGACACCGTCATCGCGTCCGTCAAGCAGCAGCTGCGCGCCCTGCCCGACCAGGGCATCGGCTACGGCCTGCTGCGCCACCTGAACCCCAGAACCGCACCCGTGCTGGCGCAGTACGGCAGCGGCCGGATCTCCTTCACCCACACCGACCGCCTCCCACAGACGACAACCGCGTCCACGGCGGCCGGCACCACCGACCTCGCCGTCACCACCGCCGTCTGCGAAACCGCCCAAGGCCCTTGCCTGGAAGCCGAGTTCGATGCCCGCGAAGCGGCCCTGTCCGCCGCCGACATACGCGAACTGGCCGACCTGTGGCTCCAGGCACTCCAAGCACTCGCCCTGCGCACCACCCAGCCCGGAGCGGGCGGTCTGGCCCCGTCGGACGTGACCCTGACCGGACTCACGCAGGACGACATCGACACCTGGCAGCAGGCCCACCCTCACCTCTCCGACATCTGGCCCGTACCGCCGATGCCCCAGGGACTGCTCGTCCACTCCCTGATGGAACACGAATCGGGCACCGACGCGGACACCTACCAAGTGCAGTACACGCTGCACATCTCCGGACCCGTCGACCCCGCGCGACTGCGCCCGGCCGCCCAGGCACTGCTCGACCGCCACCCCGCACTGCGCACCTGCTGCACACCCGGACCCGACGGCGCCCTGGTCCAACTGGTCGCAGAAGGCGTCGAGTTGCCCTGGCAGCACCTTGACCTGAGCGGCATGGACGAGGCCCTGCGCACCAGAGCGTACGAACACGCCCTGGCCGCGGACCGCACGACCCGCCTCGACCTGGCCACACCGCCGATGCTGCGCATGACACTGCTCACGCTGGACGCGGCCCACCACGAGCTGGTCATCACGGCCCACCACGCAGCCGTCGACGGCTGGTGCCTGCCGGTGCTGCTACAGGACCTGCTGCACTTGTACGCCGACCCCGGCGCCGCGGCCTCGCTGCCGCCCGCCCGCAGCTACCGCGAGTACCTCGACTGGCGTAACCGGCAGGACACACAGGAATCCGCCCGCACCTGGGCGAAGGAACTCGCCGGGCTCACGGAGCCGACCAGACTCACGCCCACAGCCGACCCCGGCCGCGCCGAGGAGGGCGGCATCGGCCACATCGACGTACCGCTGCCCGCCGACGCCGCCCGCGCCCTCCCCGCCCGCGCCGCCGAGGCGGGGGTCACCCTCAACACCCTCGTGCAGGGAGCCTGGGCCCTCGCCCTCAGCCGTCTCACCGGCCGCCAGGACGTGGTGTTCGGCGCCGCGGTGGCCGCACGCCCCGCCACACTGCCCGGCGCGGACCGCATGGTCGGCGCATTCGTCAACACCATCCCCGTACGCGTCCCCTGCGACCCCGACGCGAGCATCGAGCAGATCCTGCGGGACCTGCAGCAACGCCAAGCGGCCCTGCTGGAACACCACCACTGCGACCTGGCCGAGATCCAACGCGCCACCGCCATGCCCGCACTGTTCGACACCCTCGTCGCCTTCGAGTCGTTCCCACTGGACCGCGAAGCCCTCGCCCAGGCCGCCGCAGAAGGCGGCGTCACCGTCACCGGCATCGGCCTGCACTCCCAGACCCACTTCCCGGTAAGCGTGTTCGCCTACCCCGACGGCACCCATCTGCGCCTGAACCTGCACTACCAGCAACGCCTGTTCAGCCCGGACCAGGCACAGCAGATCGCCGCGCTGTACGGCCAGATCCTCCAGGACATCGCCCTCGATGTGCGACTCCGCTCCAGGCAGACGGGCCCCGACGACCCCACCGCCCAGACCGTACCGACCACCCCCGCACAGCCCGAGCCGCCCCAGACCGCCGGCAGCGACCCGCACCGGGCCCACCGCCCACTGGAGCGAAACCTCGGCCAACGCATCCGGGCCTGCGCCCAGCAGCTGTCCCTGCCGCCCGCCGTCCTCTTCCACGCAGGCTGGGCACTGGTCTCCGCGGCACTCAACGGCAGCGACGACGCGGTATTCGCCGGCCTCCCGGGCCAAGGACCCACAAACGGCCCCCACGGCGGCACCCGCCCCCTCCACCTGGACCTTGCCGACCGCAGCGTGCACGACCTGGTGCACGCCATGGACCAGGCACTGCGCGCACCCGCGGACGGCTCCACGCTCCCGCCGGCCGACTCCGCCCTGCACTACCGTGACGGGCAACCGGCCGACACACCAACGCCCGAACCCGCAGCACATAACCCAAGCCCCTTCGCCCTCACCGTCACGATCGACGAGCACCGCGAAGGCTTCCACCTCCAGGCACACACCGACGACTCCCACGACCCCGCCGCCGTACTGGACTGTCTCGAGACCGCGATGGCCGGCCTGGCCGACAGCCTGCAGGGCACACCGGGCACACCGCTTGCCGCCCTACGGCTTCCCGTGCTCAGCGACACCGCGCACCGCCGGCTCCTGGACCAGGACACCCGCATACCGGCCGACACCGGCGAACCGACCTGCATCCACCGCTGGTTCGAGAACGTGGCAGCCGCCACCCCCGACGCGGTGGCCGTCGAATTCCAAGGCCGCCGCCTGTCCTACCGGGAACTGAACGCACAGGCCAACCGCCTGGCACGACACCTGCGCGACCTGGGAGTCGGGCCCGAGGCGCGGGTGGCGCTGCGCCTGGAGCGCACCGAGCAGCTGGTGATCGCCGTGCTTGCGGTGCTCAAGGCCGGAGGCGCGTATGTGCCCATCGACGCGGCCTCGCCCGCCGACCGGCTGGCCCTCGTTCTGCGCGACAGCACGCCGCGCCTGCTGCTGACCGACCTGCCGCTGCCCAAGGACGCGGTCCCCCCGGGAACACCCGTGGTCGATGTCCGCGCGGACGCACACCAGTGGGCCGCGCTCGACAACACCGACCTCACCGATACCGGCGTCGGCCCCGAACACGCCGCCTACGTGATCTACACCTCGGGATCAACCGGCGTACCCAAAGGCGTCCTGGTCGACCACCGCAGCGTGACCCGGCTGTTCACCTCCACACGCGACCTGTTCCGCTTCGACGCACGCGACGTATGGCTGCTGTTCCACTCGTTCACCTTCGACGTCTCGGTTTTCGAGATCTGGGGCGCGCTGCTGCACGGCGCCACCCTCGTGGTGGCACCGCACGACACCGCCCGCAACCCCAAGGACCTCTACACCCTGCTGCGCACCTCGCGGGTGACCGTGCTCAACGAGACACCCACCGCCTTCCAGCAACTCATCGCGGCCCAGGGCGAGGACGACGGGCCACACCACCTGCGCATGGTGGTGCTCGCCGGCGAGGCGCTGAACACGGCGCTGCTGACACCCTGGATGGCACGCCCGGCCAACCGCGGCACACAGCTCATCAATGCCTACGGTCCCACCGAGGCAACGGTCTACACCACCTGTCACTCGCTGACCGAGGCCGACACCCGCCGCACCACCAGCCTCATCGGCCGGCGCCTGACAGACGTTCGCACCTACGTCCTCGACCGGCAGCTCAAGCCCGCGCCCGTCGGCGCCACGGGCGAGCTGTACATCGGCGGAGCGGGGGCGGCCCGCGGCTACATGAACCGGCCAGGGCTCACCGCGCAGCGCTTTGTCCCCGACCCGTTCTGCGGCCGGCCGGGCGCGCGGATGTACCGATCCGGAGACCTGGTCCGCCGGCTCCCCGACGGCACGCTCCAATACCTGGGCCGCAACGACGACCAGGTCCAGATCCGGGGATTCCGGATCGAACCGGGCGAGATCGAAGCCGCCCTCGCCGAGCACCCGGCCGTGCAAGAAGCCCGGGTCGTGGTACGCGACCACGGCGACGGGGACAAACGCCTGGCCGCCTACCTCGTCCCCTCGGCCAAGCACGCCGCGGCGGTGCGCGAACTGCTGCGCCTGGAGAGCACCGACCCCGCCACGTACGCCACCATCGGCGAACTCCCCGACGGCACAGCCCTCTTCCAGCACGACCGGCACGAGACCGACCTCGCCTACGACGAGATCTTCGTCCGCCGGCAGCCCCTGCGCGGCGGCATCACCCTCAACAACGGCGACACCATCGTCGACATCGGCGCCGGCATCGGCCTCTTCACCCTGTTCGCCGCACACCGAAACCCCGACGGCCGGATCTACTCCTGCGAACCGACCCGGACCCGGCGCGACGCACTGCGCCGCAATGCCGCCCTGCACGGCCTGAACACCCTCGTCCACGACCACGGCCCGGGCCTCCTGCCGCAGATCATCGCCGAACAGGGCCCCGGCCACATCGACCTGGTGAGGATCGACGAGGACCACGCCGGCCACGACGCCCTGGAAGGCATGCGCCCACAGGACTGGCCCAAGATCCGGCAGCTGGCCGTCACCGCCCAAGACACCGACCACCGCCGCGAGAAGCTGACCCAACTGCTGACCGCCCACGGCTACGACGTCGAATGCGACCCCCACAGCCGACAGCTCACCGCCCGGCGCCCCGAAGACCGCACCACGCGACCGGCACCCGCCCCCGCCGCCGTGGAGCCCCGCAGACACTGGTCCTCCCGCAGCGCCCTGCTCGACGACGTACGCAGCCGACTGCGCACCGTGCTGCCCGAACACCTGCTGCCCGCCCTGTACGCCCTGATCGAAGAACTGCCGATGACACAGAGCGGCAAGCTGGACCGCACAGCACTACCGGAACCCGTGCCCGAACGCCGCGGCGGCACGCCTGCCCGCACACCACAGGAACAGCAACTGTGCGCCCTGATCGCGCAGGTGCTGCGCATCACCCAGGTCGGCATGGACGACAACTTCTTCGACCTGGGGGGCGATTCGCTGCTCGCCTCCCGGCTCACCAGCCTGATCGGCACAAAGCTCGGAGTCACGGTGCTCATCCGAGAGGTGTACACCGCCCGTGACATCGCCGCGCTGGCGGACCTGGTCCGCACCGCCCCACCGGCCCGCGGCCCACGCCTGCGCAGGAGGGGTGACTCCCCTGCGAACAAACCGAGGTAACGGAGGAAACGTGACGGATACGCAAGGCACCCCTCGTCAAGCGCGGGACCGGTCGGCACGGGGAGGGCCCCTTGGCACCCGGTAGCGGCCCACGGCTGCTCATCACCGGAGGCGCCGGCTTCATCGGCTCGGCGCTCGTACGGATGCTTTTGACACAGCGCCGCGATGTGGCGCAGGTGACCGTCCTCGACAAACTCACCTACGCGGGCAACCTGGCCAACCTCGACCCGGTCGCCGCCGACCGGCGCCTGCGGTTCGTCGAAGGCGACATCAACGACCCCCGCACGGTGGCCGAGGTGATGCGCGGTCAGGACGCCGTCGTACACCTCGCCGCCGAGTCCCACGTGGACCGCTCGATCGACTCCGCGTCCCGGTTCGCGACCACCAACGTCCTGGGCACCCAGACACTTCTCGATACGGCCCTGCAGACCGGCGTCGGCACCTTCGTGCACGTCTCGACCGACGAGGTCTACGGCTCCATCGCATCCGGCGCATGGCCGGAGAGCCACCCGGTGCTCCCGAACTCGCCCTACGCCGCGACCAAGGCGTCGGCCGACCTGCTGTGTCTCGCCTACGCCCGTACCCACGGCCTGGACGTCCGCATCACCCGATGCTCGAACAACTACGGCCCCTACCAGTTCCCGGAAAAGATCATTCCGCTGTTCGTCACCAACCTTCTGCAAGGACAGCAGGTGCCGCTCTACGGAGACGGCCGCAACGCCCGCGACTGGCTGCATGTCGAGGACCACTGCCGGGGCATCCTGCTGGCCCTCGAGCACGGCCGGCCCGGTGAGATCTACAACCTCGGCGGCGGTACCGAACTGAGCAACCACGAGCTGACGACCCGGATTCTGGGCCTGCTCGGCGCGGGCCCCGAAAGGATCGACTGGGTCGAGGACCGCAAGGGCCACGACCGCCGCTACTGCGTCGACTGGTCCAAGGCCGCCCGCGAACTGGGATACCGGCCGCACCACTCGCTCGACCAGGCCCTGCCCGCCACCGTCGCGTGGTACCGCGACCATCCGTCCTGGTGGGAGCCACTGCGCAAGACGACCGACGACGAACACACCGAAAGACAGCGACAGGAGGCGCACGGCTGATGCGCGGGATCATTCTTGCGGGCGGGTCCGGCACACGACTGCGCCCACTGACACAGGTGCTGTCCAAACAACTGCTGCCAGTCTTCGACAAACCGCTGATCTACTACCCGCTCTCGGTGCTCATGCTGGCCGGCGTCCGCGAGATCCTGGTGATCAGCATGCCGGGCCACATCGACCAGTACCGCAGCCTGCTCGGCGACGGTGAGAGACTCGGCATCGAACTGTCCTACCTCGAGCAGGACCAGCCGCGCGGCATAGCGGACGCGCTGGTCCTGGGCCGCGAGTTCGTCGGCGACGAACAGGTCGCGCTGATACTCGGTGACAACATCTTTCACGGCCATGACCTGGCCCGCGTCCTGCAGGAGCAGGTGGTAAAGCTCTCGGGGGCCACACTCTTCGGCCACTCGGTGGCCGACCCCCAGCGTTACGGCGTTGCCGTCTTCGACGACAGCGGACGGTTCGTGGACATCGAGGAGAAGCCGCAGCGGCCGCGTTCCACCATGGCCGTCACCGGCATGTATCTCTACGACAACGAAGCACTGGACTACGCACAGCAGCTTGTTCCCTCGCCCCGCGGCGAACTGGAGATCACCGACCTCAACCGCCGGTTCGTCACCGAAGGCCGGGCCCAACTCGTAGACCTGGGCCGGGGCACCATGTGGCTGGACGCAGGCACCCACGAGAGCCTGCTGGAGGCCGGCAACTACGTGCGCGTCCTCCAGCAGCGCCAAGGCGTCCAGATCGCCTGCATCGAGGAAGTGGCCTACCGCGTCGGCACGCTGGACCTGGCCGGACTCGAAGCCGCCATCGAAAGGGTGGGGGTCGCCTCCGACTACGGCGCGTATCTGCGGCAGGTGCAGGACGACCACCAGCGCAGAGCCACCGCCCACGAAGGCCTGTGACCCTCCGGCCTCCACTGCGCAGACCACTACCGAAGGCATCGAAGAAAGAGCTGTGCACATGACGACAGGACATGCCGGCGACCAGGACGGCCGCGACGAGCCCGTGGCGATCGTGGGAATGTCCTGTCGCTTGCCCCAGGCGGACCGGACAGCACAATTCTGGGAACTGCTGAGGCAAGGCCGCCATACGATCAACGAGATTCCGCAGGAGCGGCGCGCGGGGATCTCGGGCCCGGCCCGGTACGACGGCGGTACCCGGTTCGGGGCGTACCTGGACGCGGTCGCCGACTTCGACGCCGGATTCTTCGGCATCTCCGCACACGAAGCCGCGGCCATGGACCCGCAGCAGCGGCTGGTGCTGGAACTGGCCTGGGCCGCGCTGGAGGACGCCGGAACCGTCCCCGCCGACCTGGCCGGCTCGGCCGCCTCGGTGTTCGTGGGATCGCTGCGCGACGACTACACCGGCCTGGTGCTCAGCAGCGGCGACAGGGCCATCACCCAGCACACGAACACCGGCACGCACCGAGCGATCATCGCCAACCGGGTTTCGTACGCCCTGGACCTGCGCGGCCCCAGCATCGTCGTGGACACCGCGCAGTCATCGTCACTCGTCGCGGTCCACCTGGCCGCCCAGAGCGTGCGATCGGGCGAGTCCCCCCTCGCCATCGCGGCCGGCGTCAACCTCAACCTGCTCGCCGAGGGGGCACTGGGGGCACAGCGCTTCGGGGGCCTCTCACCGGACGGCCGGGCCTACGTCTTCGACGCCAGGGCCAACGGATACGTACGAGGCGAGGGCGCCGTCGCCCTGGTGCTCAAGCCGCTGCGCGCTGCCGTGGCCGACGGCGACGACGTGTACGCGGTGCTGCGCGGCAGCGCGGTCAACCACGACGGAGCGACCCCGGGCCTGACCGTGCCCGGCCCGCAGGCTCAGGAGCGAGTCCTCCGGGCCGCCTTGCGCAGCGCCGGCCTGAGCGCGGACCAGGTGCAGTACGTGGAACTGCACGGCACCGGCACCCCGGTCGGCGACCCGATCGAGGCGGCCGCGCTGGGTGCGGTCTTCTCCCAGCGGGCCGGCGGGGTGGGCGGGGAGGCGGACCCGCTGCTGGTGGGGTCGGTCAAGACCAACATCGGGCACCTCGAAGGAGCCGCCGGCATCGCCGGACTGCTCAAAACCGTGCTCGCCATCCGGCACCGGCGGCTTCCCGCGAGCCTCAACTTCGAGACCCCCAACCCGTCCATTGCGCTCGACGAACTCGGACTGAGGGTCAACACGGACCTGTCCGCATGGCCGCACCCCGACCGGCCGCTGATCGCCGGAGTCTCGTCGTTCGGCATGGGCGGCACCAACGCCCACGTGATCCTGGGCGAACCTCCGGCCGCAGAGCACGCGAACGCCGGGCACGCGAACGCCGAACCGGACACCCGGCCCGTGCCGATCCCCGTCTCGGGCCGGACCCCGGCCGCCTTGCAGGCGCATGCCGCCCTCCTCCGGGACCTCGACCACACCCCGCACGACCTGGGGTACTCCCTGGCGACGACCAGGACGGCATTCCGGCACCGGGCCGTCGTCCTCGCCGCCGGCGCACAAGACCTGCGCACCGGCCTCGACGCGGTGGCGAACGCGACACCCGCACCCCACGTGATCTCGCAGACCAGCGGCGAGGAAACACAGGACGCGGCACCGGCCGCCGGCGCCGATGCGACCAACACGCCCAACGGGGAACTGGCCAATCTGGCAACCGAGTTCGTCCGCGGCGCCGACGTCGACTGGGCAGCGGCCTACGCGGACGTCCGGGCCAGACGAGTGCGGCTGCCCGGCTACCCGTTCCAGAGGCAGCGGCACTGGAACGGCGAACACAGACCCTCACGGCCCAGCCTCAACACCACCGGCGCAGTGGACACCGCCGCCCTGGTCACCCAGCAGGTCGCGCGCGTCCTGGGGTCGGATGACCTCGAGGGCGCGGACCTGCACACCACCTTCCGCGATCTCGGGTTCTCGTCGCTGATGACGGTGGACCTCCTCGACAAGCTGTCCTCGGCCGCCGGCACACCCCTGCCCAACAGCCTGCTCTTCGACCACCCCACGCCCCACAAGCTGATCGCCCACCTCACCGAGAGCGGCATCGAGCTGGACACCGAGCGGCATACGCACACGGCCGGGCCGGCCACCCGGACAGATCCCGCCACGGGCCGCGACGACGAGACGATCGCAATCGTCGCAATGGCCTGCCGCTACCCGGGCGGCATCGAATCGCCCGCAGACCTGTGGCGCGTGGTCTCCGAGGAACGGGACGTGATCGGTTCGTTCCCGACCGACCGGGGCTGGCAGCCCGGCGACGGCTACACCCCGGTCGGCGGATTCCTCGAGGGCGCCGCAGAGTTCGACCCGGCGTTCTTCGGGATCTCACCCAGGGAAGCGCTGGCCATGGACCCCCAGCAGCGGCTGCTGCTGCACACCTCATGGGAAGCGCTGCAACGGGCCGGAATCGACCCGAAGTCCCTGGAGGGCACCCACACCGGCGTGTTCGTCGGCGGCACCGCATCCGACTACGGCCCCCGGATGCACGAAGCGGGCGACGACGTCAAAGGCCATGTGCTGACCGGAACCACGACCAGCGTCCTGTCGGGCCGGATCGCCTACCAACTGGGCTGTGTCGGGCCGACCCTCACCGTGGACACGGCCTGCTCGTCGTCGCTGGTCGCACTGCATCTGGCGGTCCGGGCACTGCGCAGCGGCGAGGCATCGGCGGCACTCGCCGGCGGGGTGACCGTGATGGCCACACCAGGCATGTTCGAGGAGTTCTCCCGCCAGCACGGACTGGCCGCCGACGGCCGCTGCAAGCCGTTCTCGGCAGCCGCCGACGGCACAGGATGGGCCGAGGGCGTCGGCATGCTGGTGCTGGAGCGGCTCTCGGACGCCCGGCGAAACGGTCACCCGGTGCTCGCCGTGATCCGGGGCAGCGCGATCAACTCGGACGGCTCCTCCAACGGGCTGACCGCACCCAGCGGCCTGTCCCAGCAACGGCTGATCCACGCCGCGCTGGCCGATGCCGGCCTGACCGCATCCGACGTGGATCTCCTGGAGGCACACGGCACCGGCACCGCGCTCGGCGACCCGATCGAAGCCGACGCGATCCTCGCCACCTACGGGCAGGACCGCGACACCCCGCTGTACCTGGGTTCACTGAAGTCCAACATCGGTCACACCCAGGCGGCGGCCGGCATCGCAGGCGTCATCAAGGCGGTGCAGGCCATGCAGCACGAGGTGCTGCCCCGCACCCTGCACGCCGATGTCCCCACCTCCAGGGTCGACTGGACATCCGGACAGATCGAGCTGCTGACCCAGGCCCGGCAATGGCAGCGCGCCGACCGGCCGCTGCGCGCGGCGGTGTCCGCGTTCGGCATCAGCGGCACCAACGCCCATGTCGTCCTCGAACAGGGCGAGAAGACCCCGACCGCGATGGTGTTCACCGGCCAGGGCGCGCAGCGGCCCGGAATGGGGCAGGAACTGTACGCGCAGTTCCCGGTGTTCGCGCGCGCCCTCGACACGGTGTGCGCCGCGTTCGACCCGCACCTGGACCGGCCACTGAAGCAACTGATGTTCAATGCCGGCGCCGGCACCGAATCCGAGCTGCACCAGACCCGCTACACCCAGCCGGCACTGTTCGCCTTCGAGGTAGCTCTGGCCGAGCTGGCCGCCGCTCACGGCCTCGTCGCCGATCTGCTCGCCGGGCACTCCGTCGGCGAACTGGCCGCCGCCTACGTGGCCGGGGTGTTCTCCCTGCCGGACGCGGCGAAACTGGTGGCCGCCCGGGGCCGGCTGATGCAGCAGGCCCGCTCCGGCGGCGCGATGATCGCCGTGGAGGCCACCGAGGCAGAGATCACCGAGACCCTGGTCGACGGAGCAGTGGTGGCCGCGGTCAACGGCCCGGCCTCGGTGGTCGTAGCCGGGGACACCGACGCCACCGAGGCAGTGGCCGCCGGCTGGCAAGGGCGCGGCCGCAGGGTCACACGGCTGACCGTCAGCCACGCCTTCCACTCGCCCCACATGGACGAGGTCCTCGACGCGTTCAGGGCGGTGACCACATCGATCGAATACCGGCCACCGCGGTTCCCGGTGATCTCCACGGTGACCGGCCGCCCGCTGCCCGCCGACGTCAGCGGATACGCCGAGCACTGGGTCACCCAGATCCGCCACACCGTACGGTTCCACGACGCCGTCCTCGCCCTGCGCGAGGCCGGTGCCGGGGTGTTCGTCGAAGCCGGGCCATCGGCCGCGCTGACCCCGCTGATCAGGTCCGCGGGAATCACCCGAGTCGCCCCTCTCGGCAGGGCCACCGGCCCCGAGCCGGACGTCTTCGCCTCGGGTCTGGCCAGAGCCCGGGGCGAGGAACCCACCCATCCCTTCCGACGCGACCGGTACTGGCTGCCGCCGACCCCGGCGCGCAACACCGCCGGCCACCCGCTGCTCGACTCCGTGGTGGAACTGGTGGACCGCAACGAAGTCGTCCTCGCGGGCAGCCTCTCGTCCGCCGAACAGCCCTGGCTCCTCGGACATCACATCAACGGCCTGCCTCTTCTGCCCGCAACGGCGTTCCTGGAAATCGCCCTGTTCGCCGGGGAGCAGGTGGGACTGCCTCAGGTCGCCGACCTCACCCTGCACAGCCCGCTCGAGCTTCCCGCCTCCGGCCCCGTCCAACTCCAAGTCACCGTCAACGACAGCAAGTTGGAAATCCACTCGCGGCGCGAGGGGGAGCAGGAATGGACCCGGCACGCGACGGGCCTGCTGCTCGCCGCCACTGCCGATCCCGATGCCGCCGACCGGCTGGAGTGGCCCTCAGCCGCGGACCCGGTGCCGACCGACGACGCCTACGAACGTCTCGCCGCACGCGGCTACGACTACACCGGCGCCTTCCGCGCACTGCACCAGGTGCGCCGGGTGGGTGACGCCGTCCACGCCGAGATCCGGCTGCCGGACGCACACCTTGGGACACCCGCCGGCTTCCTGCTGTACCCGGCGCTGCTGGACGCGGCGCTGCACCCGATCGTGCTCGAACTGCTCGACACAGCGCAGGGGAGGCCGCTCCCCTTCGCCTGGAGCGGGGTCCGCCTGCACGGCGCCACCATCACCGGCACCCGGCTGCACGCCCGGCTCACCCCCGCCGACGCCGACGACACCTACCAACTGCTGCTCGCCGACGCGACGGGCACCGTGGTGGCAACCGTCGACGGCCTCACCTTCCGGGCATCGGCCCCCGACAGCGCCGACAGCCCTCCGCTGTACGAACTGGCCTGGCAGCAGGCGGGCACCCTCCCGGGCGGTACGGACACGCTGCGGGCCACCACCGTCGAGGTGACCTCGGCCGGCGAACCGGCGGCCGCGGCCGCCCGATACCTCGACACGATCCAAGAGTGGGTGGCCGCCGAACACGACCGGGACGAACGCCTGGTCCTGGTGACCCGCAACGCGGTGGCCGTCGCAGCGGGCGAGCCCGTCACCGATCCGGCCGCGGCCGCGGTGTGGGGCCTGGCGCGAACCGCCCAGAGCGAACACCCCGACCACATCGTCATGGTGGACTTGGCCGACTCCACCGGCACGGCCGGCCCGGAGCATACGGCGACCGCGATCGACGCAGCGCTGCGGACGGGGGAGTCGCAGATCGCCGTACGCGACGGCCAGCTCCTGGTGCCCCGGCTGACCCGGGCCGCCGACATCGGCGCCGCCCCGCCCAGTGCGGGGTGGAACGCCGGCGGCACGGTCCTGATCACCGGCGGCACGGGCGGCCTCGGCGCACTGATCGCCAGGCACCTCTACCACCGGCACGGGCTGCGGCACCTGCTGCTGGCCAGCCGCCGCGGACCGGACGCACCCGGGGCCGCCGAACTGACGGCGGAGCTGCACGGCGCGCGCGTGGTCGCCGTGGATGTGACGGACCGGGCGGCACTGACCGAGCTGATCGACGACATACCGGCCGACGCCCCCCTGACCGCAGTGATCCACACCGCCGGTGTGCTCGACGACGCGACACTCACCGCCCTGACCGAGGAACGGATCGCCACCGTCATGGCGGCCAAAGCCGATGCCGCACGGCACCTGCACGAGCTGACCGCCAACCGGGAACTGGACCAGTTCGTCCTGTTCTCCTCCATATCCGGCCTGCTCGGCACCGCCGGCCAGGGCAACTACGCCGCAGCCAACGCCTACCTGGACGCCCTGGCCGCACACCGCCGCGCCCTCGGGCTCCCCGCTACGTCACTGGCCTGGGGCCTGTGGCAGGAAGGCATGGGACGCTCCCTCGACGAGTCCGGCACCGACCGCTGGATCCGGTCGGGCGTGGCGCCGCTGACCTCCGAGCAAGGGCTCACACTCTTCGACCGAGCGGTGACGGCAGACACCGCGCTGCCGGTCCCCGCGGCCCTGCAGCCGGCCCCTCTCACCGACACCGGAACAGGTGCCGTCCCGGCCGTTCTGCGGGGCCTGGTCAGGCGGCGCCGGAGCCCGGCGAACAACCGGCAGGCCGCGCCGGCCCGGCCTGCCGCACACGCACTGGCGGAGGACCAAGCCCGCGACCTCGTCCGGACGGTCGCGGCCGACGTGCTCGCACTGACCGACCCCAACACGCTCGAGATGAGCAAGCCGTTCAACGAGCAGGGATTCGACTCGCTGGCCGGCGTCGATCTGCGCAACCGGCTGATCGCGGCCACCGGACGCCGGCTCCCCGCCACCCTCGTCTTCGACCACCCCACCCCCCAGGCACTGGCCGCGTTCCTGGCCCAGGACACCGAGCAAGCCCGCGACGCGAGACGCACGGCAGCCACGACCAACCACACCGACGAACCGCTCGCGATCGTCGGCATGGCCTGCCGTTACCCCGGCGGGGTCGCCTCACCGCAGGACCTCTGGCAGCTGGTCGCCGACGGCCGCGACGCCACCTCGCACTTCCCCGTGAACCGCGGCTGGCCCGGCGACCTCCACCACCCCGACCCCGACCACCCCGGCACCTCCACCACCGACCGGGGCGGATTCCTGCATGACGCCGACCTCTTCGACGCCGAATTCTTCGGCCTCTCACCGCGCGAGGCAGCGGCCGCCGATCCGCAGCAGCGCCAACTCCTCGAGACCACCTGGGAGGCGCTGGAGAACGCAGGCCTGAGACCACAGACCCTCCGCGGCAGCCGGACCGGCGTGTTCGTAGGCGTCATGTACAGCGACTACGGGTCCCGCCCCGACCTGCCGGCCAACGAGGCAGAGGGATACCTCTACAGCGGCAGCGCGGGCAGCATCGCCTCGGGCCGGCTCGCCTACACCTTCGGATTCGAGGGACCGACCCTCACCGTGGACACCGCCTGCTCCTCGTCACTGGTCGCGGTGCACCTGGCCGCGAACGCACTGCGGCGAGGCGAGTGCGACCTCGCGGTGGCGGGCGGCGCGACGGTGATGTCCACACCGACCCCGTTCGTGGAGTTCTCACGCCTGCGCGGTCTGTCCGCCGACGGCCGGTGCAAGGCGTTCTCCGACGACGCCGACGGCACCGCGTGGTCCGAGGGAGCCGGCATGGTGCTCCTGGAGAGACTGTCGGACGCCAGACGCAACGGACACCGGGTGCTCGCCGTCCTGCGCGGCTCGGCGGTCAACTCCGACGGCGCCTCGAACGGGCTGACCGCGCCGCACGGCCCGTCCCAGGAACGGGTCATCCAGGCCGCGCTCGACTCCGCCGAACTGCACCCTGCCGACATCGACCTGGTGGAGGCACACGGCACCGGTACCAGGCTCGGTGACCCGATCGAGGCACAGGCCGTGATCGCCGCATACGGACGTGACCGAGCGAACCCGCTGCTGCTGGGCTCGCTGAAGTCGAACATCGGGCACGCCCAGGCGGCCGCTGGCATCGGCGGCATCATCAAGGTGGTCCAGGCCATGCGGCACGGCATCGCTCCGGCCACGCTGCACGTCAACACCCCCTCCCGGCATGTCGACTGGTCCACCAGCAACGTCGAACTGCTCACCGAGGCCCGCCCGTGGCCGCGCGCGGAACATCCCCGCCGCGCCGGCGTGTCCTCCTTCGGCTTCGGCGGCACCAACGCCCACGTGATCATCGAAGAGGCCGAGGCCGAGGCCGAATCGACCCCGACCGCCAAGAACCCCACCGCACCGACGCCACCCCCCATCCCCTGGGTGTTGTCGGCCCGCTCCGAGGAAGCCCTCGCCGACCAGGCACAGCGGGTCACCCCCCTGTCCACCACGGACCATGCGTACACCCTGGCCACCCGCTCCCCGATGCCGTACCGCATCGCGGCGACATCCGCGCAAGCCCTCCGGCACGCGACCCCGGTCAAAACAGCCGGCGGCAAACTGGCCTTCGCCTTCACCGGACAAGGCGCACAGCGCACCGGCATGGGACGCGAACTGGCCGCCACCTACCCGGCGTTCGCGACAGCCTTCGACGAGGTGTGCACGCACTTCGACCCCGCGCTGAGCGCGACGATCCGCACAGCGATCACCACGGGAGACGGCCTCGACGAAACCGGCACGGCCCAACCCGCGCTCTTCGCCGTCGAGGTGGCCCTGTTCCGTCTGATGGAGTCCTGGGGAGTCCACCCCGACCTCGTACTCGGTCACTCCATCGGCGAGCTGGCCGCCGCACACGCCGCCGGAGTGCTCTCACTGCCCGACGCCGCCAGGCTGGTCGCCGCCCGCGGCAGCCTCATGCAGGCCCTGCCCCCCGGCGGGACGATGGTCGCCGTCGCGGCGAACGCAGCCGAACTCGACGAGCGCGACCTGCCCGACAACGTGGCACTCGCCGCGGTCAACGGTCCCACCTCGATCGTGCTGTCCGGCCCCGACACCGCGCTGCTGCCCTTCGTACAGTCGCGGTTCACCAGCAAGGCAGTACGCACCAAACGGCTCCCGGTCAGCCATGCCTTCCACTCCCCGCTGATGGACCCGATGCTGGACGACTTCCAAGCAGTCGCCCGAAACCTCACCTACAACGCCCCGACGATCCCCGTGATCTCCACGGTCACCGGAGCGCACTGCGACGCATGGACCGACCCCGAGTACTGGGTCCACCAGATCCGGGCAACCGTCCGGTTCCACGAGGCGATGCGCACCGCACAGGACCAGGACGTGCGCACACTGGTCGAAGTAGGCCCCGATGCGGTACTCACCGGCATGATCGCCGCCGGCCTCCCGGCCGACGAGGACGACACCTTGACCGCCGTACCCATGACACGAGCCGGCAAGCCCGAAGCGGACACCGCCGTGACGGCCCTCGGCACCCTGTTCACCCGAGGAACCGACATCGACTGGAGCGCGGTGCTCCCGGGCGCCCGGCACACCGACGTGCCGACCTACGCCTTCCAGCGCAAGCGGTTCTGGCTGACGCCGTCCCCACAGCCCCGCCTGACCGGCGTTGGACTGCGCTCCGCGCAGCACCCGATCCTGGGCGCCGTCGTCGACCTCGCCACCGGCGAGAACACCACTGTCTCGACCGGCCGGCTGTCACTGTCCACCCACCCCTGGCTGGCCGACCACCGAGTACAGGGCGCCGCGATCGTGCCCGGCACCGCACTGCTCGAACTGGCCGCGTCAGCAGGCCCGTTGGAGCAGTTCACCCTCACCGAACCAGTGATCGTGCCGGACACCGGGGCACTCACCCTCCAGATGGTCGTCGACGGCAACGACATCACGCTCTTCTCACGCAACGAGGACGACGACAACGACCCCCACTGGACCACACACGCCGTCGGAACCCTCGACACCCGAGCACCACGGCCCGCCCCCGACCCTGAGCCGTGGCCGCACGACATGACACAGATCGACCTCACCAAAATGTATGACCGGGTCACCGAGCACGGCTACCACTACGGACCCGCCTTCCAGGGACTGCGACACCTGCAACGGCACGGAGACGAACTGTTCGCCGAGTGCCAGGCGTCGACGGACCTGCCCGCTCCCACCGCGGGGTTCCTCGTGCACCCGGCCCTGCTGGACGCCGCCCTGCACGCGCTGCTCCCCGACGTCGCCGACCCTCGTCCCGCAGCACTGCCCTTCGCCTGGTCCGGAGTACGTTTCCACGCCCGGGCCGCGACGGCGGACGCGACACTTGTGCGGGCCCGGCTCACCCCAACAGGACCGGAGTCGGTGCGCCTGCTGGTCACCGACGACCAGGGCCATGTCCTGCTTGAGGTCGACGAGTTGACGCTGCGCCCGCTCACCGGCCTCCCGGCCGGCGCCGCAGCCGGCCGGAACCTGACGTACACCCCGATCTGGCGCGCCCTCGACCAGCCCGCAACCACCGCCGACACACCCAGCGGCGGCAGCGCCTGCGAAGTGGTGCAGGTCGACGCCGGCACCGGCCCCCTGCCCCAGCGCGCCCGGCACGCCGTACATCACACCCTCGATGTGCTGCGTGGCCGGCTGGACTCCGACGCCACCGGACGGCTCGCCGTGGTGGTCGGCGACGACATCGCCCATGCCGGTGTCCGCGGCCTGGTCCTGAGCGCCGCGACCGAACACCCCGGCCGACTCGTGCTGGTGGAGTGCCCCGATCGGGGCGGTGCCGTCGATGTCCGCGACACCCTCGACGAACTCCTGGCCAAGACCGACATCGGCGACGAGCCGCACATACGGGTCGATGAAGCGCAGGTCCTCGTCCCCAGGCTGGTCCGATACGCGCCGACAGCCGCCCCCCGACCGGCGGACCCCGCGAAGCGGGGGAGTGTCCCGACTGTCTGGCGCGAGGGCACCGTGATGATCACCGGCGCGAGCGGTGCGCTGGGCACGGTTCTGGCCAGGCACCTGGCGGAGCGGCACGGCGCCCGCTCGCTGCTGCTCGTCAGCAGGAGCGGGACCGTACCGGAGCACGCACATTTCGGCGACAGCGTGGAGATCATCCCGGCGGCGTGCGACGTGACCGACCGCACCGCACTGGCCGAGCTCGTCGAGCGCCACCGGCCTGTCGCGTTCGTCCATGCGGCCGGAACACTGTCCGACGGCACCGTGGACGGGCTCACCGCGGAGCAGGTCGACGCCGTGCTCCGGCCCAAGATCGATGCCGCCTGGCATCTGCACGAACTGGCCGGCGACAGCCCCCTGGTGCTGTACTCCTCGTTCGCCGGCCTGCTCGGCACCGCAGGGCAGGCCAACTACGCGGCGGCGAACACCTTCCTGGACGGCCTGGCCGAGTATCGCCACGCGCGGGGGCTGCCCACGGTCTCGCTGGCCTGGGGACTGTGGGAGAGGGGGATGGGCGACGGACTCTCCGCAACGGACCTGAGGCGGATTGGTGCGCTCGGGCTGCGTACGATCCCCGAGCCGGAGGCCCTCGCCGCCTTCGACGCCGCCACATCGCAGATCACCGACCCGGCAGCCGCCGGCCCCCGGAAGCCGGTGATCGCCGTGACCGCGATCAACCGGGCCGCCCCCAACCCGCCCCCGGTGCTGCGCGATCTCCTGCCCCGGCCCGGGCAGGCGGCGCAACCCACTGCCGGTCGGCCCCAGGCCGTCCGACCGCCATCCGGCATCACCTGGACAGAGCCGGCCGCGGTGCTCGATCTGATCCGACGCGAGGTCGCCGCCGCACTGGGACATGACGAGACCTCCGCGATCAAACCCGACGCCCCGTTCACCGAGCTGGGATTCGACTCCTTGACAGCCGTCGAACTGCGCAACCGGCTCGCGAGAATCACAGGTGAACGGCTACCCGCCACCCTGGTATTCGACTATCCGACTCCCGTCACACTGGCCGAGAAGCTGCGCAGCCTGCTGACGGCCGGCCACACGGCGCCGCTCCTCGACCAGTTGGAGTCACTGATCCGCGGCGGCCAACTCGAACCGGAGGCGGTGGCAAGGCTCCACCACCTGCTCGGTACCGCCCCAACCGGCGCGAACCCCGGCGAGCGGGCGGTGGGCACGGACCTCGACGATGCGGCAGACGAGGAGCTGTTCGCCCTGGTCGACGAACTCGAGTGAGCTCCGCTCCAGGCACCCGCGCCTTCGGCGTGGCCGCGGGTGCCGGACGGCCTCCTCGCGATCACCTTCGCGGATCAACGGCCAGGATTGTCCGGGCCGACCGGCCTTAACGGCCCGACCGGCCCGGACGTTCACCGTCCCGAGCGCGTGTAGGCGCGCAGCGACAGCGGGACGAACACCACCAGCAGCGCGGCCGACCAGAGCAGGACGGTGGCCACCGGATGGGCGAGCGGCCAGGGCATGTCCCCGGACGTCGCCATCCCGGGGTTGCCGAACAGCTCCCGGGCCGCGGCGGTCATCGCGCTCACCGGGTTCCAGTCGGCCACGAACCGCAGCCATGCGGGCATGCCGTCGGTCGGGACGAACGCGTTGGACACCATCGTGATCGGCAGGAACAGCGGCGACAGCTGGGCGACGGTCTGCTCGTTCCCGGCCAGCAGGCCCACATAGGCACCCGCCCAGCTCAGCGCGTATCGAAGCAGCATGAACAGCAGGAACGCCTGGACCGTGGGGATCAGTCCGCGGTGCGGCTGCCAGCCCACCAGCATGCCGGTCACCACCATGGCGGCCATCAGCGGTACTCCGATCAGAGAGTCGGCGCCGGTGTGCCCGAACGGCACCGCCAGGCGCGACATCGGCATGGAGCGGAACCGGTCCATCACGCCCTTGGAGGCGTCGGTGGCCGTCCGTCCCATGACCCCTTGCAACGCTGTGAAGGTCACCATCGCGAACAGCCCGGGCATGAGGTACTCGCGGTAGTTGCCGCCGCCCGGCACGGTGATCGCGCTGCCGAAGATGTACCCGAACAGCACCACCATGATGACCGGGAAGACCAGCGCGGCGATGATCTGCCCGGGCTCCTGCCGCAGTCGTCCCAACTCACGGCCGACCAGGGTCAGTCCGTCGGAGAACGCCCAGCGCAGACGGCCCGTGGGCGGGGTGGTGGCGGTCATCAGACGTGCTCCTTCTGGCCGGTGAGGCGCAGGAACACCTCGTCGAGGGTGGGACGGCGCAGCCGCACATCGGCCGCGGCGATCCCGGCGCGGTCGAGTTCGCGCACGATCTGGGCGAGCCGGAATCTGCTGTCGGGCAGGGCAACGCTCAACTGGTCGGCGCCCTCCACCGTGGGATCGGTTCCGGCCAGGGCCTGCAGTACGGTCGTCGCCCCAGGCAGCCCGGCGGGGTCTTCGAGGGTGACGTCGAGGCGGTCGCCGATCGTGGCCTTCAGCTCGTCGGGAGTGCCCGTGGCGATCACCTGCCCGTGGTCGATGACGGCGATGTCGTCCGCCAACTGGTCGGCCTCGTCCAGATACTGCGTGGTGAGCAGCACCGTGGTGCCCTCCGCCACCAGCTCGCGCACGCTGTCCCAGATTTCGCCGCGGCTGCGGGGATCCAGGCCGGTGGTCGGCTCATCCAGGAACAGCACCTCGGGGCGCTGGATGAGACAGGTGATCAGGTCGAGGCGGCGCCGCATACCGCCGGAGTAGCCGCCGACCGGGCGGTCCGCGGCCTCCGTCAGACCGAAGCGCTCCAGCAGATCGTCGGCCCGCCGGTGCGCGTCGCGCCGGGACAGGCGGTACAGGCGCCCGAACATGCGCAGATTGCCGCGGCCGGTGAGCTTTTCGTCCACGGCCGCGTACTGGCCCGCGAGCCCGATCCTGGCCCGTACCTTGCCGGCCTCACCGACGACGTCGTATCCGGCGATGCGGGCGCGCCCGGCATCGGGGTCGCACAAGGTCGCCAGAATGCGCACCGCGGTGGTCTTACCCGCGCCGTTCGGCCCCAGCACGCCGCAGACCGTCCCCTGCGGCACGCTCAGGTCCAGGCCCCGCAGTGCATGGGTGGTGCCGAAGGTCTTGTGCAACCCCTCGGCGATCACGATCGGATCTCCCATTACCCCTCCTCGATTGCGTACCTCGTACGCGACTTCGATGAGGCTAAACCTTCGAGTACCCTGTACGCAAGCGGAAGGTGGAACAGTGTCCGATACCGAGTACGTAAACATCTGGATGCGGCCCGAGCGCCCCACTACGGGACGCAGGCCGACCTACAGCCGCGCGCAGATCACGCAAGCGGCAGTCCGGATCGCCGACGCCGAAGGACTGGAAGCCGCCACCATGCGCCGGATCGCCGCCGAGATCGGCACCGGCGCGATGTCGCTCTACCGCTACGTCCCGAGCCGCGACGACCTCATCGAGCTCATGGCCGACCACCTGATGGGCGAGATCGACATCACGGACATCCCCTCCGACGACTGGCGAGCAGCCCTGACCGGCTACGCCAACGAGCTCAGAGCGATGTGGCTGCGCCACCCCTGGGTCGCCACCGTGCACCAGTCGCTCCCCGGCCTCGGCCCCAACCAACTGCTGCTGATCGAACGGGTGATGGGCGCCCTCGACCCCCTCGTCTCCATAGACGAGAACCTCCGCATCATGGCCATGCTCAACAGCCACATCGAGGGCTCGGTGCGCGAAGAGATCACCACGGCCGAGGAAGTCCGCCGCAGCGGACTCAGCGAATCGGAGTGGATGGCACGACGCTCCCCACGCATCCACCAACTGGTCAGCAGCGGAAAGTACCCCATCTTCACCAGGATCGTGACGGAGGCCGCTCATCAGCCCCACCTCAGACGCGACGACCAGTTCCGCAACGGACTGCAGCACATCCTCGACTACATCGCCGTAAGCCTCCCACCCACACCCAAGCCTTCACCTCCCCACGGCACACAGCCCGACCCACCCGGGACCCACCGTGACGAAACCCCCGCCACGGCGACCGACAACACCCCCACGCGTGACGAAACAGCCCCCACGGGCGCCGACGAGGCACCCGGCCGTGACGAAACCTCGGAAGACCTCACCCCCACCCCCACCCGCAACTGCACCGTATGCGCCCGACCCACCCCCCAAACCACCACCGGACGACCCCGCCAATACTGCTCACGAGCATGCCAACAGCGCGCATACCGCACCCGCACAGGAGCCGGAACCCCAGCGTGACCACCGGGTGGCGCCCTCCTACCGCACCGTCACCGTGCTGGGGCGTTCCACCACAGCAGTCTCTACATGGGCCCTGGGGACCGTCACGGAGCCTGTACGGCCCTTGTGCTGCAACCAGAGCCACAACACCCCGCTCAAAGCACCCAAGCCGCTTTTGGAGCTTTGCGTTCGTAGCGTCGGTGGAGGCGGCGGCAGCCGGCGAGCCAGGACATGGTGCGTTCGATGGTCCAGCGGTGCCGGCCCAGTCGCTGGGAGGTCTCGGTGCCCTTGCGGGCGATGCGGTGGGTGATGCCGCGCTTGCGTAACCATCGCCGCAGGTGGGAGTAGTCGTAGCCCTTGTCGCCGTGCAGTTTGCCGGGCCTGCGTCGTCGGGGTCCTCGGCGGGACCGGATCGGCGGTATGCCTTTGACCAGAGGGATCAGGGCCTGGCTGTCGTGCAGGTTCGCCCCCGAGATCCCGACGGACAGGGGCAGACCGGGCGGGGCGGATGGAGACCGGGAGTTCGGCGACCTCCGCCATCAGTGTCTGCAGGTCGGTCTCGTACTGCAGCCGGGTCTTGTCCAGCCGTTTGCGTTCACGCTGCAAGCGGCTGCGCTGGCGTGTGAGCTCGGTGAGGGCTGCCTCGTTCTCGGCCTGCGCCGCCGCCAGCACTGCCTGGGCGCTGGTGTGGGCCGCGAAAGCTTCTCCTTCCGCGGCGCGCAGCGACTGGACGAGCGCCTTGACCGCGCGGGTGATCTGGGCCCGGCCTTTTGGATCGCCCTCGGCGAGGGCGAGCGTTGAGCGCGGCCTTCCAGCGCAGGGTCATCAACGGCATCCACGGCGGCCTCCCCGGCCTTGGCATCACTCATCACGTCAGCCAGCAACTGTTGTTTCTGGCGTCTTCCCGCATGGTGGGCTGCGATCTGGCGGGCCCGCACCTGCATGTGCACCGCCGGCTGGACAACCCCAACCGGGCCCTGGCCAAGTCGAGGAAGTCCCGCTCCATCCCTGTCACGGCCGACCTTGTCACGCTCTACACCGACTACCAGCACGAACGTGACCGAGTCGGTCAGGCCCGGGACGCACAGATGGTGATCGTCAACCTCTTCCGGCAGCCGTTGGGACGGGCGATGTCCTATCCGAACACCAAGGCCGCTTTCAACCGATGGGCGCGTGCGGCCGGGCATCCGGCCCGGCCGCACATGTTGCGCCACTCCGCGGCTACCCGCTGGCTGAGAGACGGGGTGGACCGCGATGTGGCCCAGCGCCTTCTGGGCCATGCCTCGCCGCTGTCGATGGACCGCTACCGCCATGTCGCCGAGTCCGAGACCCGCGCCGCCGTCGAGCACGTCCAGAGCTTGAGGGAGCGGAGGTGACCGCGGCCTCCACGGCGTCCTCCGCGCTCGCAGCCGCTGCGGTAGCCCAGACTCAGTCCCGGGCATGGCCCACGTGGCTGCGTGCCCACCTCGATCCGGACTGGCGCCCGGGGGAGTGGGATGGTGCCAAGTGGCTGTTCACCGGTGACCTGGACAATCCGTGCACATCGTCCTCACGGTGCCGCACCCAACGTTGCGACCTCATCGTTGCCCGACAGGAGACCTTCTGCTCCTACTGTTGCGAGCAGCGGAAGAAGAGCGGGCTGCCGCGGGAGGAGTTCGCTTCCACCTTCCTCCCGGCGCGTTCCCGGTCTCTGCCAGGTACTGTCGCCGGACAGTGCACCCTGACACGTGACGGTGTGCGATGTGTGCGGCCGCAGCATTCCGGGGGGCTGTGCGCGACCCACCACAACGCCTGGAAGTACCACCAGCCCAGAGGCACCCTCGAGCACTGGCTGCGTGAGCGAGCGAAGCCGATCACCGAGGTGCTCATCTGCATGGTCCCGGAGTGCACCGGTGCCTCGATGAATTCCCGCGGCTTGTGCAACTACCACTGGCGCGCCTGGAGCGCGAGCAACCGCAAGCGTCCCGTATCGGCAGAGAGGTGGGCGGCTTCCCAGCCGCCTTATCTTCGCGCCCACCAGTTCAGCCTGCAGTTGCTGCCTGAGACGCTGCGGCTGGAGATGCTGTACGCGGTGCAGCAGATGGATCAGTGGGTGCGGGCACTGGAACCCCACTGGATCCGGGGCATCGCCCGCGATCTCGCCTCCGCCCCAAGCCTCTTGGACGATACGAACCTCGCCCGGCTCAACAAGCCCCACCAAGCGGCAGTACGAACCCTGCACAACCTGCAGTCCGCCGCCCGCGCCGGATTCACCGCCTTCTCCGGCCACGCCCTCGTCGATCAGGACGTCATCGACCTCCGTGTCCTCGGGCTGCGGCACAGCGCCTCCGGCAAGCGCCGTCATCAGCCCGGGACCGTCGACCTGCGCCAGATCCGTCAGCCCTGGCTCCGCCACGCGCTCCGCCACTGGGCCACCACCGCCCGTCCCAGCGCCGAGGACTTCAAACGCACTCTGCAGGCCACCACGCTGGCTTCTGCGGCTCTCGTCCAGCGCACCGATGCCGGGAACGACCCCGTGGTACTGGCATTCGTTGACGCCTCTGCCGTAGTCGACGCTTTCCGCACCGCCCTCAGAGGTGACGGCACCGCCTACTCCTCCGGCTTCCGACGCACCCTGGTCGGCATGTTCTTCCAGCTCATCGACTACGGCCGTCGCTGTGGCACTCTGGATGACCTGGCCGGCACTTTCACCCGCGTCCCCGTCGAGCATGGCATCAGCGTCGAAGAGCCCAACGAGGATTTCGTCGGCAAGGCCGTCCCCGAGTCCGTCATCCGCCAGCTGGATACCCACCTGGACACCCTTGGCGCCGGCGACACCTACGGCTACCGGGACATCGCCCCGGATGACCGCAAGCTGCTGTACCGCACGATGTACATCGTGCTGCGCGACACCGGACGGCGCCCTTTGGAGATCGTCTCACTGCCACGCGAGTGTCTGGAGACCCACCATGGCCAGACCACTCTGATCTGGGATAACCACAAGAGAAAGCGTCGCCGCCGCCGTCTGCCGATCACCGCCTCCACCGCCCAGGCCATCCGTACCTGGCAGGCACGCCGAAGCCAACTGCACCTGCCCGCCAGGGGAGATGCCTATCTCTTCCCCGCCCTCACCGCCCTGAGCGGTACCCCCTACATCTCCAGCAGCTACCTCAGCGACGCCCTGCGCCTGTGGGTCGACACCCTGCCCGAACTTCACGCCGAGGGCACCGACAGCGAAGGAAACCGCCTCCCCTTCGACCGGTCGCTGGTCTACCCCTATGCCTTCCGCCACTCCTACGCTCAGCGCCATGCAGACGCCGGCACTCCCGTCGACGTGCTGCGGGAGCTGATGGACCATAAGTCCATCGCCATGACCCAGCGGTATTACAACCCTCGGGAATTGCATCAGACGGGCGAGAAACCGCAGGTCGCCTGGTCGATGCGGGAAGCGGAACGAGTTCGCAGGGTCTATGAACTGGCCTGCTGAGCAGGGGTGTTGCCGAGCCGATCCCTTCTGATGCATGATCTGCCCTCCAGAAGGGAGGGTCTGGAGTGGTGCATCCGAGCAAGGTGGCCCTGGCCGGGTCAGCTCAACTGGAGCTCGTCTCCGGTGTTGTTCAGCTGCGTCCCGAGGACGCGATGTTCGACGCGATGCTGCGGGGCTGGCGTGCTCAGCAGAAGTCGCGGGGGCTCAAGGACGACACGATCGACCCGAGGGAACGGCTGATCCGCCGGTTTCTGGACTTCACGAACGAGTACCCGTGGCGGTGGACGCCGGCCCACCTGGACGAGTGGTCGGCGTCGCTGACGAGCGAGAAGCACTTGGCGCCGTCCACGGTCCGCAGCTACCAGGGCATCGTTCGGCTGTTCACCGAGCTCCTCATCGACGCCCGCTACGGCTGGGTTCCGGCCTGTGAGGAAGCCTTCGGCACCTTCCCGGTGGCGATCTGCCACGAGTGGAATACCCTCCCTCACCTGCAGGATTACGAAGGAGACCCGGAGGCGAGGCCCTTTACACGGGAAGAGCTGCAGGTCTTCCTCGACTACGCCGACGACCAGGTCGAACGAGCGGTACGGGCGAAACGCAAGGGAGCCCTCGCGGCCTACCGCGACGCCACCCTCTTCAAGGTGATCTACGGGTGGGGACTGCGCCGGACCGAGACGTCCAAGCTCGATGTGGTCGACTTCGGACGCAACCCGCAGGCCCGCCAGTTCGGCCGGTACGGCACCCTCAACGTCCGCTACGGCAAGGCGAAGAAGGGCCAGCCGCCGCGCCGGCGAAACGTGTTGTCGGTGATGGACTGGGCCGTCGAGGCGGTCGCTGACTACGTCGAGAACGTCCGCCCGCGCTTCGGGTTCCCCGATCACCCTGCTCTGTGGATCACTGAGCGCGGGGGCCGCCTGCAGCCCGGCTCGATCAACGACCGGTTCGAGGCATACCGGGACGCTCTCGGGCTGGCCAAAGAGCTGACCCCGCACAGTCTTCGGCATTCGTACGTCACGCATCTGACCGAGGACGGGGTGGACCGGCGCTTCATCCAGCAGCAGGTCGGTCACGAGTGCGACAGCTCCCTGGCCATCTACACGCACGTCAGCGACGACTTCATGAACACTTCCCTGCACAAGGCACTGGCCCCGGCGTTTGCCGGGGCCTGATGAGGAGGGATCCGGCGATGGCCGCCAAGCTCGACTACCACTGGCACCTGCGCAAAGTCATGGCCGACCGCGGGATGTTCTCCACCACCGACCTCATCCCTCCGCTCGCCGAGCGCGGTATCACCCTGTCCTCGAGCCAGGTCTACCGGCTCGTCGTCGAGCGACCGGAGCGACTGAGCCTGAAGATCCTCATGGCTTTGCTCGACATCCTCGACTGCACCATGGACGACCTCATCGAGCCGATCGCGGCGGCCGGGGTCGTGAAGAAGCCGAAGAAGGCAGCCGCCGGAGGCTCGGCACCCGACGCGGAGGGACTCGGCGGACTGCGTCCAAAGAGGGCCCGGATCAGAGGAGTTGACCGGTCTTGACCACGGCTGACCAGCTTGATCGCGCCGTCACGGACCCGATCGGCCTGATCACAGACCTCGTCACCGATGTCGAGAAGGAACTCGGCGCTGAGAGGATCCGGGCCGTGGTCACCGCGGTCGCGGGCGGCCGAGCGAAGTCGCGCCAGCTGGCCAAGGCCCTGGCGATGCGATCCGCCGTCCTGACAGACGGCCGGTCCCCGGCGCCCCGGGCGATCGGCGATCTGCTCATCGAGCTCCGCAAGGCCGGCGCCTCGGCGATCGCGGCACCGGTCTGCGCGGAGTGCGGCAAGCAGCTGCGAACCCTCCAGCGCAAGGGCCAGGACTGGTACTGCGGAGTCTGCGGACAGGAGAGAGCCGAGTGCACCGCCTGCGGAAACGTCCGACGCGTCAGCTTCCGGGACCGCAGGGGCCTGCCGCGCTGTTCGATGTGTCCCGACAACGACGACCGTGATCCAGCCGCGGTCGTTCACGAACTGATCACCGCAATCGCCCCGGGCGCCGACCGCGGTGCGGTCGCCGAGGCCCTCCGCCGGTCGGCACCCCACCGTCCTCACTACCGCCAGAGAGTGGTCTGGGCTCTGGAGGAGAACCCTCGGCTGCTGACCGGGGAGGGACACCTGGCGCCGCATCGCGCCATCCTGCGGTTCATCGACTTGTTGCACGAGGCCGGGGTCGCCGGGATCGTCCGGCCCGCCTGCCCTCGCTGCCACCGAGTGGTCCGCATCGACAAGCCGCTCGACGGGCAGCGCGTCTGCCGCAACTGCATCGCCAAGTCCCGTTTCGAAGAATGCGTACGCTGCGGCGCCCGACGCGAGCCGGCCACCCGCGACGACCAAGGGCGCCCGCTGTGTCCGAGCTGCCTGGTCAAGGACCCGGCGAACCTGGAGACCTGCATCGTCTGCGGCGAGTCACGCATGGTCAACTCCCGCACTGCGGATGGGCCGATCTGCCCGAACTGCCGTCCCCTGCCCATCCTGCTCTGTTCGATCTGCGGCCGCACCGCACCCTGCATGCTCTCGAAGCTCACCGGCCTGCCCCGCTGCGGCGGCTGTGACAGGCGCCAAGCTCACTGCACCGTCTGCGGACGCATGCGCGGCATTCACTCCGGCACCGCCGACGCCCCCGTCTGCGGCCCCTGCACCACGCCGGACGCCGAGCTCTGGCGCCCCTGTCCCACCTGCGGACAAGCCGAACGGCTGCACGCGCCGGGACCGTGCCCCCGCTGCACCCTCAAGCAGCGGCTCCACGAACTCCTCGCCGATGACACCGGCTCCATCAGCCCGAAGCTGCAGTCCCTTCACGACGCCCTGGCCGATACCGAACGGGCCGGCACCGCGATGCGCTGGCTCTCCAAGGGCATCGTCTCCACTGTCCTGTCCGATCTCGGCTCCGGCCGCCGGCCTCTCACCCATGAGGCCCTGGACGAGCTCCCTGAAGGCAAGGTCGTCGAGCACATCCGCAGCGTTCTCGTCGCCACCGGAGCCCTGCCCCGGCGGGACGAGCAGATGGTCCGTCTCGAACGGCACGTGAAGGGCCTCGTCGCCTCCCACGCGTCGGCCGAGGGACGGAAAATCCTGCACCGGTACGCGACTTGGCACCTCCTGCGTCGGCTTCGCCGTCGCAGCCGCGGCAAGGAGACCACGTACTACCAGCTTCAGGTCGCGCGGCAACATCTGCGGGCGGCCGCCTATCTCCTGAACTGGCTCGAGGGCCAGAACCTGACCCTTGCCACCTGTCGCCAGACCGACCTTGAACGCTGGATGACCGGCGACGATGCCCGCCTTCGCCAGGAGGCAGGCCACTTCGTGCGCTGGGCCCTCACTCAAAAGATCGCCCGGGATCTCAGCTTCCCGGCCGAGCGATGGAACGGCCCCTCACAGCCGATGGACGACGAAGCCCGCTGGGCCACCGCCCGACGCCTGCTGCACGACGACAACCTCAAGCCCGAAGACCGCCTCGCCGGCCTGCTGTTGCTCCTCTATGCCCAGTGGCCCGCCGCGATCTCCCGGCTCACCATCGACCACATCCGGGAGACCGACGGAACTGTCCGCATCCGCCTCGGCGCCGTCCCCGTCGAGCTTCCGGCACCCGTCGCTGAACTGGCCCTCCGGCAGGCCGAGATTCGCCGCAGCCATGCCGTCCTCGGCCGGACAGACTCGACCTGGCTCTTCCCCGGCGGCCAGCCCGGCCGTCCGATCAGTGCCTGGGCCATGGGCGAACGACTCCGCAAACTTGGCATCCGGCTTGCGGAAGCCCGCTCGACCGCGCTGTTCCAGCTCGCCACCGAACTGCCCGCCGCAGTCCTCGCCCGCACCCTCGGCATCGACATCACCGTCGCCGTCAAGTGGCAGCGAGCCGCGGCCGGGGACTGGGGCGCCTACGCCGCTGACGTCGCCAGCCGGAAGAGCCCGTGAGTCGTGTCCATGCGCTTGGCTACCCGAGGCCGCCGTTGCTCTGAAGAAGCTGGCCGTTGATCCATCCGCCCTCCGCCGAGCAGAGAAACGTGACCAGATTCGCGCAGTCCTGCGGCACACCGAGGCGCCCCAGGGGCGTGAAGCGGATCATGTCCGCCTTCTGATCCTCAGTCATCCACCCGGTGTCGGTCGGACCGGGGTTGATCGCGTTGCAGGTCACTCCCAGGTGGGCGAGCTCACGGGCGGCCGCCAACGTGATCCGGTCCATCGCCCCCTTGCTTGCCCCATAAGGCAGGTTGCCGGCGGTGTGGTCGCTGGTGAGGCTGACGATCCGCCCGCTGCCATGCTGCCCGCGGAACCGCAGCCCGTACTCCCGGATCAACAGCCAGGTTGCCCGCGCATTGACCGCAAAATGCAGGTCAAAGCTGTCCACCGTGGTGTCCAACAGGCCCGAGTCGACCGATTCGCAATGGCAGAGCACCAGCGCGGTGACGTTCCCCAGTTCACGCTCGACGCTGTCAAAGAGCTGAGCCGGGACAGCCGGGTCGCTCAGGTCCGCCTCGACCGCATGCGTTCTCGCTCCACGGGACGCCACCTGCTTCTGCAGCTCTTCGGGCGCCCCGGGCTCATTGCCCCACTGCATCCGTGCGTCATACGGAGTCCAGTACGTGAAGGCCACATCCCAGCCGACCCGGGCCAGACTCAGTACCACGGATGCTGCGATTCCCGCCGAACGCCCCGCCCCCGTGACCAGGGCAAGCGGGCGCCCCGCCTCCACGTCCTGTCGGCTCCCCACGCGCGACCCACCAGTCATGACCCTCATCCTGGCGGGCCGGCATTCACATGGCACCCGTTTTTCCCGGACCTCGGCCACGTCACATCCCTGTGATGGGCAGACCCAGCAGATCAGGCAGGTATTCGGGTAGTTCCAATACCCGACTCCACCATTAACCGTCTCCCTGAAGCGGAAACGTGAGGCGGTCACCAAGCTCAGTGCGCACGTCGTCGACCAAATCGGTCACCCCAGTCCATGCTCCGCCACCGCCTACGAGATGCGCTCGGTCGCCGTTCCCTACGGAGGATGTACCGAACCGTCCAACGTCAAAGCCGGGGGAGAGGCCTGCCCGATCCGCTTCCAGTGCGCCGGCTGCGGCTTCTACCGACCCGACCCTTCCTACCTGCCCGCGATCGAGGCGCACATCAATGAACTGCGTGCCGACCGCGAGACTGCCCTGGCCATGGGGGCAGCCGAGTTCGTCACCACCGCCCTGACCGCGCAGATCACTGCCTACGAACACGTCGTGGACCGGATGCGTAAACGCCTGCAGGCTCTCCCCGAAGCCGAGCGGACGCAGATCGAGGAGGCCAGCACCGTGCTCCGCAAAGCCCGGGCCGGCGGTACCCACACCCTCCTGCCCCTCACCGCGATCCGCAGAGAAGAACACCGGTGAACCCGCGCGGCAACCCCGCCCCCCTCGCCCAAGCACGGCGCCGCGACAGTCTCGACAAGCGCGCCCGCGTCATGACCGCCCTCGCCTCACTCGAGAAAGAGGGGCGGCCGGTCACCTTCACTGCCGTCGCCCGGACCGCCCACGTCTCCACCTGGCTCACCTACGCTCCGGGCGTACGCGAGCACGTCGAAGCAGCCCAGCTCCGTCAAGCCCGCCTCACCACCACACCAGCCCAGCCAGGAAACTCACCTACTGGGGTAGGGCTGCGCGCCGAACTCGAACTCGCCCGCCAAGAGGTCAAAGAACTACGTGCGGAACGCGACCGGCTCCAAAGCGCACTGCGGCACCAGCTGGGCCAGCAACTTGATGCTCTCCACGCCCCCGACCTGGCGGCCCGAGCCGACGAACTGGACCGCCGAAACCAGCACCTCACCAGCCAGCTACAACAAGCCACAGCAGCCCAGGCCGCATCCGAGGCCCGCATCACCGCCCTGGAGGAAGACCTGGCCGCCGCTCGTACCAGCCTCCGCAGAATGATCCGCGAAGAGAATCGCAGATGACTCCTCACCTCCATCGCATGCCGATGGTGGTGAGTTGCTTCACGCGTTCCGGGGGCAGTGTGGCGGCTCTGCTGCGTTGGTTGTTGATCCATACCCCGAGGCGCAACTGCCGTTCCTCTCGGTGCTCGTCGCTGCCGCCGGCTTCGACGACAGTCTCGATGTGTTTG